>NZ_CP123781.1:3579166-3885833 GCF_029909415.1 Minwuia sp. IMCC3009
CACTGGTTTGAGGTCTGGGGCGTTGACCGCGACGATCCCGACCTTGAAGTCTGGCGCGTGGAAGTCAGGGCGGGAAAGGACCACCTCAAGGACGCCTACAACATCCGCACGCTGGAAGACTTCGAGAACAGCATCGGCGACGTGATCGTCAACAGCCTGGAAAAGATACGCTACCTCGCGAGCCGACAGACCGACAGCAACATCAGCCGCCAGATCCTTCACCCGCTATGGGAGGCCACCCAGGCGACGGCGAAACGTGAACTGCTTGACTTGCGCTCCGGTCTGTCACCCGATCAAATTCGATCCATCGAGCGCGAAAAGGCCGTAGACATTTATCTCAAGCAGGTATTCGGAAACGCTGTCGGATGCGCGGTTGCGATGGGTTGGGACGATGACGCCATCGGCGAAAAACTTCCCACACTCATGGTTGAGAAGCTGAAAGCGGTATTCGAGAACGATCCGGAGGCGTTCGAGAAGGCGATATCACGAACGCGGAAGAGATTACATTTCCTCTGACATACTGAAGACTGCTGGAGCACGTTCTCAAGGTTGCCGCTCGAACGTAGTCTCTCAATGGCGCCAAAAAAGGGAGCGGAGAACTTGCCGCGCCTGACAGACCCGATTGCGCTATTTTAGTTCATCTGTTCAGAAGGGGCAGAGACGAAAAGAAACGCTCATTACATTCCCAATCGTCAATTTTGAGCGATATTCAGCATTAAGATCGCGTAAAATTATTTCTCTACGCCATTTTCCGAACGAACAGTTATAATTTGTACTCACGAAAACTGCCCACCAACTGGAAAAAACTAGAAACCTTGTATTTATCAAATCCTTCTTCATCGACATACACGAAATCGAATACAGCCTCTGACTGTGCAGCGTTAGCATCATCACACCATTGCCGCAGACGCTCCATCTTCAGTGGTACATCCAGGTCTTCTTGGCCCTTGGTCTCGACGATGAAAATACGACCATCCCTTAGCTTGACTATGAAATCCGGATAGTAGTTCGAGATGTTTCCATCGGCGTTCACATAATCAATTTTGAAATGAACCGCGATGTAGTTCTTGGCGTAAGCCTGAACCTCGGCGCAGCCTTCTAAGAAGCTTGCGAACCGAAGTTCGAGATGGCTGTCGCCAATCACACGATTGAATAGGCTGCGTTTCGGGACGATGTAGCCTTGGTCTTTGACCACAAAGGGCCGGGTGTTCCGAAGCTTGATAGTATCTCGGATTTCCGCATCGCCTCGGTCTTTCACGGTCAGGGCATTGATTGCCTTCTTGAAGCTCTCCAGGATGGTCTTCGTCGCGGCCAGCTCGGACAGATTCCGCAGCGTATTTGCGCTTTCAAGGTCGATGGTCGTCCCGAACAGATGGTCCTGAACAAAGGACTTCACTTTGCCATAGAGAACGTCATAGCCGCTAACCAAGCGCAAATCGTCCATGATGGCCTTGGTAAAGTAGCCAATGACACTTCGATAGTCGGCAATCCCGGCGGTATCGAGCACGGTGGTATGCGTCACCTCGCCGGTCGTGATGTCCTTGAAGACAATCTCGCGCTGCTCTTCCTCGCTGAAACTTTGATAGATGACCTTCTGGTGGCTGAACGAGGACACATCGAGGTCGGCCAGGTTCTTGTATTCCCGGTAAATGCGGGGTGTCAGGACCGGGATTTCAATGTCGAGCGCATCAAGGTCTTTGTCTGGGTCTTCCTTGTCCACCTCGACGACAATCGGCGTCTTGGGTTTGGTGCCTGACCCCATCGGTTTGCGTTCAAGCTCGACGCCCTCGGCCTGGATGGACTCGACGAACTCCATAAAGGCGTCGGTGCCGACAACGCTCAAGTATTCCTCGACGCCGCCGGGATACATTTTGCGCAGGCCGCGCCCCAAGGTCTGCTCGGGCAGGATGTTGCTCTTCGCGCTGTATGCGCGCAGTCCGACAATCGTTGTCACATTGCGCACATCCCAACCCTCTTTGAGCATCAGGACGGACACAACGGCCTTGTAAGGGCTTGTAGGGTCGTCGATTTCGTTGGCGTCCTTGCGCAGCTCTTCCAGCTCTTCCTTCTTCTTACCGGTGGTTGCTTCCGAGATTTCGCCGTTGGCCTTGGTGTGAATGACCAGAACCGAGTCCTTCAAATCCGGGTAGGTGCCTTCGAGATAGGCCGCCACATCGTCGCAGTTCTTGGTGTCATCGGTCATCACGAAGAGGATGGCTTTCTTGCCCATCTTCTGGTGCTCTTCGTAGGCTTTGCGCCATTCGATGACGCCAAGGTCCAGATAATCGGCGTACTTCTCGGTGTACTTCGCGCTCTGGCGCTCGGCCAGTTTCGACCGGCTTGCCGCGTCGGGCAGGACGGGGTGCTTGACGACATTCTGGGAAATCGCCTCGACCAGAGGATAGTCCGCCACGGTCTGGACAAAGATAGCGCCGTTGTTGTGCTTCGGCGTTGCCGTCACATCGACTTGAAGGGCCAGCCCTGACCCTTTCTGGACCAGGCGGTTGTGGATGTCCTCAATCGACTTGAACCAGGCCAAACGGGCATCGTGGATGTGGTGCGCCTCGTCGTTCAGCACCATCAGCTCGTCGATGTCGCGGACAATCATTCCAAGGTCCACCTTGGAATCGGTCGTCCCGCCCGTTGGCCGCTTGCCCAGGAAGAAATCCATCGTGTCGTCATCATCAGCGGTCGGTGGAATGTCCTCGCCCGCATAGACGCGGTGAATGTTGGTCAGGAAGATGTTGCCAGTCGGTTGGGTAACGCGCACCTCGTCCTGAAGGTGAAGCGTCAACTGGAAGTCGTCATGCCAGTTCCGACCATCAAAACCATTGTCGGGGATAACCGGGTCTTCGTAGAAGAGCCGCAATCCTTCGAAGTCTTTGTAGATGCGGTCGAGCACGATGATGTTCGGCGCGATAAGTAAGAAGTTTCGCGCCAGCTCGCTATCTGGCTCGTAGAGCTTGTGGAAATAGGCCCACGCCAGGGCAAGGCTCAACACCTTGGTCTTGCCTGCGCCGGTCGCCATTTTCACGACATAACGCCGCCAGGTCTCGTCGAACATACTGGCCGATACAGCGCCCGAGCTGTCGAAGCGCATCAGGTCAAACTTGTCCTTCGCGCCTACGACATCATAGAGGTAGATGATGGTTTCCAGCGCCTCGCGCTGCGAGAAGAAATACTTGAACTCAGCCATGCTGCCATCGGCCTGCGGCAACAGGTGCGGGGTGTTGAACCACCAGTTCAGCAGGCTCTTGCTCGTGTCAGACGCACCGACATAGCCGCCATCGCGAAACTCCTTCACCTTGACGCGCAGCGCCGCCACAAGCGGCGGCATGAGCTTTTCCATGCCGGTCTCGCGCAACGCTTCATCCGCTGGGAACCAGCGGATGGTAGGGTCAAGGATTTCGTGCGGGGAATCGGGGAAATCGGGGTGAAGCGCCATCAGTTCGACCCTCCGACATTCACATCCACAATCGTCATCGTGTCATTCCCGAAGATGTCCACGACCTTGACGGCAATCTTGCGCCGTCCTGGCGCGCACTCGTGGAACACGCTTTTCAGTTCAAGAGAGCGGTCCTTCTTGGTGCGGAAAGATTGCCATTCGTTTTCAAAGATGTAGTCGCCCGTCCATTGCTCTTCCCATTCCCCGGTGTCCGGGTTTTGGATGCGGACGATTTCGCGCTTGCTCTCGAAGTCGAAGTCAACGGACCAGTAGTCAATCCAGTCGGTCCAGGTCTCAGTCAGCTGTTCGCGGGTGAGGATGCCATCCTTGTCCTTGCTGACCTTGATGATTTGACCTTTCTCGACAACGATTTTGCTCTGCTTGTCTTTCAAGGTCGCTTCGGCGTTGGCGATGGAATCCTGCGAGTAGAAGACCGAGAAATCGGTCAGCTCGACAGATACGATATTAGCCTTGAAGTGAGGGCGGACCTCGATGAACGACACATCGTGGAAGACCACCTGGTTGCGCTCCACGGCGCGTTTGTCGAACACATCTCGGGGGATATACTTGGGTGCGATGTCGATACCCTTCGCGCGGGCCTCGTCCAGTACATTCGGGAACAGACCCATCTCAAACTCAAAGCCCAAGATATCGACCTTGCTGATATGCTTCTTGCGGCATTCAAGGATGATTTCCTCGACGAAAAGCCGCGAGACGGGCATGTTCACCGGACCAATCGCAACCAAGCGACCGGCACGCTTGCCGTGAAAGCTGGCGAAGCCATCGGTCTTCTCGGCACGATACGCGCGCAAAATAAGGTTGAGAAAAGCCCGCTCCCGCGCTTCAAGCTGTTGTTGGCGCTGTTCTTCACGCAGGTCGGGATTCACTCCGACATAGTGCTGACGCTCGTACTTTCCGAGGTTTAGGATTTCGAAAGCGCGATAGTCTTTGCCTTCGGCTTTCAGTCTTCTCTGGACAGAAATCATCCTTTTTCGAGTCGCGTGAACGGCAAACTTGCCAAGGTCAGCGGCAATCCATTTGCGACCTATCCGCTCACATACCGCCGGAGTTGTGCCCGACCCCGCAAAGAAATCGAGGACAAGGTCATTATCCTTTGTCACCGTTTTCACAATACGCTCAATGAGGCGTTCTGGTTTCTGGGTTGGGTAGAAAAACTCTTCGTGGACATAGTTAGACCCACCGCGTTTTCGCAGGGGATTAATATCTATCCACCAGTCCTCGAGCTGTCTTCCGTGCGACTTGCTCAAAAATACCTCATCGAGGTTTTCTGGAACCCTGCCTTGTGACGCCCGTGTCGCAAATTCGGTGGGGCGGAGCTCTTTGAAACGACGGTATGTTATCTCACCGTTCCCATCGAACATCTGGCCAAACCTATCGAGAGTAGATTCAGAAAGGGTTGCCCGTTCTATTTCATTTGTCTGGAAGTGCTCCGACTTAGAATACCAAAAAATGTTATCATGCTTCCGCTTATAAAAATTAGTGTTTCGACCTCCACCCAGGTCTTTGTAGCACCAAACTATTTCGTTCACATATCTATTGCTTCCAAAAACTTCGTCCAACACCAAGCGAAGTGCCGAGTTCAAGCGCCAGTCACAATGAAGAAAAAGAGAGCCATCATCCGCCAGAAGTGCTTTAGCAAGTACTAGCCTTTCATAAATCATCGCGATGAATGAGTCTGACCCCTTGCCCCAGGTATCACGATAGGCAATTTCTTCCAGAATGTTTGGCCGCTTCGTGAAGGTGTCCTCACCTACTTCAATATCCATCGAAAAATCTGCGCCCACATCAAAGGGCGGGTCGATGTAGATGAGTTTGATACCGCCCTGTCTCTCAATCTCTTCGCGCATTGGGCCGCTTTTCAAAGATGACAGGATGAGTTTGTTGTCGCCCCATATCAGCTTGTTGGTCCAGCCTTGAAGCTGGCGGCCCCGGTTGTCCATCGCGAACAGGTCGGCCTGCGCCGCCGCATCCTCGGGCTTCTCAGCGCGTGGCTCGTCCACCTGCTCAATCGTCTGGAAGGGCAGGACAACATTCGTCACCTCGTTGGTCTTGCCGTTCCAGACCAGCTCGACCTCGCGCTTGTCGTCGAACAGAAGGAAGCGATACTTGTCCGGCAGGGGCTTGCCCGCCTCGATGAACCGGATGATTTCCTGCTGTTCCTGCTCTGTCAGTCGTGCCATCGGTTCCCCTCAACTGACCCGCCCCAGATTCGGGCAGGCTCTTGATTTTCCACCATTCTGCATTGTCGAACCAGCCACGCAACCCGTGCGAGAACAAATTGCGCCCTACCCAATGCCACTAAAGCTAGAGAAGCGCACTAGGTGCGCGTTGCGCTCCGCATCGAAAGCATCTCTTGAGCCTATCAATCTTGCCTATATCGCTTGGCGAGAGCCCCGTTCCGGAAAATCTATCTCAACGTTGGGATCAAATTTTCATGCTAAAAAAGGCGTTCCCGAAACCCTTCCAATTGCTTCCGATATGCTTCCGGAAAATTCGACGCGGCGTCAAAAAATTACCTAACCCGTTGAAAAGAATGGTGCCGCTGAGTGGACTCGAACCACCGACCTACTAATTACGAATCAGTTGCTCTACCAGCTGAGCTACAGCGGCGCACCGGGCCTCTGCCGAGGCGCGGTCTATAGCGGGAAAGTTTCGGGGGTGCAACTCCCTGTCGGTCGCATCTGACCTGGTCAGGGTGACGGGGCCGCGCGGGAGACGGCGTGGAGGCGCAGGGGCTGGTTGCGGCCCCGGATGTCGGTGCTGCCGATGTCGGTGATGTGCAGGCCAGCCGCCCCGGCGCCATCCGGGCTGCGGAGGCTTTCGTCCAGCACGGCGTCGCTGGCCAGCAGGGCGCAGTCATGGCTGCGGCAGAGCTCCACCATCCGCGCGGTCGTGTTCATGGCGTCGCCCAGCATCACGATCTCCTGCCGCAGCTCCCCCATCTCCCCCATCACCACCGGTCCCGCATGCACCGCGCCGCGCAGGCGCGGGGCGAGGCCGTAGTCGCGGCGGTAGCGGTCTGCCGCCTGGTCGAGCACCTGCTGGAAATCCAGACCGCACAGGAGGGCGGCGAGGCGCGCGTCCGGCCGGTCGGGCCAGGAGACGATCATCTCGTCACCGACGTATTTCTCGATCACGCCGCGCCGCTCGATCACCGGGCCGGTGAGGTCGCGATAGACGTCGCGCAGCAGCCCGTGAAACGCCAGGTCGCCGATGGCCTGGGCGGCGGCGGTGGATCCCACCAGGTCGACGAACAGCAGCACGCGCGGCTCGACCACCGGCCGGTGATAGCGCCCGGTCAGGAAGTTCAGGAACACCGCCTGCCCCAGCAGCCGGTTGACCGACATGGCGAAATTGACCGCCAGGCTGATAACCAGCGAGAAGCCGAGCTGGATCGCGGTCTCGCTGTTCCAGCCGAAGGGGGTGGAGGCCGTGATCGGGAACAGGGCGGCGCCGGACTGGATGCCTGCCAGAATGATCACGAGATACAGCAGGGACCGCAGCAGCAGTTGCGCGCTGAACGACAGCCGCCGCATCCAGGCGCCGTTGGCACCATTGATGTAGAAGGATTCGATCGCCACCAGCAGGGAGGCAATGAAGCCTCCCGTCCAGACCCCGCGGAACGCCGCAGCAGCAACCGTCGCGACACGTGTTTCATCGTCGCCGCTGACCGCTATCGCGATGCCGAAGATCGCGCCGAGAAGGGCGGCGCTGCCCGCGATGATGGCGCAGGCGCGGATGTCACGTTTCAGGCGTCTGTTCATCGCGACTGCCTATACCACCACGGGGGCCAAGAGAAGTCACATGTGCACGGTGAAATCCGTCCGTCATGGTCGCACCGGACGATGCGCCACGCCGCGAATGCCGTTAGGCTGTCGGCGCAACATTCAGGCTGGAGCAGAACAGATGAGCACGCAGAGCGAGGGCCGCATCGACCTGATCATCGCCGGAGGCATGGTGATCGACGGCACCGGGGACCGTCCGGAGCAGAAGGACATTGCCGTCAGCGGTGACCGCATCGTCGCCGTGGGCGACCTGGGGGACCGGTCGGCGCAGAGGCGCATCGACGCGGTGGGGAAGGTGGTCGCGCCCGGCTTCATCGACGTGCACACCCACGACGACGCGGCGCTGATCGAGACCCCGGACATGGAGATGAAGATCAGCCAGGGCGTGACCTCCGTCGTCGTCGGCAACTGCGGCTTCTCCACCGCGCCGTTCGATACCGCGCGGGTGCCCGACTTCCGGCTGGAACCGATCATCCGCGGCGAGGGGCTGATGGAGCAGCGGCTGGGCGACTACATGCAGCGGGTGGAGGCGGCGAAACCTTCCATCAATGCCGCCTTCCTGACCGGCCATTCGACGCTGCGCTACGACGCCATGGGGCTGGACGTGGAGCGGGAGGCCACCACGGCGGAGATCGACCGGATGCAGCGCCGCCTGTCGGAGGCGCTGGCCGACGGGGCCATCGGCATGTCCTCGGGCCTCTACTATCCACCTGCGGCGAACGCGACCACTGAGGAGGTCTGTCACGTGGCCGAACCGCTGGGGGCTGCCGGGGGCGTCTATACCGCCCACATGCGCGACGAGGGCGACGATATCCTGGCCGCAATGGACGAGGCCTTCCTGATCGGGCGGCACGCCGGGGCGCCGGTGGTGATCTCGCATCACAAGTGCAACGGACGGGCGAATTTCGGACGCACGGCGGAGACCCTGCCGAAGTTCCGGGAGGCGATGAAGCACCAGCCGATCAGTCTGGACGTCTATCCCTACATCGCCGGGTCCACCATCCTGCTGCCGCACATGATCGCACGGGCCGAACGGGTGATGATCACCGGATCGAAGCCGCATCCGGAATGCGCGGGTCGCGACCTGGACGCCATCGCACGCGAATGGGGCTGCACGGAGCAGGAGGCCGTCGAGCGGCTGCAACCGGCGGCGGCGATCTATTTCTCCATGTCGGAGGATGACCTGCGGGAGATCCTGCGCTTCGAGCATGCCATGATCGGCTCCGACGGGCTGCCGGGCGACCCGCACCCGCATCCGCGCCTGTGGGGCACCTTTCCGCGCGTTCTGGGCCATTACGTGCGGGAACTGGGGCTGATCCCGCTGGAGCACGCGGTGCATCGCATGACCGGCCTGTCGGCCACCAACTTCGGACTGCGCGACAGGGGTCACCTGCGGGCCGGGGCCTTTGCCGACATCGTCATCTTCGACCCGCAGACCGTCGGCGACCGGGCCACCTTCGACGCCCCGCTCAATCCCTCCGCCGGGATCGAGCATGTCTTCGTCAACGGGCAGTTGAGCTTCTCGGACGGCGCCGTCAGCGCAGAACGCCGGGGCCGGGTGCTGCGGCGGGAAAGCTAGAGGGTCCTGTTCCGGAGCAGCATCAACGGCCCGTGTCCGGGTCGGATTGCTGATCCGGCCTGATCCGCCAGAGACGTTCGGGCAGGGCGAAGCCGCGCAGGGTCGCCCGTTCCTCCTGCGCATCGAACGGTTCCAGCAGCGGGCGGACGGTCGGATCATCATGCAGGCGGCCGGAGATCACCACCTCTCCGCCGCGCGCCTCCCCCTGCAGCCGCGCGGCGAGGTTCACGGTCTGGCCGAAGTAGTCCAGACGGTCATTCAGGGTCACGGCCAGACATGAACCGGCATGCACGCCGATCTTCATGGCCAGGTCGGCCTGATTCCGCCGGTTGAAGCCGTCGATCCCGCGCTGGATGTCGATGGCGGCGCGCAGGGCGTCCGCCGGTTCGGCGAAGGCGGCGAGCACGGCATCGCCCATGGTCTTCACGATGGCCCCGTCATGGCGGCGGACCTGATCGGCCAGATAGGCGAAGTGCCCCCGCACCTGCCCGTAGGCCAGGGCGTCACCGACCCGGCGATAGAGGTCGGACGACCCCTTCAGGTCGGTGAACATCAGCGCCACCTGACTGACACCGGCGCCGTCACCGGGGCGCAGCCGCTCCGCCGCGCAGATGTCACGGAACGCCTGATAGGTTGTCACCCGTTCCGCCGTCAGCGCGTCCTCCGCCCAGTCCCGCCGCTCGATCACCGCAATGCGGGACCGGTGGGTGCGGTTGCGGACCACCAGCGACGCCGCGTCCGGGTTCCCGTCCGCCAGGATCTCGTTGTCCGTGATCAGCAGAGCCGGAAACGGGCCGCCCTGATGCTCGACCTCCGCATAGGGTCCCACATCCAGGGTGCGCATCCGGTAACTGCCCAGGGGCAATGTACCGGCCTCCGACCGGGACCCGTCGCCATCCACCTTCAACTGGGCACAGACGTGCGGCGTGGTCATCGGGCCACCGAGGCAGAATTCGCCGTCATAGACCGGACGCAGTGCCGCCGAGGGCGTGAAGGTGATCTCCACATTGCGGGCGAAGTCGCGGTCGTAGTCGATATTGCAGGCATCGCAATGCGCCGAGTCCGGCAACTGGTCCAGCCCGTCCACCGTCAGCTTGGCCCCCCGGCAGCGCGGGCAGAGCAGATCCCAGCGCTGCTGCAGCAATCCGACCCGGACCGCCTGCAGGCAGGCCTCCACCATCGGGCGGACGGTCACCCCGAACTGGCGCGCCAGCGCGATCGGGCGCATCCGGACCAGATCGACCTCCGAGGCGCGCAGCACCCAGTCGACCAGCCGGTCGCCCAGCCCGTGACCATAGGGCGAACGCTCCAGCGCCAGCAGCATGTCATCGACGCGACGGCGGGCCGGGGCGTCGAGCTGGTGCGGCGTCAGCTCGAACGGCAGCGGACTGATGCTGCGCGCCCAGTCCTCCGCCTGCTCACAGAGTGAATGGAACGTGGCTTTCGCGCTCTTGAAGAACCCGGTGTTCAGGATCAGCCAGCCGAGGAGGTTCGCCGCGGTCACCCGGATCTCGTAGTGACAGATGCACCCGCCCTCGGGCGTCGGCTCGAACCTCGCCAGGGCACCCAGGGTGGAGACCGGTCCCTTCGAGAACTCCCGCCAGTGCCAGAACCACCTGTAGAGCACCCACTCGACGGGAAACTCCTCCCACGCCAGTTCGACCCGGCCCATGCGCCCCGCGGCAAACAGGCGGACCGTGCCGTCGGACTGCCGGCGCTCCTCGATCCTGTGCTTGGGGAAACCGGCTGCTTCGTTGTAGCGGGCGGTATCGGCCAGCGCGGGCCAGACGGCCTCCACCGGCTCGGCAAAGGTGTAGGTGAAGGTGCGGGTGTAGACCTGGCTCATGTGACCATTCTAGTTGACGGGGACCATGCAGAGCCAAGGATATAGACTGAAACCCGCAATGGATCACAAATGGGTAGTCAGAAATGCGCGAGCAGACGGCAACTGCAGATTCGGGGGAGGCCTTCAGGCGTGGCATGACGCGCCGGTCGCTGCCCCCGGCTGTCGTGAAGGAACTGACCCGGCAGGACGATCCACGGGCCTGGCGCGGGGTTGCGGAACTCGCGCTCTCCATTGCCGGCTTCATGGCCATTGCCCTGCTGGTCTGGCATCCGCTGGTGATCTTCGCCTGCATGATCCTGATCGCGACCCGCCAGCAGGCCTGTTTCGTCATTGCCCATGATGCGGCGCACTACCGGCTGTTCAGCGACCGCGCCCTGAACGACCTGGTCGGGCGCTTCTTCGGCATGATCGTCGGCATATCCATGCCCGCCTACCGCGTGGTTCACCGGCTGCACCACAATCACCTCTATGAACCGCAGGATCCCGACATCCCGATCCATGCCGGGTATCCGCGCGGGCGCGACTACCTGTTCCGCAAGCTGACGCGCGACCTGCTCGGCCTGACGGCCTTCAAGACCTATCGCTATTTCTTCGGCAATCCGGCGATCAATACCGATCAGGGGACCGAAAAGGGCAGCCGACCGCTCGACGATACCTCGCCACGCCTGCGGGCCGCCGCGCGGGCCGACCGCTGGTGGGTACTGGGGTTCCATGTGACCGCCCCGGCGCTGGCGCTGGCAGGCGGTGTCTTCACGGAATACCTGCTGCTGTGGGCGTTGCCGCTGGTCACCTTCCTGCAGCCACTGCTGCGCGTGCGGGCGATCTGCGAACATGGCGCGGTCCCGGACACCACCTCTCCGCTGCGGGCGGCGCGAACCAACATCGGCCATCCCGTGCTGATGTGGCTGTTCTTTCCCTGCAACGTCCATTTTCACGTCGAACACCACATGTATCCGGCCATCCCCTTCTACAATCTGCCCGCCGCGCACCGCGCCATGCGCGCCCATGGGCTGGCGGCGGAGGCAGAGGTGCGCGCGCTCGGCGATACCCTTCGGCGTGTCATGGCCGACCCGGCGCGAAAGTCTGTGCAAGCCTGATTTCTTACGGGCCGGAAATCATCTAAGGTCCGCCGCAATGACGGATCATTCACACAGCCCGACACCATTCCAGCGCAGCCTGCCCAACCTGCTGACCGGGTTGCGCGTGGCAGTCATCCCGCCGCTGGTGATCGCCTTCTTCCTGCCCGATCCCTGGCGGGCCTGGCTGCCGCTGGTGCTGTTCGTGGTGGCCAGTGTCACCGACTGGCTGGACGGCAACCTGGCCCGGCGCTGGAACGCGGGCAGCAAGCTGGGCCAGTTCATGGACCCCATGGCCGACAAGCTGCTGGTGGTCGCGGTCATCGTCATGCTGGTCAGCTTCGGCACCATTGGCGGCTGGCACGTGGTCCCGGCGATCGCGATCCTGTGCCGGGAGATGTTCGTCTCCGGCCTGCGGGAATTCCTCGCCTTCCGCCAGATCGAGGTCCCGGTCAGCCGCCTGGCCAAGTGGAAGACCGCCACCCAGATGGTCGCACTGACCGTGCTGCTGCTGCCGTTTCAGGCGGCGCTGCTGCCCGGCCTGGTGCTGTTCTGGATCGCCGGTTTCCTGGCGCTTCAGACCGGCTTTGCCTATCTGAGCGCTGCCGGACCGCAGTTCCGGGACGACGGTCCATGATCACGCACAATGTGCTGGGCATCGCGGGATGGAGCGGATCGGGCAAGACGACGCTGATCACGCGCCTGATCCCGGCGCTGGTGGCCAGGGGCCTCAGTGTCTCCACCATCAAGCATGCACACCACAGCTTCGATATCGACACGCCGGGCAAGGATACCTGGCGCCACCGGGAGGCCGGGGCGAGCGAGGTCCTGATCTCCTCCCGCGCCCGGCTGGCGCTGATGCGGGAAATGCGCGACGCGCCGGAGCCGGAGCTGGACGACCTGCTGCAGCGCCTGGCCCCGGTCGATCTGGTGCTGGTCGAAGGCTACAAGTCGGCAGGTCACCCGAAGATCGAGGTACATCGCGCCGCCACCGGCAAGCCACCGCTGTTTCCCGATGACCCGACCGTGCTGGCTGTCGTCAGCGACGCGGTTACGCAGGCGGATGGACGACCGGTCTTCGCCCTGGATGCCATCGACGAGATCGCCGCCTTTGTGGCTGCCCGGGTGCCGGCATGAGCCAGATCAGCGACGACTGCTTTGCCTTCGGCGGCGCCCTGATGACCGCGGACGAAGCCACGGCGCGGATTGCGGCCAATGTGCCCGCACTGACAGCCGTGAAGCACCTGGACCTGAAGCAGGCGACAGACCACGTGCTTGCCACCGACACAACGGCGCTGAGCGCATCGCCGCCGGCCGACAATGCCGCCGTCGATGGCTATGCCTTCCGCTTCAGCGACTGCGCGGCGGATGGGGCGGCGGTGCTGACCGTCTCCGGCCAGTCCGCGGCGGGGCATCCGCTGGGGCGGGCCATCGCGCCCGGAACCGCGGTGCGCATCTTCACCGGGGCCGTGATGCCGGACGGTGCCGACACCGTGGTGATGCAGGAAGACGTCAGCCTGGACGGCGCACAGGTGCGGATTCCGGCGGGACTGAAGGGCGGGGCCAACCGCAGGCGCGCGGGCGAGGACATTGCAGCGGGCGAAACCCTGCTGCGGGCGGGGGCGCGGCTGGGTCCGGCGCAGGTCGCGCTGCTGGCCGCGGGCGGTCTGACATCGGTCGACGTGCATGAGCGTCCCCGCGTGACCGTCTTCTCCACCGGGGACGAGATCCACCGGCGGGGCGGGGCGCAGGTTCCCGGTCAGGTGCATGATGCCAATGGCCCCATGCTGACCGGCCTGCTGCAGCGGATCGGGATCATGGCCGAGGACGGCGGCGTCCTGCCCGATGATGCGGAGGCGGTGCGACAGGCGCTGGCAAAGGCCGCGCAATCGTCCGACCTGATCCTGACCTCCGGCGGCGTCTCGACCGGGGACGCGGATCATGTCCGCAACGTCGTCAGCGCACTTGGTGCGGTGCATCTGTGGCGGCTGGCGGTCAAGCCGGGGCGTCCGCTGGCCTTCGGACATGTCGCGGGGAGGGCCTTCGTCGGCCTGCCGGGCAATCCGGTGGCGGTGATGGCCTGTTTCCTGATGTTCGTGCGCCCGCTGCTGGATAGGCTGGAGGGCGCATCGCCGAAGCCATTGCGCCGCTGGCCGGTCAGGTCGGGTTTCGCCATGAAGTCCAAGCCCGACCGGCGGGAGTGGCTGCGCGGGACACTGGCCCCGGACGACAGCGGCGAACTGGTTGCCAGCCGCTATCCGAAACAGGGGTCCGGCGTGATACATTCGCTGACCGACAGCGACGGCCTGATCGAGATCGCGGAAGAGGTGACGGCGGTCGCGCCCGGCGATAGGTTGGGCTTCATCTCGTTCCGGGAGGCGATCTCTTGAAACTGCTCTATTTTGCCTGGGTGCGGGAACGCACCGGGGTCCATGAGGAAACCTGGAGCCTGCCGGAGGGCGTGACCACCGTGCGCGGCCTGATCGGCGCACTGTCGGAGCGCAGCCCCGGCTTCGCCCATGCCTTCGCCGATCTGAAGCAGATCCGGGCAGCCGTGAACCAGGAGACCGCGAAACTCGACGATCCCGTCAGCGATGCGGACGAGGTTGCCTTCTTCCCCCCCATGACGGGCGGCTGAACCATGACAGTGCGTGTGCAGCGCGACGACTTCGATCCGGGCGCGGAGCTGGATGCCCTGCTGGCCGGTCGCAAGGACATCGGCGGCGTGGTCAGCTTTGTCGGTCTGGTGCGCGATTTCAGCGACGACCGCAATGTCGGCGCCCTGACACTGGAGCACTATCCGGGCATGACCGAGAAGGCGCTGGCGGCCATCGAGGCAGAGGCGCTGTCGCGCTTCGACATCCAGGCCAGCCTGATCGTGCATCGCCATGGCCGGATGGAACCCGGCGAAAGGATCGTGCTGGTGATCACCGCCTCCGCCCACCGGGGGGAAGCCTTCCGGGCCAGCGAATTCCTGATCGACTGGCTGAAGACCCGCGCCCCGTTCTGGAAGTCGGAGGACACGCCCGAGGGGCCGCAATGGGTGGAAGCGCGCGCGGTGGATGATGCCGCGACGGAACGCTGGTCATGACCGAACATGAGGGCGAGCGGATCGCCAAGCGGCTGGCCCGCGCCGGTGTCGCCAGCCGACGGGAGATCGAGCGGATGATCGGCGCCGGTCGGGTTGCGGTGAACGGCAAGCGCCTCACCTCCCCCGCCCTGAACGTCACGCCGGACGACACGATCCTGGTGGACGGCAAACCGGTCGCCGCCGCCGAACCCACCCGCATCTGGCGCTACTACAAGCCTGCCGGGCTGGTCACCAGCGCGAGTGACGAGCAGGGCCGGTCGACGATCTTCGATCACCTGCCCAAGCGGCTGCCCCGCGTGATGAGTGTCGGGCGGCTGGACCTGAATTCCGAAGGCCTGCTGTTGCTGACGAATGACGGCGGCCTGAAACGGGCGCTGGAACTGCCCTCGACCGGCTGGGTACGACAGTATCGCGCCCGTGCCTTTGGCACGCCGGAGCCGGAACGGCTGGCACGCCTGGCCGACGGCATCCGCGTCGATGGCGAACAGTTCGGCCCGATCCAGGCCACGATCGAGCGGCAGGCGGGCCGCAACTGCTGGCTGCTGGTCGAACTGGCGGAGGGGCGGAACCGGGAGGTCCGGCGTGCGCTGGAAGCGGCGGGCCTGACCGTAAACCGCCTGATCCGCACCCGCTACGGCCCCTTTGCGCTGGACAAGCTGCAGCGGGGCGAGGTCACGGAAGTGCCGGGCTTCGAGCTGCGCAAGGCCGTTCGCGGCTTCTTCGACATACAGCGCGACGGCAGCCGGGGCTGAACCGCCATGCGCATCATCGCCGGAACCCTGCGTGGCCTGAAGCTGGAGGGCGGTGACGACCGCACCATCCGCCCCACCGCTGACCGCACGCGGGAGGGACTGTTCAACGTCCTGGCCCACAACAGCCGTTTCCGGACAGGTCACGACGGGCCCTGCCCGACCGGCTGTACCGTACTCGACCTGTTTGCCGGGTCCGGCGCGCTGGGGCTGGAGGCCCTGTCCCGAGGGGCCGGACAGGTGACATTCGTCGAGAAGGCCGAGACGTCACTGACAGTGCTGAAACAAAACATCGCGCGCGCCCGGGCGACCGACAGCACCCGGATCGTCCGTCGCGATGCCCTGAAGCCCGGACGCCCGCCTGTCGCCCATGACCTGGTCCTGATGGATCCGCCCTACGGCCAGGACCTGGCGGCGACCGCGCTGGGCGCGGCGCTCGACGACGGCTGGCTCACCGCCGGGGCATTCGTCATCGTGGAAACGGACGGCACCGATCCGTTCGCATGGCCGGAAGGTTTCACCGCCATCGACCGTCGCAAGCATGGCCGCGCCACCCTGCATTTCGGGCAGGCGGACTGACCGTTCCCGGGAACGCGGGCAAAGCACGACAGCTCTCGCCTCACCCCCCTCACGATGCTCGCGGACCTGATCCGCGAGCCCAGTCTCCCACGCCAGAGCGGCACCATGGGTACCCGGGTCAAGCCCGGGTACGGCGTGGTTTGAGGTGGAGAGGCAGTTCCCTCCCTTCCCCCCTCCCGATGCTCGCGGACTTGATCCGCGAGCCCAGTCTCCCACGCCAGAGCGGCACCATGGGTACCCGGGTCAAGCCCGGGTACGGCGTGGTTTGAGGTGGAGAGGCAGTTCCCTCCCTTCCCCCCTCCCGATGCTCGCGGACTTGATCCGCGAGCCCAGTCGCCCACGCCGGAGCGGCACTCTGGGTACCCGGGTCAAGCCCGGGCAAGGCGTGGTTTGAGGTGGAGAGGCGGTTCACCCTTTCCCCCTCACCACGTTGCTCGCGGGCTCGAGCCTAGACCTTCCGGGTCCGCTGCATGGCGGCGAGCGGGATGGAGAAGGTGGCAACCAGCGCCAGCACGAGGCAGATCCAGATCATCACGTCATAGCCGCCAAGCCCCCACAGCCAGGCGGCGGCCAGCGGGGCGATGGCATAGCTGGTCATGGTGATGGCGGCGATGGTGCCGGAGATCGCGCCGAAGCCTTCCCGCCCCAGCAGTTCCGCGGTGACCACGGGGCGGGTGATGGAATTGACGCCGACCCCTGCCCCCTGCAGCACGACGAAGACGACGATGAGGGCGGGCGCCGCCGCTGTTCCAAGCAACGCCAGCGCCGCCACGGCCATGGCCCCGAAGGCGAAGGAGGTGATGCGGACCATGGAGATATGACGCTCCGCCGCCATCATCGCCAGCCGTCCCGCCACCTGCATCGGGCCGACCATCGACGCGGCCAGCACCACTGTTTCAGGCTCCAGCTGCTGTTCCTGCAGCAAGGGCATCAGATGGTTGATCAGCATGCCGTGGTTCATGGTGATGCAGGCGAAGGCCAGCGCGATGAACCAGAAGGCAGGCCGCGCGATCAGCCGCACCGGTGGCGTGGCACCAGGCTTTGCAGCCACCGGCGGAATGAATGGCAGCGCCCGCTCGATCCGTCCTGTCGCGATCCAGGTCAAGGGCACGGTGATCAGCAGGATCAGCACGGCAAAGACCGTGATGCTCAGCCGCCAGCCGCCGACTTCCGCGATCGCGAAGGCGGTGGGGAAGGAGACGGTGCCCGCGAAGCCCGCGACGAGGGAGATCAGGGTGATCGGGCGCTTCGCCTCCGCGCCGTAGTGATGGGTGATGAAGGCAAAGCAGGGCTCGTACAGGGAGGCCGCCATGGTGCAGCCGAGCAGGATCCAGACCACAAGGAACTGCGTCTGGGTCTGCACCTGGGAGAGCACCAGCAGCAGCAGTGCCGCCACGACCGGACCCAACGTCAGCAGATAGCGTCCCTTGCCCCGGTCGATCAGCCGCCCGACGAAGGGCGCGAAGGCCGCGGAGGCGATCAGCGCCAGGGTCAGCCCGGCGGACAGGTCCGACTTGGACCAGCCCAGATCCGCCTCCCAGCGCGCCAGCAGACCGGCGAAGCTGTAGAAAACCCCGGCCCAGACAACGGTCTGGGCGATGGCCAGCGGCAGGATCGCCCTGCGCCATGGCAGGGCCGCGGTCACGCGCCCCCGGCCCCGGCGGCCTCGGTACTCGGTGTCTCGATCCGCCAGGTGGTGCCGGCCGCACTGTCCTCCAGCACCACGCCCCGCGCGGCCAGATCATCACGGATGGCATCGGCACGGGCGAAATCCCGTCCCTTGCGTGCCGCCTGCCGCTCCGCGATCAGCGCCTCGACTTCCGCCGCGTCGATCCCGCTCGCCGCCTGCTTGGCCGCGAACCAGTCCGCCGGTTCCCGCTGCAGCAGGCCGAGCAGGCCCGCACCGTCCAGCAGTGCCGCGCGCAGCCGCTGGCGTTCCGCGCCCTCCGCCGCCTCCAGCGCCTTGGCGATGCGGAAGACCTCCGCCAGCGCCTTGGGCGTGTTCAGATCCTCCGACAGGGCCTGCACGACGGCGGCGACATCCGGGTCATCGTCTGCCGGCACACCCCCCGCAGCATCGGCCGTGTCGCGCAGCAGGCCATAGAGCCGGTCGAGTGTCTTCTGCGCCTGTTCCAGCCCGGCGGCCGCGAAATCCAGCGGGTGCCGGTAGTGACCGGAGATCAGCAGCCAGCGAATGACCTCCCCCGGCCATTCCGCCCGAAGCGCGGAGATCAGCAGCACATTGCCGATGGATTTCGACATCTTGGTGCCATCCACCCGCAGCATCGCATTGTGCATCCAGTAGCGCGCGAAGGTCTCCCCACCGTGCGCGCAGGTGCTCTGGGCGATCTCGTTCTCGTGGTGCGGGAAGATCAGGTCCTGCCCGCCGGCGTGAATGTCGATGGTCCGGCCCAGGTGCGTCTCGGCCATCGCGGAGCACTCGATGTGCCAGCCGGGCCGTCCCCGCCCCCAGGGGCTGTCCCAGCCCGGCATGTCGTCGGTGGACGGCTTCCACAGCACGAAGTCGGCCGGGTCCTTCTTGTAGGGCGCGACCTCCACCCGGGCGCCGGCGATCATCTCGTCACGGCTGCGGTTGGACAGGCTGCCGTAATCGGCGAAGGAGCCGACGTGGAACAGCACATGGCCGTCCACCTCATAGGCATTGCCGCTCTCCACCAGCCTGCCGATCATCGCGATCAGCTCCGGCATGGTCTCTGTCACGCGCGGTTCGATGGTCGGCGGCAGCACGCCGAGTGCCGCCATGTCGGCGCGATAGACCTCGATGTAGCGATTGGTGATCGTGTCGATCGGCACCCCTTCCGCGCGGGCCTTGTCGTTGATCTTGTCCTCGACGTCCGTGATGTTGCGGGCATAGCGCACGACCGGATAGAGCCGCTGCAACAGGCGGAAGAGAATGTCGAAGACCACTGCGGGACGTGCATTGCCGATATGCGGATCATTGTAGACCGTCGGCCCGCAGACATACATCGTCACGCAGTTCGGATCGGCCGGTACGAAGGCTTCCCGTTTCCGTGCGAACGAATTGTAAATCGTCAGGGTCATTGGTCTTTTCCTGCATCCTCTATTGGCCAGGCGTCACGATCAGCGTTCTTATCGACCCTACCAAAGGGCAACGCAAGTCATGTGCGCCGCTGTGGATGACATCCCCGTGCACCTGCGCAATAATCGTCGCAGGACGCTTGTGAAACCTGCTCAACGCCTTACCTGAGCAATCCGGTGCCGGAATGATCCGCACCCGGGGCGGCAACGTACCTGTAGCTTATCGAGGAGGCCCGTGGCTGGGCCACGGTCTGGACGAGGAAGGACGGCGAGCCATGGATGCTCTGGTTACGGAACCCGGCAAGGGAACCGAAGGACGGGAATATGACCCCGCCACCGGCAAGTCCCGTCCAAGCCGCGAACAGGCCGAGGCCGCCGTTCGCACCCTGATCGAATGGGCCGGGGACAACCCCGACCGCGAGGGGCTGCTGGACACGCCGAAGCGCGTCGCCCGCGCCTATGAGGAATTCTTCGCCGGTTATGACGAGGATCCGGAAGAGGTACTGGGCCGCACCTTCGAGGATGTGGAGGGTTATGACGACATCGTCATGCTGCGCGACATCCGCATCGAGACCCATTGCGAACACCACATGGTGCCGATCATCGGCAAGGCCCACGTGGCCTATTTCCCGAACGGCAAGGTCGTCGGCATCAGCAAGCTGGCCCGCGTCGTCGAGATCTACGCCAAGCGCCTGCAGACGCAGGAGACCATGACCGCGCAGATCGCCCACACCTTCGAGAAGGTGCTGAAGCCGCGTGGCGTCGCCATCATGATCGATGCCGCACACCAGTGCATGACCACCCGCGGCATCCGCAAGCCCGGCGTGTCCTGCATCACCACCCGCTTCACCGGCGTCTTCCGCGAGGACCGCGACATGGAACGCCGCTTCCTGGAGCTGGCGCGGGGTATCTGAGGGGCGTGACGGCCAGCATGGCTGATGACCGTTCCTCCCCTCTCCCCCTCCCGGCCACCCATTGAGGATACTCCCGTGGGTGGCCGGGAGGGGGAGAGGGGAGGAACGGTCCACAAACACCCCCCAACGAAAAAGCCCCGGCGGTGAGGCCGGGGCTTTCAGATGGATCGACCGATCCGTCTGTAAGGTCAGAGCAGTTCGAGGTTGCCTGCCGCGCTCTTGCCGCGATCAGGAATGATATCGAACTGGATCTTCTGTCCATCGTTCAGGCCACGCAGACCTGCGCGCTCCACCGCCGTGATGTGGACAAAGACATCCTTGCCCCCATCATCCGGCTGAATGAAGCCATAACCCTTGGTGGTGTTGAACCACTTAACCGTACCGGTCGCCATCAAGATTCTCCCAGGCGCAACAAGCTCGGAGCAGCCGCAAGCGCGGCCCCATTCACTGCAACCATGTCCTGATGTTTCATATGGCAAGCATGACGAAACTACAGACGCTTGCGGCGCGGTCTGAACAGTTGCCGTCGGAACGACAACACTGCTACAGAACGCGTTGGTCGCGGCTTCATCAATACCACAGTCCGGGAAACCGGTCGAATGGATTCATTTCACCTGTTCGGCGTGTTCTTCCAGCCATTGCAGCAAAGCAGCCAGAAAACCCGGCATGGACTTGTAGCGGCGCATCTCTTCCGGCATCTCCAGGATCGCATCGCGCATGTCGCGGGCTTCCGCCGCCGTGCGTACCCGATCCTGCAGCCGGGCCTGATGAATGCGCACCGTGAAGACCGCTGTCCCCGTATCGGGCAGCAGGCTGAGGGTCTGGCGCTCCACCCGGAACCAGAGCCTCTCCCCCACCGTCGCCGCATCCAGCGCCCTGCCCGCCGTCCCCGAACCGTGCCCGCCCGGCTGATGCAGGGCCGGGTCATCCAGCAGCGACCAGTTGCTGCGCCAGAGCAGGCGACCGGGCCTCAGTCCCGCGAACAGGCGGTCCATCGGCCGTTCCAGATGCGCACCATATCCCGGCACGGGCGCGTGGATCGCGGCCAGCGGTCGGCCCATCTTCTCCGCCAGCGACCAGCGGGTGGGAAAGGCCAGCAGACCGGCCACCAGCCGGAAGGCCCCGTCCGGGCCGGGTTGCAGCAGCAACACGTCCTCCTGAACCAGCGCGGCGGCGGCCAGCAGCGGGGCAGCCGGATCAGGCACCACAAGACGGCCGGTCGGCACGACCCGGACCCCGTCGCCCTGCCGCCGGAAGGATTGGCTGTGGTAGCGGCCGAGGTGGTCGGTCAGATGGTCGAAGAATTCCCGTTGCGCGGGCACGCTGTCCGGCAGGGCCTGGAACACGGCCGCGCGATCCGCCGCGATCAGCCGCTGCTTTTCCGCCAGGTCATCGGCGAAGGCGGCATCGATCTCGATCCAGTCGGCGTCGGCCAGGACCTTCAGGCCCAGCACCATGCGGAACCGGCCACCTTCCGGCGGGAAGTAGGGAACCTCAGGCCGGGCGGTCGCTGTCACGGGTCTCGGCTCCGGTTGCCCCGCTGCTGTCGCCGCCCTCATCCTCTTCGGCACCGATGATCGAACCATGGCGCTTCACCACCGGCAATTGCGCCAGCGCGAAGACGAAGGTCAGCGGCATGATCCCGAAGACCTTGAAGTTCACCCAGGTGTCGGTGTCGAAGTTGCGCCAGACGATCTCGTTCACGATGGCCAGGAAGACGAAGAACAGCGACCAGCGGATCGTCAGGATACGCCATCCCGCATTCTCCAGCCGGAAGGCGGCACCGAAGACATAGCGCAGGAACAGCTTCCCCCAGGCCAGGCCGCCGAGCAGGATGCCGGCGAACAGCAGGTTGGTGATCGTCGGCTTGATCTTGATGAACAGGTCGTCCTGCAGGTAGAGCGTCAGGCCGCCCATCACCATCACGAACACACCCGTCACCAGCGGCATCGCCGGCAGGCGGCGCTCCAGCGCATAGTTGGCCGCCAGCGAGATCGCGACCGCAACCATGAAGGCGGCGGTCGCGGTGAAGATGTCGAAGCGGTTGTTGGCGAAGAAGAAGACACCGAGCGGCCCGACCTCGATCAGGAACTTGGTGAAGGGACTGATGCGCGCCCGTTCAGCCACGCTCATTCCTCCACCGGCGTGCCGCCCAGTTCGATGATCGCTGCCTTCAGCTGTTCCTTGGCGCGGTCCAGCAGTTCGGCGTCCGTGGACCGCAATACCAGCGACGATCCGAAACGCCCGTCGCGCACGAAGGGATAGGACCCGGCCTCCAGGCCCGGATGATCCTTCTCCACCTTCTCCAGCGGTGTGGCGATCACCCCTTCGGGCAACATGGAGGTCACGGTGCGGGACAGGACCGGATCGCCGCCTGCCAGCTCGTGCACGATCTCCTTGAACATCGCCTGCATGATCGCGGGGATGCCGGCGAAGGTATAGACATTCTCCACCCTGAAGCCCGGCGCGGTGCTGATCGGATTGCGCACCAGCACGCCGCCATGCGGGATGCGGGTCATGCGCCGCCGCGCTTCCGTGAACTCGCCGGTCTTGTAGCGGCGCTCCATCATCGCGACCGCTTCCGGATTCTCGGAAATCCCCACCCCGAAGGCCACGGCGATCGCGTCCGCCGTGATGTCGTCATGGGTCGGGCCGATGCCGCCCGTCGTGAAGACATAGTCATAGCGGGCACGTAGGCTGTTCACCGCATCGACGATTTCCTTCTGGATGTCGGCAACCACGCGGACCTCCATCAGCCGGACACCGCGGTCCGTCAGTTCCTCCGCAAGAAACCCCATGTTGCGGTCCTTGGTACGGCCCGACAGGATCTCGTTGCCGATGATGATCAGTGCCGCCGTGACGATCTTTGGCTCGGCCATGTGCTGCGCGCGCTCCCGCTTGCTGGTTGTGATCAGGCGCAGGACAGCCTGACCGCCTGTCACCGTTTCCAGTATTCGCCGGATCAGGCCACCTGGTTCAGCGGCACGTTCCGTTCAAGGAATTCAAGCACCGCATCGGTGAAGATGTCGTTGCGGTCGCCCGCCACCATATGACCGGCACCGGAAACGTCAACGCAGGCTGCATCGGGACGCAGCGTAAGCAGGTGCGCAGCGGATTCCTCGCTCGCCACGTCCGAATGCCGTCCACGTACCAGCAGGATAGGGCATGTGGTCTGGCGGACCCCGTCGCAGAGCCGCTGATGAAGCTGCTCCGAGTCCTCGTCACGACCGTCCTTCAGGCACTTCGGATCCCAGTGCCAGTACCAGCGATCCCCTCTCTGCCGAAGGTTCTTGCGGATGGAGTTGAGGTCGACCGCCCGCTTGCGCTCCGGTGTGTAGGCCTGGACGGCAGCCGCCGCATCCTCCAGCCGGGCAAAGCCACTTTCCATGTTCTCGCGCATGAAGGAGATGATGCGATCCGTGCCGGACCGCTCCATCAGCGGTGCAATGTCGACCAGAACCAGCGCGCGGGCCTGCACCGCCGGCGCATGGCCCAGCGCCAGCATGGCGGCGATGCCCCCCAGGGACGCGCCGATAACGACGGGCGGGCGCTGCATCTGCGCTGCCCAGTCGCGCAGGTCGTTGGCATTGTCCTCGAACGCATAGGCACCTTCAGGCGACCAGTCGCTGTCCCCGTGCCCGCGATGGTCGCAGGTGAAGGCGGAGCAGCCGCGCCGCGCCATTTCCATGGCGGTACCGCCCCAGCTGTGTCGTGTCTGGCCGCCCCCATGCATGAAAATGACGGGTTGCCCGTCGGCCGGGCCGTAACGGTCGGCGACAAGCGTCAGCCCGTCGCGTGTCTGAAGTCGCACCAGTTCTGGCTCGGGTTGGGTCCTGGATGTCATCGTGGGGGATCCGCCTGGTCAGTTTCTGCAGCCTTGCCCCCGACCATAACCGGACTGGCCCCGATGAAACCACAGTTGGCCGAACAGACGAGACAGGCGTCAGGCGCGGATCAGAGGGAGTCCCGTGACGGGCTATTCGTTCACGGCCCTGGGTACGGGAACAGGTGGGCCATCGGCCTTCATCTCCTGCTTGCGGCGATACATGCGCCGGTCCGCCTCCGCCAGCGCGGTCGAGGCATCGTCACCGCGCCCGAAGGGAAAGACGCCGTGCGCCACTTCAAGATGCACGATGGTACCGTCGATATCGATCGGCTTCTCACGGATCGCATCGACCAGTTGCTGGGCCTTGTCCCGCGCCACATCCTCGTCCGCCTGAGCCAGGATGACACCGAACTCGTCACCGCCGATACGGCCGACGATATCCGTGTCGCGCACCTTCTCGCCCAGGGTCGTCGCAACCGCCAGCAGGGCCTTGTCGCCGGCCGCGTGCCCCATGGTATCGTTGATCTGCTTCAGCCCGTTGACGTCGAAGAAGACCAGGCTGGAGGGCACACCATAGCGTTCGGTGTAGGACATCATCCGCGACATCTCGCGGACGAAGGCACGGCGGTTGGCCACCGGCATCAGCGGGTCCCTGTCGGCCAGTGCCTCCAGGTCGCTGATCTTGCCGCGCGCGGCCTGAAGCTCGCGGCGGAGCGAGTCGACCTCGTCCATCAGCCCCAGCAGCGCCTCGCGCACCTTCGGTGTCAGCTCGCCGTCGGGGACCCCGAAGAAGTTGCCCACTTCCACGTCCGGAGGGCTGTTGACCGATGTCTCGCGGGTGGCAGCACCCGCACCTGACCTGGCAGCTCCACGCGGGCGGTCCACTGCGCGGGCACCCGGCAGGGATGAATAGGCACCGATCTTCATGTGAATCCTCTCAGGCAAAGTCCAGTTCAGGCAAATTCGGTTCGCCGTTCCTCGCAGAATGCCCTGCACTGGTTAAGAAAGCCTTCTCCCGCTTGTGGTCGGGAACCGCATCCCTATAATCCGCCGCCTGTTTTTCGAGGGTGAGGTCCAGTGACCGGTTCAGAATCAGCAGTTGAGTCAGGCGGAACGGCAGACGCACGCGTCGGCGTGATCATGGGCAGCCAGTCGGACTGGGAAACCATGCGGGAAGCCGTTGCGGTGCTGGAGGCACTTGGCGTCCCGCACGAGGTCCGGATCGTGTCCGCGCACCGGACACCGGATCGCATGGCGGACTATGCCCGGACAGCCCGCGACCGGGGTCTGCAGGTCATCATCGCCGGAGCGGGGGGCGCGGCGCATCTGCCGGGCATGGTCGCGGCCATGACGGCACTGCCGGTGCTGGGTGTGCCGGTCGAGAGCAAGGCGCTGAGCGGCATGGACAGCCTGCTCTCCATTGTCCAGATGCCGGGCGGTGTGCCGGTCGGCACCCTGGCGATCGGCAAGGCGGGCGCGAAGAACGCAGGCCTGATGGCCGCATCCATCGTCGGCCTGGGTGACCCGGAACTGATGCAGCGCCTGACCGCCTGGCGCGCGGCACAGTCCGCATCGGTGGCGGAAGAGCCCCAGCGGTGAGCCCGGCCGCCAAAGCCGGGCCCGCCCTGCCGCCGGGATCGGTCATCGGCGTGCTGGGGGGTGGGCAACTCGGTCGCATGATGGCGCTCTCCGCCGCGCGACTGGGCTACCGGGTGCATGTCTACGGCCCGGAAGCGGACTCGCCCACGGAACAGGTCGCCGACAGGGCCACGGTTGCCGGGTGGGACGATCTGGCCGCGCTGGACCGCTTTGCCGACAGCGTTGATGCCGTCACCCTGGAATTCGAGAATGTGCCCGTCGCGGCAGTCGAGCATCTGGCGCGCAAGGTGCCCGTGCGCCCCGGCGCGCATGTGCTGGCCGTGGCCCAGGACCGGCTGGCGGAGAAGAATGCGGCGCTGGAACTCGGTGTGCCGGTCGCGCCCTTTGCCGAGGTCTCGTCGGAAGCGGATCTCGAGGCCGCCGTTGCCCGCATCGGCGTGCCTGCCGTGCTCAAGACCCGGCGGGAGGGCTATGACGGCAAGGGCCAGCGCATCATCCGCGAAACCGGACAGGCCGCAGCGGCCCATGCCGAGCTGGGGCACCGGGCGGCGATCCTGGAAACCTTCGTGCCCTTCACGGCGGAGATCTCGGTCATTGCCGCGCGGGGGGTGGACGGGACCCTGCTGACCTGGCCGGCGGTGGAGAACCGCCATCGCGATCACATCCTTGATCTGACCATAGCGCCTGCGGCCCTGCCCGCCGCAGTGACGGAGGCCGCGACAGCGGCAGCGCGGGCGCTGGCAACCGGCCTGGAGGTCGTCGGCCTGCTGGCGGTGGAGTTCTTCGTGACCGACAGCGGTGCCATCCTGTTCAACGAGATGGCACCCCGCCCGCACAATTCCGGCCACTGGACCATGGAGGCCTGTCGGGTCAGCCAGTTCGAGCAGCAGGTTCGCGCCACCATGGGGCTGCCATTGGGATCGACCGCCCCGCACCACCGTGCGGTGATGCGCAACCTGATCGGTGACGACAGCTCCGCCTGGGCAGAGCTGCTGCAGGGTGAAGGGTCGCTGCACCTCTATGGCAAGGCGGAAAGCCGCAGGGGCCGGAAGATGGGTCATGTGACCCGCCTCTATCCGCATGACACCCCGGTCTGGCCGCCCGCGACGGAAGACCTGCCGTAGAATGCCGCGCGTTCCGGTCACCGCGCCGACCACGCCTGCACCGGACCACGCTTGACGACTGACAGGGCCTTGTCTATAAGCCCGCCCTCTACAACACCCAACAGCAGTGCACGGAATTCACAGGCATGGCCAACATCAAGTCCGCGATGAAGCGGATCCGTCAGGACGCGAAGCGCACGGAGCGCAACAAGGCACGGCGCAGCCGGGTCCGGACCTTTGTGAAGCAGGTTGAAGTCGCGATTGCCGAGGGCAAGGGCGAAGATGCCCGCGCGGCCCTGGTGCTGGCGCAGAAGGAACTCGACCGCGCTGCGGGCAAGGGCCTGATCAAGCGCAACAATGCATCACGCAAGGTTTCGCGACTGAATGCACGTGTCAGGGCGATCGCCGCAGCCTGATCCTGCATGCGCCGAGAGGCGCGATTGAGACCAACGAATACAACCAACAGGGGCGTTGCGACTGACCGGTCGCGGCGCCCCTGTTGCGTCTGTCACATACCCGCTCGGCATCGAAAAAAAAGTGTCATTCTTGAATCCGGGGAATCCCCGTTGGATTCCTGCGCCTTGCGTCACGGGCCTCGCACAGGGGACCAACAAAACGGTCCGGAAACTGATTCGTTGTGCTTGCGCAGCCCCCCTGAACGATCTATGTTCTGGGGCGTCAGGCGGATGGGGCTTGCCACTGAAAAAGTGCACAAAAAAGCAAGAAAAATGTGCAGTTTTTTGGGCAGCATCTCAAGTATCGACGCTAATTGTAGCTTTATGCTGTTAAGTGGACACGCGCAATTTTTCTGATTGCGGGGAACGGGAAAGATTTGTTCTTTCCTTCTGGTGCTGCGGACCATGCGAGGGAGGCGGGTTTGAGGGACGATGATTTGTCAGATGCGCCGAGTCCTGTGCTTCAAGGCAGCGATGACAATCAACGCGCACTGGATCTGCTCTGGATGGCCGTCTCGCAGCGCGCCATGCAGACGGTAGGCGAGGCGTCCTACAACAGCTGGTTGCGTCCGCTGCGCCCGGTCGCGTTGCATGACGACCAGGTTGTCCTGCTGGCCCCGACCGGTTTCCTGCGCGACTGGATTTCCAACAATTACCGCCCCCTGCTGGAACGTGAGTTCCGCGTCGACATTCCACATCTGCGTGAAGTGGTGATCGATGTCGGTATGGATGCCCGCCTGGAGGCCATGGCCAGCCGCAAGGATGGCATTGCCGACGACGGTGCCCCGATGAAACGCACCGGCAAGCCAGCCGGCACGACCAACGGCAACGGTTCCAGACCTGCACCGGACGCACCGTCGATCATTCGTCCGCGGGAGGCCGAGCCGGAAAAGGGTCTGGTCAGCGTCCTGGACCAGAACCTGACCTTCGACAAGTTCGTCGTCGGCAAGCCCAACGAACTGGCCTATGCCGCCGCCCGCCGGGTGGCTGATGCCGACGGGGTCGCCTTCAATCCGCTGTTCCTCTACGCCGGGGTCGGCCTCGGCAAGACGCATCTGATGCATGCGATCGCCTGGCATATCCGCCAGCGTCGTCCGGACCGGAAGGTGCTCTACCTCACCGCCGAGATGTTCATGTATCATTTCATCAAGGCCGTGCGGTTCCGCGATACCGTCTCCTTCAAGGAGAAGTTCCGGTCCGTCGACGTGCTGATGGTCGATGACCTGCAGTTCATTTCAGGCAAGGAGTCGACGCAGGAGGAATTCTTCCACACCTTCAACGAGCTGATCGACCGCAACCACCAGATCGTGGTCTCCGCTGACCGCTCCCCGTCCGATCTGGAGGGGATGGAGGAACGCGTCCGGTCCCGCCTGGCCTGGGGCCTGGTCGCCGACATCCACCCGACCGACTTCGAACTGCGTGTCGGCATCCTGGAACAGAAGCTGGCCCTGGAACCGGAAGTGACCGTCCCGCGGGAAGTCATCGAGTTCCTGGCACACCGCATCACCTCGAACGTGCGGGAGCTGGAGGGGGCCATGAAGCGCATCATCGCCTACCACGCCCTGATGGGCCGCGCGATCTCGCTGGAAATGGTGCAGGAGGTGCTGGCCGACGTGCTGCGTGCCAATGCCCGCAAGGTCTCCATCGACGACATCCAGCGCAAGGTGGCGGAGCATTACAACATCCGGATGGCGGAAATGTCGTCCGCCCGCCGCGCCCGCGCGGTCGCCCGGCCCCGCCAGGTCGCGATGTTCCTGGCCAAGCGCCTGACCAGCCGCAGCCTGCCGGAGATCGGTCGCAAGTTCGGCAACCGTGACCATACGACAGTGCTGCACGGTGTCCGCCGGATCGAGGAACTGATCCAGTCCGATGTCAGCCTGGCGGAGGATGTCAGGATGCTGGAGGCCGCCCTGTCGAACTGACCCGATTGCGGCCTGTGCCATCCCTCTCCCGGTTTGTCGTGGCCTGTGCCATCCCTCTCCCCCACCCGGCCACCCACGGGAGTATCCTTATTGGGTGGCCGGGTGGGGGAGAGGGATGGCACAGCCAGCAATCGGATCCTGATGACACAGGCCACAGACGACTCCCGACGCCACCATCGTACCCTGCCGAATCGGGGCGGTTTCACTGGCGAATCCGGAAGTGCCCATGCTATACGGAGTCTCTTGCCTGGCTGTCCTGTCAGGCAAGGTTCCTGGCAACGACATCTGGCTCGATTCTGCGATGAAACTTACCATTGAACGCACAGCGCTGCTGGTCTCCCTCAATCACGTCCAGAGCGTGGTGGAGCGGCGCAACACGATCCCCATTCTCAGCCATGTCCAGATCGAGGCAACAGCCGACGGCGTCCGGTTCCGCGCCACCGATCTGGAACTTGCGGTGGTGGAAAGCTGTGCCGCGATGGTGGAGACGCCAGGCATGGCCACGGCGCCTGCCCATACGCTGTACGACATCGTGCGGAAGCTGCCTGACGGCGCCGACATCCAGCTCAGCCTGGATACGGAGCGGCGGCGGCTGAACCTGCAGGCCGGCCGGTCGCGCTTCGCGCTCGCCTGTCTGCCCAACGACGATTTCCCGACCATCGAGGATGACGAGCTGCCGCACCAGTTCCGGCTGCCGGTGGCAACCGCCCGCACGCTGCTGGAACGGACCCGGTTCGCGATCTCGACCGAAGAGACCCGCTATTACCTGAACGGCATCTATGTCCACGCGACGGATGACGGCAAGCATATCCGCGCCGTGGCGACCGACGGCCATCGTCTCGCCCGCTTCGAGATGGAAGCACCGGAGGGCGCTGAAGCCCTGCCCGGCGTCATCATCCCGCGCAAGGCGGTGACCGAGATTCACAAGCTGCTGGGCGATGCCGGCGGCGACATGGCCGTTTCCGTCAGTGAAAGCCGGATCCGGTTCAGTGTCGGTGACACCGTTCTGACATCGAAGCTGATCGACGGATCCTTCCCGGATTACGAGCGGGTGATCCCGTCCGGCAATGACCGGAAGATGGACGTGGATGCCAAGGTCTTCCTGTCGGCAGTCGACCGCGTCTCCACCATCTCCACGGAGAAGTCGCGGGCGGTGAAGCTCAGCCTTCAGAACGAGCGCATGACCCTTTCGGCAAACAGCCCCGACGCTGGCAGCGCCACCGAGGAACTGGCGGTGAACTATGCGTCGGAGGACATGGAGATCGGTTTCAACTCCAGGTACCTGATGGATGTGGCGAGCCAGATCGACGGCGAGACCGCCATCTTCGAACTGGCGGATTCCAACTCGCCGACCCTGATCCGGGACGCGGATGACGCGTCGGCGCTCTATGTGCTGATGCCCATGCGGGTCTGACGCCGGCAGTGGTGGCAACGGCAGAGGACGACCGTGTCACCGCCGGTGCAGGTGTGTGTCGCCTCATGGTGACGGACTTCCGATCCTATCACGCCGCCGTCCTGGAACCGGCCATCGGACCCGTGGTGCTGACCGGCCCGAACGGGGCCGGGAAGACCAACCTGCTGGAGGCTGTTTCGATGCTGTCACCGGGGCGCGGACTGCGCCGGGCGAAGCTGTCGGAGATGGTGCGCAACGGCGCGGAACGCTGGGCCATTGCAGCGCAGGCGGAGACCACGTCTGGCCCCTGTGCCATCGGTACGGGGCTGAGTGTGGAGAACGGGGTGGAACGCAGGGTGGCGCGGATCGACGGCCAGACAGTAGGTCCGGCGGCGCTTGGCGGGTTGATCCCGGTGTCATGGCTGACACCGCAGATGGACCGGCTGTTCCTTGACGGTGCCTCGGCACGGCGGCGGTTCGTCGATCGGCTGATCTTCGGCTTCGACCCGGGTCACGCGACCCGGGCCAATGCCTACGAGAAGGCCATGCGGGACCGGCTGCGGCTGCTGAAGGACGGGCGGTCGGATGATGCCTGGCTGACCGCGCTGGAGGCACAGATGGCGGAACATGGCGTGGCCATCGCCGCTGCCCGCCGGGCTTGGTCGCTGCGCATTTCCGGCGCGCTGCGGCAGACACGGGGGGCCTTTCCGGCAGCGGAGATTGCGCTGGAGGGGCTGGCGGAGAACGCCCTTGCCACCCGGCCGGCGGTCGAGGTGGAGGAAGAGCTGACGCGGCGCTGGCGGGATGGTCGCGGGCTGGACCGCCACGCTGGCCGGACAGCGGACGGCCCGCACCGCACCGATCTGCGGGTGCGGCACGTCGCCAGGGACATGGCGGCGGAACAATGCTCGACAGGGGAGCAGAAGGCTCTCCTGATCTCGCTCATCCTCGCGGACGCGCGGATGCAGCAGGCGGAACGTGGCGTGGTGCCGGTGCTGTTGCTGGACGAGGTCGCGGCACATCTGGATGCGGACAGGCGCAATGCGCTGTTCGACGAGATTGCGGTGCTGGGCGGACAGGCCTGGCTGACGGGAACCGACCGGACCTTGTTCGCCGGTCTGGAAACCCGGGCGCAATATTTCGGTATCGATGGCTCAGCGGTTACCCCCGCCTGAGCCGGATGACAGGAAAGTTGGATCATGAGTGACGAACTGAACGAGACCGGCGACGAGCCGAATGCCTATGACGCGGATTCCATCAAGGTCCTGAAGGGCCTGGATGCGGTACGCAAGCGTCCCGGCATGTACATCGGCGACACGGAGGACGGTTCGGGTCTGCACCACATGGTCTTCGAGGTGGTGGACAATGCCATCGACGAGGCGCTGGCCGGACACGCGGATACGGTGTCGGTCGTGCTGAACGGTGATGGTTCCTGCACCGTTGCCGACAATGGCCGCGGCATTCCGGTCGATATCCACACGGAGGAGGGCGTCTCCGCCGCACAGGTCATCATGACCCAGCTGCATGCAGGCGGAAAGTTCGACCAGAACTCCTACAAGGTCTCGGGCGGCCTGCACGGTGTCGGTGTCTCGGTGGTGAACGCGCTGTCGACCGAGCTCGACCTGATCATCCGCCGCAACGGCAAGGAGCATTTCCTGCGCTTCAATCACGGCGAGCCGCAGGGTGACCTGGAAATCCGCGGTGATGCGGCAGGGCGCAGCGGCACGACAGTGCGCTTCCTGCCCAGCCCCGAGACCTTCAAGATCATCGAGTTCGAGTTCGCCGTGCTGGAGCACAGGCTGCGCGAACTGGCCTTCCTGAATTCCGGCGTGCGGATCACGCTGGAGGATCAGCGCCACGTCGATACCAAGAAGGTGGAGCTTTACTACGAGGGCGGTATCGAGGAGTTCGTGAAGTACATCGACCGCAACCGCACGCCCCTGATCAACACCCCGATCAAGGTCAGCGCGGAGCGGGACGGCATTGTCGTCGAGGCGGCGCTGCAGTGGAACGACGGCTTCCACGAGAATGTGCTCTGCTTCACCAACAATATCCCGCAGAAGGATGGCGGCACCCATCTGGCCGGCTTTCGCGCCGCCATGACCCGCCATGTGAACGCCTATGCCGCCAACAGCGGCATCGCCAAGAAGGAGAAGGTCTCCATCATCGGTGACGACGCGCGCGAGGGGCTGTCCTGCGTCCTGTCGGTGAAGGTGCCGGACCCCAAGTTCTCCTCCCAGACCAAGGAGAAGCTGGTCTCCAGCGAGGTGCGCCCGCCGGTCGAGAAGCTGGTCGGCGACGGGCTGGGCCAGTGGTTCGAGGAGAACCCGGGCGAAGCGAAGATCATCATCCAGAAGGTCGTTCAGGCGGCGGCGGCACGTGAGGCGGCACGCAAGGCGCGGGAAACCATCCGCAAGCCCACGGGCCTCGACCTCGGCGGTCTGCCGGGCAAGCTGGCCGACTGCCAGTCGAAGGATCCGACCGAGTCGGAACTGTATCTGGTGGAGGGTGACTCCGCCGGTGGCTCCGCCAAGCAGGCGCGCCATCGCCGCAACCAGGCGGTGCTGCCGCTGCGTGGCAAGATCCTGAACGTGGAACGTGCCCGCTTCGACAAGATGCTCGGCTCGACGGAGATCACGGCGCTGATCACCGCGCTCGGCACCGGCATCGGGCGGGAAGACTTCGACATCGCCAAGCTGCGCTACCACAAGATCATCATCATGACGGACGCGGACGTGGACGGGGCGCATATCCGCACCCTGCTGCTGACCTTCTTCTTCCGCCAGATGCCGGAGCTGATCGAGAACGGGCACCTGTATATCGCCCAGCCGCCGCTGTTCAAGATCACCAAGGGCCGGTCCTTCGTCTATCGCAAGGACGAGCGCCAGTACGAGGATTACCTGCTGGACAACGGCCTGACGGACGCCGTCTTCATCGATCACGCCGGCGTGCAGCACGGCGGTGCGGAACTCAGGGAACTGCTGCTGGAGGCACGGCGGGTGCGCCGCCTGCTGGATTCCGTGGGCCAGAAATACCCGGACTGGATCGTCGAACAGATGGCCATCGCCGGGGCGCTGTCCCAGGATTCCTTCGGCGAACCGGACAGGGCCACGGAGGCCGCGGCCACCGTGGCCGCGCGCCTGGACGCACTTGCGCCGGACTATGAACGGGGCTGGAGCGGCACACGCGCCAGTGACGGTTCGGTGGTGTTCGAGCGGGAACTGCGCGGCGTTCGGGAAGCCTATCTGATCGATGACCGCCTGATCGGATCGGGCGAGGCCCGCAACCTGACCCATGCCAGCACCGAGCTGAAGACCCTCTACGACAGGCCTGGCCGTCTGCTGATCAAGGAGAAGGAGATCGCGATCCACGGTCCCACCAGCCTGTTCGAGGGCGTGCTGGATGCGGGCCGTCGCGGCCTCTCCGTGCAGCGCTACAAGGGCCTGGGCGAGATGAACCCGGACCAGCTCTGGGAAACCACCCTGGATCCGGCGGCCCGCACCCTGCTGCAGGTGCGTGTCGAGCATCTGGAGGATGCGGACCAGGTCTTCTCCACCCTGATGGGCGACGTGGTCGAACCCCGCCGTGACTTCATTCGCGAGAACGCGCTGACCGTGGCGAACCTGGACACCTGATCCGGACAGAGGGCGGTTGGCAATGACGCCTTTCGGGGCCACAGCATGATCCGCCGCGTTCTGAAATGGGGACTGCTGCTCGGTGTGGCCGGTGCGGTGGTCGTGCTGGTGATCCTGCTGCACGACCTGCCGGAACCGCGCACCCCCGTGAACGGCGGCACCGTCACGATCCTTGACCATACGGGCAGGGAACTCGCGATCTATGGCGGTCCGGGATCGCGCGCCGTGCCGATCGAGCGCCTGCCGCAGCATGTCCTGGATGCGGTCATCGCGACGGAGGACCGGCGCTTCTACAGCCATTTCGGCATCGATCCGCTGGGCATTGCCCGCGCCGCCTTCATCAACCTGACCTCGGGCCGGGTGGTGCAGGGTGGCAGCACCCTGACGCAGCAGCTCGCCAAGAACCTCTATCTCGGCCCGCAACAGACCCTGAAGCGCAAGCTGCAGGAGGCCGTGCTCGCCATCGGACTGGAGAGCCGCTTCAGCAAGGACGAGATTCTGGAGCTGTATCTGAACCGGGTCTATTTCGGTGCCGGCACCTATGGCATCGAGGCCGCGGCGGAACGCTACTTCGCCAAGTCAGCCACCGATCTGACCCTGCGGGAGGCGGCACTGATCGCCGGACTGCTGAAGGCACCCAGTCGCTATGACCCGACGCGCAATCCGCAGGGTGCGGCGGAGCGCATGCGTATCGTGGTCAACAACATGGTGGATGCGGGCCTGCTGGAGGCCGCACGCGCCAAGGCCGTGCTGGCGGCCCCGGCAATTCCGGTCGGGCGGCCACGGGGCACCGGCATCCGCTATGCCACCGACCGCGCCCGTGACGAGGTGCGCGAACTCATCGGCGTGCCGGACGGCGATGTCATCGTGCACACCACCATCGACCGGCGGATACAGGATGCCGCGTCCGGTGCACTGACCGAGAGCCTGCGGCGCAACGGCAAGCGGCTGCGCGTCGAACAGGGCGCGGTCGTGGTGCTGTCGAAGGACGGCGCGATCCGCGCGCTGGTAGGGGGTCGCGACTATGGCGAGAGCCAGTTCAACCGGGCCGTCCTGGCCCGCCGCCAGCCGGGTTCCGCCTTCAAGCCGTTCCTCTATCTCGCAGCGCTGGAAGCCGGCTTCGACCCCGAGGACACGGTGCTGGACGAACCCATCGAGATCGATGGCTGGCGACCGGCCAATACCCGCGATGTCTACCTGGGCCGCATCACCCTGACGGAGGCGCTGGTGCGCTCGGTGAATGCGGGCACGGTCTGGCTGGCGCGCGAAGTCGGCTGGGACAGGGCCATCGAGATGGCGCGCCGGCTCGGGATCAACGAGGATCTGCCCGACAATCCCTCCATCGTTCTCGGCACCTCCGAGGTGACGCCGCTGGCCATGGCCGGTGCCTTCGCACCGCTGGCGAACGGGGGTCGAGCGGTGGTGCCACATCTGATCACCCGGATCGACGATGGCAGCGGAAACCGCGTCTGGCAAAGGCAAGGCGATGGCCTGGGCGTTGCACTTGGCGCCCGCGTGGTGGGGGAGATGAACCAGATGATGCAGGCCGTCATCACGCGCGGCAGCGGGCGGAAGGCGGGCATCGACCGGCCTGCAGGGGGCAAGACCGGCACCAGCCAGGACAACCGTGACGCCTGGTTCGTCGGCTATACCGCGGACCTCGTCGGCGCGGTCTGGGTCGGCAATGACAATGACAGCCCGACCCGCAATGTCTTCGGTTCGGGAATACCGGCGGAGATCTGGCGCAGCACCATGCTGTCCGCCCACCGCGGGCTGCCCGTCAAGCTCCTGCCCGCCGCACCGGAACGCGGCTTCCTGAGCCTCGGTGACGACCGGACGAAACCCGCCGGGCAGGACGGTGATGGCGGCGGCCTCTGGGGGCGGCTGGAACGGCTGTTCGAAGCCGGTGCGCGCCGCCAGCGGCAGGAAGGCCCCGCAGCGGAGGACTACAAGATTGAATCCCCCTGACGCGAGGAATGCAGGGAAACGAACATTTCGGCCACTGGCTTGACAGCCACCCCCCCAGCCCTTATCAACCGGCGCTCGGGTTTCGGGGGCAGGTTCCCGTCCTGTTGGCCAGCCGGAAGAACGGGCATGGCCGCGACAGGAAGGCCGCTGTGGAACCAGCACGCCAAGCATTGAGAGAGTACGATGAAAGTTGTCAATTCGCTGAAGTCGCTGCGTTCGCGCGACCGCAACAATCGCCTGATCCGTCGCAAGGGTCGGCTCTACGTCATCAACAAGCGCAATCCGCGCATGAAGGCGCGCCAGGGCTGATTGCCCACGCGTGGGCCGACCGGACCGGATGTGATTGCAGGCCATGACTGACCAGGCAACCACCCGGCCTGACACCGTCCTGTTCGATCTGGGCAATGTGCTGGTCGACTGGAGCCCGCGCTACCTCTACAGCAAGCTTTTCCGGAACCGGCCACATGAGATGGACTGGTTCCTGACGCATGTCTGCAACGGGGCCTGGAACGTACGCCACGACGCAGGCGAATCCTTCCCCGACAATGTCGCCGCGCTCGCCGACCAGCATCCCTGGTACAGGAAAGAGATCGAGGCCTTCTGGCACCGCTGGCCGGAGACCATGAAGGGCCCGATCGATGGCTCCGTCGCCTTGCTGGAGGCGCTTCACGCCCGCGACGTTCCCCTCTATTCCCTGACGAACTGGTCTGCGGAGACCTTCCACCACGCGGAGGAACGGCTGCCGTTCCTGTCACGGTTCCGCGGCATCACCGTCTCCGGTCGCGTGAAGGTGGCAAAGCCCGATCCCCGGATCTTCGAGATCTGCCAGCAGACCCATGGGCTGGACCCCGCACGGACACTGTTCGTCGATGACAGTCCGCGCAACACCACCACGGCGGCGGCGCTGGGCTATCACGTCCATACCTTCACGGCACCTGATGCACTGAATGACTGCCTGCGCCAGCACGGTCTGCTATAACGCTCCGAAAGCGACTGGCGTTGCGGTCCCCGCGCAAGCGGACCGGAATGAATCCGGCGCAGCAATGAAGAACGGGGGGCAGTTCCATGCAGATGCCGAAACCGGACGAGGCGACGATTGCGCGCCGGAGCGACCTGGTCGCCGCATTCCGTGATTTCCTGCCCGACGCTCATGTCATCGTGGACGAGGCAACCCTGAAGGCCTTCGAGAGTGACGGGCTGACCGCCTATCGCCAGCCGCCGATGATCGCCGTGCTGCCCGAGACCACGGAGGAGGTCAGCCGCATCCTGAAGCTCTGCAGGGACTGGGGCGTCAAGGTGGTGCCGCGCGGTTCCGGCACCTCGCTGTCCGGCGGCGCGCTGCCGCTGGCGGACGGGGTGCTGCTGGGACTGGGGAAGTTCAACCGGGTGCTGGAGATCGATTACGACAACCGCACCGCCACGGTGCAGCCCGGCGTCACCAACCTGGCCATCACCCAGGCGGTCGAGGGGGAGGGTTTCTACTACGCCCCCGATCCCTCCAGCCAGATCGCCTGTTCCATCGGCGGCAATGTGGCGGAGAATTCCGGCGGCGTGCACTGCCTGAAGTACGGCCTGACCACCAACAACATCCTCGGCATCGAGATGGTGACCATCGACGGCGAGATCCTGCGCATCGGCGGCAAGCACCTGGATGCGGAGGGCTATGACCTGCTGGGCATCATGACGGGGTCGGAGGGGCTACTGGGCGTGGTGACGGAAGTCACCGTGCGCATCCTGCGCAAGCCGGAGACCGTGCGGGCGCTGCTGGTCGGCTTTCCGACCGTGGAGCAGGGCGGCGACTGCGTCGGGCGCATCATCGGCGCCGGGATCATTCCGGCGGGCATGGAGATGATGGACCGGCCCGCCATCCACGCGGCGGAGGCCTTCTGCCATGCAGGCTATCCGCTGGATGTGGAATCCATCCTGATCATCGAACTGGACGGCCCGGAGGCGGAGGTCGATCATCTGACGGAGGTCGTCAGCGGCATCTGCACGGCGTGCGGCGCGGTCTCTGTCCGGGTCAGCGAGACCGAGGCGGAGCGGATGAACTTCTGGGCCGGGCGCAAGGCCGCCTTCCCCGCTGTCGGTCGCATCTCCCCCGACTATTACTGCATGGACGGCACCATCCCGCGCCGCCAGTTGCCCCTGGTGCTGAAGCGCATGTCGGAAATGTCGGAGAAGTACGGTCTCGGAGTCGCGAACGTGTTTCATGCCGGCGACGGCAACCTGCATCCCCTGATCCTCTATGATGCCAACGCACCGGGAGAGCTGGAGCGGGCGGAGGAGTTCGGCTCCGATATCCTGAGGCTCTGCGTCGAGGTGGGCGGAGTATTGACCGGCGAGCATGGCGTCGGCGTGGAGAAGCGCGACCTGATGCCGGAGATGTTCACGGAGGTGGACCTGAACCAGCAGCAGCGCCTGAAATGCGCCTTCGACCCCGACGGCCTGCTGAACCCGGGCAAGGTCTTCCCCACCCTGCACCGCTGCGCGGAGCTGGGCCGGATGCACATTCACCGGGGCCAGATGCCCTTCCCCGACCTGCCGCGCTTCTGATGAACAGGTCCGGTATGAAGCACACCGGTGGCTCCGTTGCCGCCCTTCCTCCTCCCCCCTGGCGGGGGAGGATCGAGGTGGGGGGGAAGCCCGGCGTTCCAGGATTGGCCTCCAAGCCCGCGACAACGGCCCCGCACCCCCTTCCCGACCTTCCCCCGTCAAGGGGGAAGGGGCGCGGACGGCGTCATCCGAGCACTTCCGCATTCTCTCTCGCGGGACAGAATCAGCGTGGGGCAGGTTCGCGATACCTGCCAGGGATTTCCACCAGATGAGCGGACAGGATTTCAAGCCGGGGTCGGAGGAGCATCTGGCGGAGGTGCTGGCCCATGCGATTGCTGCCGAACAGCCGCTGGAGCTGATCGGGCGCGGATCGAAACGCGGGTTCGGGCGGGCGATGCAGACCGCCGGACTGCTGGACCTTTCCGGTTTCAGCGGCATCCGCATGTATGAGCCCGATGAACTGGTGATGAGCGCCGGACCCGCGACCCCGCTGGCGGAGATCGAGGCGGCGCTGGCGGCGGAGAACCAGGAACTGGCGTTCGAGCCACCGCACATGGGGCATCTGCAGGCCAACGCGGTGACGGATGGCAGCATCGGCGGCGTCTTTGCCTGCAACCTGGCCGGGCCGCGTCGTTTCAGGGCCGGGTCGGCACGCGATCACCTGCTGGGATTCCGGGGGGTTTCCGGGCGTGGCGAGATCTTCAAGTCCGGCGGGCGGGTGGTGAAGAACGTCACCGGGTATGACCTCTGCAAGCTGATGTGCGGCAGCTTCGGCACCCTGGCCGCCATGACCGAAGTCACCTTCAAGGTCCTGCCACGGGCCGAGAAGATCTGGACCGTGCTGGCCTTTGGCCTGTCGGCGGAACAGGCCGTGCAGGCGATGGCGGACGCCGCCGGGTCGCCCCATGACGTATCCGGTCTCTGTCACCTGCCGACAGAGGTTGCGGCACGCAGCGCCGTCGATTTCATCTCCGGGGCCGGAGCCAGCGTCACCGCCATCCGCCTGGAGGGACCGGCACCGTCCGTCACCCATCGGGCCACCGCGCTGAAGACCATGCTTGCCGCCGTTGAGGGCGCCAGACCTCAGGGCATCGAGGAACTGCATACCCATCGCTCCATCACCTTCTGGCGGGAAGTGCGCGATGTCTCCCCCCTGCTGGATGGAGAGACCGTCGCCGGCAATCCGCTCTGGCGGCTGTCGGTGACGCCTACGGACGGCGCGCGCACGATGACCGGCATCCTCGACCAGGTGCCGGGCCGGGGCCTGATGGACTGGGCCGGGGGACAGCTCTGGCTGGCGCTGGAGCCGGGGGCGGAGGATGGCGGCGTCGACTGCATCCGCAGCACCATGGATGGCGGCCATGCCACGCTGATCCGGGGTGCGGCGGACCTGCGCGCGCGCATTCCGGTGTTTCAGCCGCAGCCTGCACCGCTCGCCGCCCTGACGAAGCGCATCAAGGACGGTTTCGATCCGCGCGGCGTTCTGAATCCGGGCCGCATGGTGGAGGGGGTCTGAACGATGCAGACACGCTTCACCGAGGCTCAGCTTGCCGATCCGGGTATCGCCCGGTCCAACGAGATCCTGCGCAATTGCGTGCATTGCGGCTTCTGCACTGCGACCTGTCCGACCTACGTCACTCTGGGCGACGAACGCGACAGCCCGCGCGGGCGCATCTGGCTGATCCGGGAGATGCTGGAGACCGGCGGGGCACCGGCACCGGAGGTGGTGCATCACGTGGACCGCTGCCTGTCCTGCCTGTCCTGTATGACCACCTGCCCCTCCGGCGTGCACTACATGCATCTGGTCGATCATGCCCGCGCCCATATCGAGGAAAATCACGAACGCCCCAGGTCCGACCGCTTCCTGCGCGCCGTGCTGGCGGAGATCCTGCCGCATCCGGGGCGGTTCCGGCTGGCCCTGATCGGCGCCTGGCTGTCCCGTCCGCTGGCCGGGCTGCTGGGCGGCATGTTCGGCGGCCGAATGGGGGCGATGCTGCGGTTGGCCCCCGCTGACCTGCACAGCCCCTCCCCGATGGACCGGCCACAGACCTTCCCGGCGGAGGGGGAGCGCAAGCGGCGGGTGGCCCTGATGACCGGCTGTGCCCAGCAGGTGCTGAACCCGGCGATCAACGAAGCCTCCATCCGACTGCTGACCCGGCTGGGCTGCGAAGTCGTGGTGGCGCGCGGCGCCGGGTGCTGCGGGGCGCTGACGCATCACATGGGGCATGAGGAATCGGCCTTCGCCTCGGCCCGCGCCAACATCCGTGCCTGGACGCGGGAGATCGAGGGCGACGGCCTGGATGCCATTGTCATCAACGCCTCCGGCTGCGGCACCACCGTGAAGGACTATGGCTTCATGCTGCGCAACGAGCCGGATTGCGCGGCCGAGGCAAAGGCGGTTTCAGACCTGACCGTCGATATCACGGAACTGCTGGACCAGATCGGTCTGCCGGAGGGTCTGGTTGCGCCCGAGGACCTGAATGTGACCTACCATTCCGCCTGTTCACTGCGGCATGGCCAGCGGGTGCTGGATCCGCCGAAGACACTGCTGCGCGCCGCCGGGTTCCGGGTCAGCGAACCCGCCGAGCCACATCTCTGCTGCGGCTCCGCCGGCACCTACAACATCATGCAGCCGGAGATCGCGGAGAAGCTGAAGGACCGCAAGCTGGCCAACATCGCCCGCACCAGGCCCGACGTGATCGCCGCCGGCAACATCGGCTGCATGACCCAGCTTGGCGGTGGCACCGACGTGCCGGTGGTCCATACGGCGGAACTGCTGGACTGGGCCACTGGCGGGCCGAAGCCTGCGGCGCTGGAGAAGGCTGTCTCGGTCTGAAGCCGCGGCGTCAGGCGGAGCCCATTTCGGCCAGGGTCAGGCTGTAGACATCCGTGGCTTCCCTGCCGAAGCAGCAGAAGGTGATGCGCGTCGGCGCGTGTTTCACCTTGCGGAAATCCAGCACGGTCCCGACGGCGATCTGGGCCGCCTTGCGCAGGGGATAGCCATAGACGCCGGTGGAAATCGCCGGAAAGGCGATGGAGCGAAAGCGGCGCGATACCGCCAGTTCCATGCAGCGCTGATAGCACTGGCCCAGCAGTTCCGGCTCCCCCGCCTCACCGCCCTGCCAGACAGGGCCGACCGTATGCATGATGTGGCGCGCGGGCAGCCGGAATCCGTCCGTCAGGCGCACCTGGCCGGTGGGGCAGCCACCGATCAGACGGCAGGCCTCCAGCAGTTCCGGCCCGGCAGCAGCATGGATCGCGCCATCGACACCACCACCACCCAGCAGGGTCTCGTTGGCGGCATTCACCACGGCATCGACATGCAGCCGGGTAATGTCGCTGTCCACTACCTCCAGCCGCATGGTCCGGTTGCCTCCGTGCCGGTCAGGCGCCTTCGTCGGGGTGCATCAACCGGTGCAGCGGCGCGATGAAATAGCGGACATAGGCATCATCGACGTTCGCCTGGCTGCGGCTGCGCCATGCATTCAGTGCCTTGTCGTAGGTCGAGTAGATTCCGGCAACTTCGACATTGTCCGGGTCCGCGAGCACATTCTCACGCGGGTCCAGCAGGGTGCCGCCGAATACGAGATAGAGATCCTGTCGGCTCATTGGCCTTGTCCTCCGAGGCTGGCCTGGTTCCGTCAGCCCGTTGCGCGTGTTCTTCCCTGCCCCATGGTTAGGCGCGACAGGCGCGCCATGCAACCGAAACCGGGGAACGGGCCGGGGCGACTTTCAGGCGGTTCAACTGCCAAGGTGCTTCGCGAACAGGTCCAGTGTCCGCTTCAGCGCCGTGGCGGCGTGGGTCGGGTGGTGATCGGCCCGATGGTCACAATTGAAGCCGTGGCCGGCACCCTTGTAGACGAAGACCTCCACCTCCGGATGGGCGGCGCGGATCGCCTCCACATCGTCCAGCGGGATCGACTTGTCGAGTTCGCCGAAGTGCAGCATGGTCGCCGCCCCCGGCTGCTCCGCGATATGCGGCATGATCTGGCCACCGTAATAGCCGCTGGCGGCGCTCAGGCGCGGGGCCAGACGGCAGGCGGAAACGAAGGTCAGCGTCCCGCCCCAGCAGTATCCGACCATGCCGACCTTGCCCGACTTGCCCGCCTCATCGACCGTCGCGGACAGGTCCAGCATGACCTTGTCCAGATCGCAGGCCGCGCGCCAGTCCCGCCCCCTGGCGATGTCCTCGGGGGTATAGCCGCACTCCAGCCCCGGCTCGACCCGGTCATAGATCGCCGGGGCCAGCGCCAGATAGCCCGCCTCCGCATAGCCATCGGTGACATTCCGGATGTGCGGATTGACCCCGAATATCTCCTGCACCACAACGACCGCGCCTCTCGGCTTGCCTTCCGGTGCCGCGCGATAGACGTCGAAGGAATGGCCATCCTCAGCCGTCAGTCTGATCCAGTCGCCCATGCTCGTTCCCCCCGGGTTTCATTCCTGGCTCTCGTTCGTGCCGGCTTCACGCAGGACCGGCTTCGCGTTTGCGGATGATACCGATCAGACGCGCATCCATCACCACCTCATCCTTCTGGTTGATCACTTCAGCCAGGAAGACGGCGGAGCCACGATCCGGCCGGGACCGCGAGGGCGTCTTCTCCACGCAGGTACTGCGCACCCGCAGGGTATCGCCGGGGCGCACCGGTTTCAGCCAGCGCAGGTCGTCGAAGCCGGGCGACCCCATGGAGCCGCCGTCATCGCCGCCGCGCGACAGCACCTGCAACCGCATCAGGATGCCTGCCGTGTGCCAGCCGGAGGCGCAGAGATCGCGGAACACGCTCTGCTTCGCGGCTTCCTCGTCCATGTGGAAGGGCTGAGGATCGAACTCGGTGGCGAACTCGATGATCTCCTGCTTCGTCATGGTGTAGCTGTCGGTTTCCGACACCTGACCAACCTCGATATCCTCGAACCAGCGGCTCATGCCGATGCTCCTTCCTGCCCGTCACCACGCCGACCGACCATGAACACGTTCTCCATGCGCAACACGTCGGTACCGTCCTCCGTGCGCAGGAAATGACGCACGCTGCAGAAGCCGATGTCGTTGCGGCTCTTCGGCAGATACTTGTCCAGCAGTTCGGTGTGCAGGGAAAGCCGCATGCCCGGGGTCACGGGCCGCAGCCAGCGGCAGAGCTTCACCCCCGGCGCGCCCTGGCTGTCCAGCTCCGACAGCATGCCCTTCACCATCAGCCGCATGGCGATGGAGGCCGAGTGCCAGCCGGAGGCGGTCAGCGTGCCGAAGGGGCCATCCTTCGCCGCCTCGGCATCCAGATGGAAATATTGCGGATCGAACTTGCCGGCGAAACGCAGCACCGCTTCCTCCGTCACTTCATGCGGTCCCGCAACGAAGCTCTCCCCCACCACCATGTCTTCCCAGTATCGCATCAGCTCCCCACCATCATTGCGTTGCCTGTCCAGCGCGGTCACAGTTACACGAATTCCACAACAGGGGGACCGGCGATGAGCGGTGGGTACGTATTTCAGGTGAGCATGGATGTGGCACCAGACAAGGAAGACCTGTTCAACGAGGTCTATGACACGGAGCATGTGCCCCTGCTGCTGAAGGTGCCGGGCGTGCGCAAGGTGACCCGCATGAAGGCGCAGGACTTCAAGGTCAGTATCGGCGGCGAACTGAAGGACGTGGCCGTCGAGGCCCCGACCTGGACCGCCCTGTACGAGATCGACTCACCCGACGTGCTGGCAAGCGATGCCTGGGGTAAAGCGGTGGAGCAGGGCCGCTGGCCCGGCGAAGTGCGCCCGCACACGTTCGAGCGGCATCACAAGCTGTTCAGGAAGCTGTAGCGGCGGGGGAGAACGTTCTTGGACCGCACCTCCCCTCTCGGAGGGCTGGCCGGGGTCGGCGACAATCAGAAGACCAATCCGGCCCTTAACCCTGTCCGGTGAGGCGGAACAGGGCCGCCTGATAGGATGCGATCTGTTTCTGCAGGTGTGCCGGGGGCTGGGAGAGGGCGGCTTCCAGGCGGCGCTTGGCCAGCGGATCCTTTTCCTCCTCCTGCAGGAACTCGAAGGCCTTCTCCACCTGCTGCAGGGTGAAGCCCAGGTGGTCGCGGGCTTCCTCGGCGCGTTCGCGACTGGACAGGTCGACGAAGCCGAAACCCAGCGCGAAGAAGCTCTTGTCGTCCTTCACTTCCTTGCCGAAGATCGAGCCTTCACGCAGGCCGAGTCCGGGCAGCGCGTCGAAACCTTCCGGCCCGCCGCCGATCCTCACTTCCTTGTCGCCCTTGGCCGTGATGCGCAGGAACTCGGAATCACCGTCCTTCTTGACCTCGGCGATACCGTCATTTCCCAGAATGCGGTTCATCTGGAACGCGACCCAGCGAATGGAATCATCCGCCTCGATCTCGATGCTGCGTTCCGGGCCGTCACCGATGGCCAGGGTAAAGGACATGCCGGGCCGCACGGCGCTGTTCGATGTCACGGTCAGGGAGCCCAGGTCACCGATGTCGCCGTGACCGAGACCAAGCTTGGTCAGGACGGAGTCACCACTGTCATCGACCGTGATGCCATTCAGTTCCGCATGGCCGTTGATGCCGCTGGTGGTCGTGACCGACAGCGGCGCACCGTTGGCGTCCAGGCGGGCCAGAAAGCCGTCCTGTGATCCGATCAGCGTGTTGCCCTGCAGGTCACCCTGCGTCTGGCCCACCAGGTAGATCTCCCCACCGGACAGGGCCAGGCCCTGCGCCTTGTCGGCGCCGGTGCTGCCGACATAGGCACCGAAGTCCATGGCCCCGGTGGTCCCGTCGAAGCGCGCGACGAAGGCATCGCTGCTGCCCGAGTGGGTCAGCCGCCCGTCGACGCCCGCGCCCGTGAAGGTCGCGTCGGTCGTGTTCCCGGCGATGAAGATCTGGCCGGAGTCATTGACCTCGATCGCCGCCGCACGCGTGGTCTCGCCCGCATCGCCGATCGCCACGTCCAGGATCGGACCGGATGCGAGATCATCGACATCGAACGTCTTCAGGAAGCCCTGCGAATTGTCCTGTCCGGTAACATGGATGACGCCGTCCTTCACGGTCACCGCGGTCGCGATCTCGTCGCCTGCGTCACCGAACTGGATCTGTTCCACCAGGTTGCCGGTGCTGGCCGAAAGGCGGGAGACATAGGCGTCCTGACCGCCATTGTGGGTCTGCCCGCTGATCGGGCCTGCGGTGGCGCCAACGACGATCACGTCACCGGTCACATCGTCGAATTCGACCGCGAAGGCGGAGTCCACGGCGGCGGGACCGGTGTTGCGGGTCCACTGCGCCTCGCCGTCCGCATCATAGAGCGTGACGAAACTGTTGATGCCGTTGTCGGGGGAACCTTCGGTCAGCGGCGAATCGACCTTGCCGGAAATGGCGATGGAGCCATCCGCCGCAACCGCCAGACCCAGCCCGTCGGCCGAGCTCGACGCCCCCACCAGACGGCGCCAGACCTCGTTGCCCGCCGCATCATGACGGGTCAGGAACACGTCCTGCTCCCCACCCACGACCTGCCCGCCGACGTCGCCGGTGGTCGTGCCCAGGGTATAGACCTCGCCATTGGGGCCCAGCGCCGTGGCGCGGGCCGCCGACACACCGTCGGTCACTTCCTGTTTCACGTCGAAGTTCTGCATCGGCGTGGCGGCAATATCCGTGAACTTGCGCAGCGACGCCTTGGCAAATTCACCGTCGCCGGAGATTCCGCTGACGTAGACTGCGGCTTCCGCGTCCACCGGGCTGAGATTGACGGTCTCCAGAATGGAGCGTTCGATCTTCATCCCGATGCGGCCATCGTCGTCGCGGTTGGTCCGGAACCGGGTAGTGACCTCGGCCGCCTCAAGCTGTTCGTTGACGTGGTTGACGATGTTCGCGACCGTCTTCTCCGTCGTGCCCATGTCGGCCAGGTCGATGGCGATATCGATGCTGGTATCGTCGCTCTTGACGATATTGATGTTGAACCGCGCGCCACTCTCCAGCCCCTCAACCACCTGGTCGGTGGAGGAGAACTGCAGCCGTCCCTCGTAGACCGACTTGTCGCGGGGGATGCGCGCGTCGGTCTCGACCTTGGTGTTCAGGGGGCCGTGCAGCACATTCACCTTGTCGAAGCTGCTCGCCTCCAGGAACGACTTCACTTCCGCTTCGTAGCGACCGAACTGCGTGTCGAGCTGCGGCAGCAGACGCTCCGCACGGCTGTCGCTGAGGGCGAAGTTCGCCAGCTCCTGCATCTTCTTCAGGCCCTTCCAGAGCCTGAACAGGTTCTCGCTGGTCTCGTTGCCGCCGCTCGTCAGCACATCGGGGTCATTGCGGCTGAACAGCGGCGAACGCGCCAGTTGCTCCCCCAGCCCTTCCGGCAGCGTCAGCGACGATTCGGGACGGTCCCAGGGGGCGATCACATCAGGGCCGAATGCGCTGCCGGTGGACTGGCGGGGAGCGGTGAAGTTGGCGATCTGCTGCTGGCTGAGCCGGGCATTCATCGACCCCAGCAACAGATCATTGCCGATGCTGATCGGCGTGAACGTCCGGGTATTGTCGTTGTTGTTGAATATGCCGACCATGGGGCGCGCCCGTTGAATCCGTTGTGAAGACAGACTTCCACCGGTCATTCAAGCAGCCGCGGATTAACAGAACCTTAAGTTCGGTGCCCGGGTCAGCTCAGCTGGTCGATCTGTTCCGTGGTCAGGGTTCCCGGCACGATGGTCACCGGAATACGCAGCGATCCCGACATCTCACCGGCAAAGGCACGTACCAGGGGACCCGGGTCGGATGATTCGGCGGAAGCGCCGAGCACCAGGATACGCACGGACTCGTCCTCGGTGATCACACGGGAGACTTCCTCCCGCAGGCTGCCCTCCCGAATGATGAACTGGGGCATCATGCCGGTGTCACGCTGCACTTGGGCGGCAAGATCGGTCATCAGCGACTCGGCTTCCTGACGCGCTTCCTCCCGCATCAGTTCACCGACCCCCATCCAGTGCTGGAAGTCCGGCGGCTCGGTCACGCGCAGCAGCATGACGCCGCCATTGTCCACCGAATGCGCCCGACGGGCGGCGAAACGCAGGGCCTTGCGGCACTCCGGCGTGTCATCGACGACCACCAGGAAGTGGCGTGGCTTGTGCTCGGTATTCTCACTGCTCATCGGCGGCGACTCGGATGCATGTAAATGCTGCACGATTGTGAACGATCAGGTGAGTCTTTCAGAATTCAGGGACCAGCGCCAGCCCGGCGGAATTTGCGGAAGTCGTTTGCGGTCCCCGGCCTGCCCTCTCGGGAGTTGTTGGCGGTCCCGGCCATCCCTCTCGGGAGGCGTTTGTTGACCTCGGCCATCCCTCTCCCCCTCCCGACCACCCACGGGATTATCCTGTTGGGTGGTCGGGAGGGGGAGAGGGATGGCCGGGGACCATAGATGGCTATCGGGTCCGCAGACGTATCACTTCAGAAGGATATTGGAGATTTCCTTCAGCTTGGTCCGGGCCCGCAGCAGATAGAAACCCTGGTTCAGCAGGTGGTTGGGCACCACCATGCCGTCCGGCGACCCGTTCTGGACAATCAGCGGGTTCAGGTCCGCGAGGCGGCGCATCACGCCCAGCATCTCCGCCCATGGACGGGTCAGGTTCCGTTCTGCCAGGACACCATCGAAGTCGTAGCCGAGGTCGCGCAGGAACAGGTAATAGGCGTAGCTCTTGCCCTTGATGCGGTAGAACTCGTCATCGACCTGAAAGTCGGGCAGGAAGCCGCCGCTGTTCTCCCGCACATGGTCATCGATGGCCTGGCTGGCCGCCCCCAGGTCAGTGGCAAACCGTTCGATCGTGACCTGCAGGTTGTCCACCCGGCGGTCGAACACGGCGCTGCCGGCCGCCAGGCGGGTGTTGTAGTTGCGCAGATGGCGGATCGCGGCGCGATATTCCGACTCAGCCGGCGTCGTCGGCATCAGCGACACGGAAGGATTCCAGGTCCACTTGGTGCCTGAGATGCTGAGCTTGCTGCGCGCTTCCTTCAGATCCTCGTCCGCGGCAGAGGAGCCGCGCACCCGTCCGAGCTGGTCCACCAGTTCGATGGTCAGGCGGTTGCTCGCCTCCAGCACGCCAAGCTGGAAGTTGGGCATGTTGTCCAGCGCGGCGGAGGGCAGGAACCAGGGATCGTTCGGCGTCCACCAGTTCTGGTTCACTTCCCGATCCAGCAGCGCGGCGATGGTGCCAACCACACGCGAGCCACCCGAGGGCACATCCACCGGCTCGACCCTGTAGTCCACATCGTCGGAGACGTTCTGGATCATCAGGCTGCCGACCGGATAGTAGAGCGCGGCAAACAGCAGGATGGCGACGCCCAGCGGCTTCCAGGTGCGGCGCACGATGCTGCGCCCGGTACCGCCCTTCAGCTTCGGACGGTCCTCACCGACAATACGGTCTGCGGGGTCGTCACCAAGCTCTCGCATGAAATCCTGCCTCTCTCGTCCGGAACATTGCCGGGCTGCAAACCACGGGCAAATCGCCGCCGCCTCGCGGCGTGCCTGTCATCGTTGCAGATGGGGTCAGCGCGCGCTACCGCAAGAAGCCGACAATATCCTTCACCTGATTCAGGATCGGTCGGGCCAGCGCCTCCGCCCGTTCCGCGCCGTCCCGCAGGATGGCGTCCACATGATCCGGCGCAGCCATCAGGCGCTGCATCTCCGCCCCGATCGGCCCCATGCGGGCGACCGCCAGATCGGCGAGCTGCTGCTTGAAGGTGCTGAACTGCTGCCCGGCGAACTCCGCCACCACCGCTTCCTTGCTGGTGTCGGACAGGGCGGCGTAGATGCCCATCAGGTTGTCGGCTTCCGGCCGCTCGGCCAGCCCGTCCTTGCTTTCCGGCAGCGGTTCCGGGTCGGTCTTGGCCTTGCGGATCTTGCGCGCGATTGTGTCGGCATCATCGGTGACATTGATGCGCGAATTGTCCGACGGGTCGGACTTCGACATCTTCGCCTTGCCGTCGCGCAGGCTCATCACGCGGGTCGCGGCACCCAGGATCAGCGGCTCCGTGATCGGGAAGAACTCCTGCCCGAAGTCGTGATTGAACTTCTGCGCGATGTCGCGGCACAGCTCCAGATGCTGCCGCTGGTCATCGCCTACCGGCACATGCGTCGCGCGGTAGGTCAGGATGTCCGCCGCCATCAGGTTCGGATAGACGAACAGGCCGACGGAGGCATTTTCCTTGTGCTTGCCCGCCTTCTCCTTGAACTGGGTCATGCGGTTGAGCCAGCCCATGCGGGCGACACAGTTGAAGATCCAGGCCAGTTCGGCGTGGGTGCTGACCTGGCTCTGGTTGAAGACGATGGAGCGCGCCGGATCAATGCCCGCGGCCAGGTAGGCCGAGGCGACTTCCCGCGTCTGGGCCTTCAGCTCCGCCGGATCCTGCCAGAGCGTGATCGCATGCATGTCGACGACGCAATAGATGCAGTCGTAATCGTCCTGCAGCGGGACGAAGTTGCGGATCGCCCCCAGGTAGTTGCCCAGATGAAGATTGCCGGTCGGCTGCACGCCGGAAAAGATGCGGCCCTTGCTCATGATCAGGTCTCGTTCAGAAACGGTTGCGGAGCGGGTGCTTTAGACCGTTTCAAGCGGACATGGCAACAGCGAGAGGTTGATACGGCGGGGCACGCCTGCGGATTGCCTCAGTAGACCCGGCGTTTCGGGGCCCAGCGCCTGACCGGTTTGCCGCCCATGGTCATGCGCGGCACGTTGTCGGGCAGGCCTTCCTGTTCAGGGATCGGCTCCGGGATCGGCGCAGAGATCGGTGTGTTCTCGATCACCTGACCGGTCCTTGCGCGCGACGCCTGCTCGGCCTGGGCAGGTTCGATCATCGACCGGCGATAGGCGTCCGCCAGGGCCGGCAGCGGCAGGATGGCGCCGGTGGCGGTCTGCAGCGCCTCCTCCATCACCCCGTCGTGGGCAATGAAATTGTCCAGTTCGTCGACACCCATGCCGCCGAAGCGCCGCCAGACCAGCGTCAGGCAGGCTTCCGCGCGCGGCTCCAGTTCCTTCGGCATCGGCAGGTCCTTCGCATTCTCCAGAATGTCGTAGAGGTTCGGGTCCTGCGGCCCCATGGTGCTGGCGACGAACACGCTCGGCATCAGCAGGCGGCAGCCGTTCACGGCGGCATAGAGCGCCTGCGCGATATAAAGCAGCATCTGCATCTTGCGCGGCGGAATGCGCCGGCCCGCCTCCGTCCCCTTGGCCTCGAACCAGGCAACGGCCAGCAGGCTGTTCTTCAGCGCGGGGGTGCGGAACTGTTCGAGTGCGTCAGACATGGCGGGGTGATGATCCGTCCGGTGGTGGGAACCGGCGGCATCTTCACCCCGACATGCTTAACGCGGCCTTAAGGGCAGTAAGTCTGCCCCCATCCTCAATCGATCAGCGCCTGATGCACCAGCGCACGCAGCTCCTTGCGGATCGGGTAGTGGCTGGAGGGCACAAGCTGGGTCATGTACATCACCACCATGTCCTCCACCGGATCGACCCAGAACGCCGTGGAGGCCATGCCGCCCCAGCCGTGGTCGCCGACGCTGCCCATGTTCTGGCTGATCGCCGGATTCAGGGTCACCGAGAACCCGAGGCCGAAACCGACACCGGCGAAGGAGACTTCGGAGAACACCGGCTGGCCCATGCTGGCCAGGTCACCCGGCAGATGGTTCGATGCCATGAAATCGACCGTGCGCGGGCCCAGAAGCCGTTCCTCCCCGAAGCGGCCCTTGCAGCGCAGCATCTCGACGAACTTCAGGTAATCCACGGCGGTGGAGATCAGTCCGCCACCGCCGGAGAAGGTCATGCCGTCGCGGCGCAGGAACACGCTCTGGTCGGGCTTCTCCAGCAGCTTCATGGAGTTGTCCTCGTTCGGTGTGTAGAGCGCGGCGAAACGGTCCACCTTGTCCTCCGGCACACCGAAGCCGGTTTCCGACATGCCCAGCGGCTCGAAGATGCGACTGGTCAGGAACGCGTCCAGGCTCTGGCCGGAGATGACCTCCACCAGGCGGCCGACCACATCCGTCGAAACGCCGTAGTTCCAGCGGCTGCCGGGTTGGAACGCCAGCGGGTACTTCGCCAGTTCCTTCACCATCGGGGCCAGACCACCGCCCCGCTTCGGGCCGAAGTCGATCTTGCCCGCCGTGTAGGCGTCGCCCAGCACACCGCCGTTGAACCCGTAGGTGAAGCCGGAGGTATGGGTCAGCAGGTGATGGACCGTCAGCGGCTCCCGGCAGTCCTCCACCTGATCCAGTGCGGTCGCGCCCTTCACCAGCACCTTCACGTCGGCGAATTCGGGCAGGAAGCGCGCCACCGGGTCATCCAGATGGAACCGCCCCTCCTCGAACAGCATCATGAGCGCGACGGAGCAGATCGGCTTCGACATGGAATAGATGCGCAGCAGCGTGTCCGCCTCCCAGGGCCTGTCCGCCTCCACATCCCGCTTGCCGGTCCAGTCGGCATAGGCGATCTGGCCATGACGGGCGATGACGGTCATGGCACCGGGCAGCTTGCCCGCGTTCACGTATCCATCCATCCAGGGCCGGATCCGCGCCAGTCGCTGGCTGCTGAAACCGACCTGTTCCGGGCTTCTGATTGCTTCCATGTGCTCTGTCTCCCCTGATCTCGCCAACCGGCTGCATTCATCGTATGTAAACGGAAAAGCGCGTGCGCGCACCTTCAAGCCTGCGGGGTTCGAGACATGGCCGACATTCACGAAATGGAGCCCCCGTTCGGCACCTATCGCCTGTCCGCCCCGATGGAGCGCCTGAGGGGCGCCACGGCGCATCTGCCGGCCAATCGCGCCGGCCGCGCCCTCAGTTCCCTGATCCGCCGCATCGTCAGTCGCGGCCCGGAAGATCCGATCGACGCGGAGATCTTCCCCGGCATCCGGGCGCGGCTGCGGCCCGGCACCAACCGCTGCGAGAAGCGGGTGCTGACCGGCGCGCAGTTCTATGACCATCGGGAACGTGCGGCCCTTGCCGCCGCCCTGCGAGAATCGGACAGCGAACCGTTCGTCTTTGCCGACCTGGGGGCCAATGTCGGGCTCTACAGTCTCTGGATGGTGGCCAGCGCCCGGACTGCGGGCCGGAAGCTGCAGGTGCTTGCCGTCGAGCCGGACCCGGTGACCCGGGCGCGACTGCTGGCCAACCTGGCCGCCTCGGGCGCGGACAATGTGACGGTCGCCCCGGTCGCGGTCGGGGCCGAGGCCGGACGCGGCACGATTGTCGAGCATGGCAACAACCGGGGCGAGAACCAGGTGGCGGCGAGCGATGCCGCCGGGGACGGTGGTTTCGAGATCCTGCCGCTGGACCGGATCTGCGACCGCTATGGCGTCAGCCGCATCGACGCCATGAAGGTTGATCTGGAGGGGCATGACGAGGCGGCGCTGCGCGGCATGTTCGAAACAGCACCCGAATCCCTCTGGCCCCGGACCCTGATCGTCGAGGCGGGCAAGGGAGAGGACAGTCCGCCTGTCGTCCGCCTGTGCGCGGCGAACGGCTACACCACCGTCGGGCGCACCCGCCTGAACGCAATCATGCAACGCCACTGACCAGCACGGGAATCTGGGCCATGCGCATTGGTATCCTGGAAACCGGTCGCCTGCCGGAACCGATCGAGGCGACCTATGGCGACTACCCGGCCCTGATGGCCGAATGGCTGCACCCGGCAATGCCGGGCGCCTCCTTCACCGGCATCCCGGTGGTCGACGGTGAGCTGCCCTACAGACCGTCGGAGTTCGACGGCTATGTCATCACCGGCTCGAAGCATGGCGTCTATGACGATCTGCCCTGGATCGGACCGCTGAAGCAGTTCATCCGACAGGCGGCGGCAGCGGACGTACCGCAGGTGGGCATCTGTTTCGGTCACCAGATCGCGGCGGAGGCGCTCGGCGGACATGCGGAGAAGTCAGCCCGCGGCTGGGGGGTCGGGCGACAGAGCTATCGCATTGAGTTGGGCGACGGCGTGCCGGAGATCGGCATGATCGTCTTTCATCAGGATCAGGTGCTCAGCCTGCCGGACAGCGCACAGGTGCTCGGCGGCAATGACTTCTGCCCCATCGGGGTGGTGCGCTATGCCGAACCGGTCGCCACCGCCCAGTTTCACCCGGAATTCAAGGTGCCCTTCACCCGGGACCTGCTGGACTTCCGGGCCGTCGAGACCCTGCCGGCCGAGATCGTCACCCAGGCCCGCCGGTCGCTTGCAGAATCGCCGGAGAACGCCCGCTTCGGTCGCTGGGCGGCGCGGTTCCTGACCGGCCAGCTCTGAGCCGCGCCCTACTGGCGCACCAGCAGGCTGGGGGAGCGGCTGTAGCCACCGTTCGAGAGGACGAAGCGGAAGCCGCACAGGATCAGCAGGTTGACGATGCCGCCACCGGCAGCGACCGCATAGGACCAGACGTAGCTGCCCGCCAGGTCGAAGATGAAGCCGCCCACCCAGGCACCGATCCCCATGCCGAGCCAGCCGAAGAAGATGATGATGCCCATGGATCGCGCGGCAATGCGCGCAGGAATCATCATGCGTGCGGTGACCAGGATCGACGACATGTCACCGGAATAGAACAGGCCGAAGACAGCGGCCAGAATCCAGGTGGCCCAGAGTCCCTCGACAAAGGGAAAGGCGAAGACCAGCACGGTCTGGCCGAAGGACATCAGCATCCAGCCGTTGACCGGCCCCACCATGTCCGCGAGCCGTCCGCCAAGTATGCGGCCCCCGATCCCGGCGATCATCAGCACCAGCAGCACGCTGGCCGCCGCCTCCGGCGCGATACCCCGGTCGGACACCAGGGCGACCGTATGGACAATCGGCACCGCCATGCAGATGCAGCAGAAGAAGGCGGCAGAGCTGAGAAACGGAATGACGACACGCGGCGGCGCGGGCGGATCCGGTTCGGCCGCTGGAGACGGCGTACCGCCCGCACCGACGGTGACGACACGGGTCGGCGGGTCACGCACCAGCAGGGCGAGCGGAATGCCCAGCACCAGAAAGCCGATGCCGATGGTGGCATAGGCGGTCTGCCAGTCCCAGGCAGAGATCAGCAGCCGCGCGGCGAACGGTACCACCGCCTGACCGAACGCGCCCCCGGCGGCCATCACGCCGATGGCAAGCCCCTGATTGCGGCTGAACCAGTATCCGACCGTGGCATAGATCGGGGTGCCCACGGCGCTGTTGCCCAGCGCGCCGAACGCGAAATACATCAGGTAATAGTACCAGAGCGCACCGGTCATGCTGAGGGCGAAGAAGGAGATCCCCATCATCAGTACGCCGAACAGGGCAATGTTGCGCGCGCCCTTCCGGTCGGCCAGCCAGCCCCAGAGGATGCCGAACAGCGCCGCCGACAGCGCCAGCGCGGTATATCCGGCTGACGCCTCTCCGCGTGACCAGCCGAACTCCGCCGTCAGCGGTTTCAGGAAGACTCCGACCGAGCCCACACCGCCGAACGCCAGGGTCTGGAGACCAAAGGCCACCGCGACCATGACCCAGGCATAGGGATTCTGCTCCGCGACGGCCGGCGGCGCGCCGCCTGCTGCATCGCCGCTCATGACCGGTAGGCCGGGATGCCGGCGACAGGTTCGGCGCACCAGACAGCGCGGGCGACAGCGCGCGCGAGGCAATCCGCAGCGGCACCGCCGATCTGACTGAGTGCAGCCGGGTCGGGCTCACCGCTGCGCCGGGCCGTGGCAAGGGCAAAGACCGTATCCCCGTCAAAGGGGGTGTGGATCGGGCGAATGGCCCGCGCCAGACCGTCCTGCGCCATCATCGCGACACGCTTCGCCTGCCCCTTGTTCAGGGACGCGTCTGTCGCCACCACGGCGATGGTCGTGTTTGCCCCCGGCAGGGCCGTCGCGATGCCGCTGTCGTCGGGCGAGACCCTGCCCGGTGGCGGATTGCCGCCGAACTCCCCGTCGCGTTCCAGCGCCCAGGCCCAGAAGGTGCGGCCGTCATCCATCACCACGGAACCGGTCGGATTGGCGGCCACGAGCGCACCGACGCTGGTGCCGTCGTCCAGCACCAGCGAGGCAGAGCCCAGCCCCCCCTTCAGCGGCCCGGCGGTCGCGCCCATCCCGGCCCCGACATTGCCCAGCGCAAAATCCTCCGTCACCGCGTCCAGCGCCGCGCGGCCCAGGTGCCGGTAGGGCGGGTCCTCGCCCCAGTCCTTCGCACCACCGTTCATCAGATCGAACAGGATCGCGGCGGGCACGATGGGAATGTGATGCGGGCCGACGGCAAAGCCGCGCCCCCTGTGCGCCAGCCGGTTCATCACCGCACCCGCCGCATCCAGACCGAAGGCGGAGCCACCGGAGAGCACAACGGCGTCGATCCGGTCCACCAGGTTCTCCGGCTGCATCACGTCGATCTCCCGCGTGCCGGGGCCGCCACCGCGAACATCGGCGGCAGCCACACAGGGCTGGTCGGGCAGGATCACCGTGACACCGGTTATCGCCGCGCTATCTTCCGCATTGCCGACTTTCAGGCCGGGAACATCCGTGATCAGATTGCGGGGGCCGGTCTGGGGCATGAACAGATTCCTGCGGCGAACGAGAAAGGTCGACGTGATGAGACTCCTTTCAGGCACGGGTGGCAAGACGGGCGCGACGCAGTGCAGATGGTCGGCATCCGCACCCCTGACGGCCCGGCTGCTGCTCGCATTGCTGATGCTGGGCAGCCTGTTCGCGGCACCCGCGCAGGCCGAGTTGCGCCGCGAGATGGTCGCCGCAGCCCATCCGCTGGCCGCCGAGGCGGGCATGAAGATGCTAGCGCTTGGCGGCTCGGCGGTGGATGCCGCCATCGCCATCCAGGCCATGCTGACACTTGTCGAACCGCAGTCATCCGGCATCGGCGGCGGTGCCTTCATGCTGCACATGGACTCTGCCACCGGCGAGGTCACGGCCTTCGACGGGCGGGAAACGGCACCGAAGGCGGTGACGGAGGACCTGTTCCTTGATGCGGAGGGCAAGCCGCTCGGTTTCTTCGAGGCGGTGGTGGGGGGCCGGGCAGTGGGCGTGCCCGGCGTGCTGCGCATGCTGGAACTGGCGCATCAGAAACACGGTCTGCTGAAATGGGCGGACCTGTTCACGCCAGCCATCGAGGCCGCGACGCATGGCTTCGCCATCACCCCGCGCCTGCACTACCTGCTGGCCCGCGACACGTTCCTCAAGCAGTCGGACGCGGCGGGCCGGTTCTTCTACCGGGACGGCGAGCCGCTGCCGGTGGGATACCAGTTGCGTAACAGCGCGCTCGCCCGGTCGCTGGCCGATATTGCCTGGAACGGGGCCGAGGCCATGTATCGCGGCCCCCTGGCCGCAGCCATCGTTGCCGCCGTTCAGGGACATGCCACGAACCCCGGTGTGATGACCCAGGGCGACCTGTTCCGCTATGAGGCGAAGCAGCGGACGGCGATCTGCACCCCCTACCGCAGCTACCGGGTCTGCGGCATGCCGCCGCCGACGTCCGGCGGCGTGACCGTCGCCCAGATCCTGGGGCAGCTCTATCACCTGCCCATCGCCGACGCCGCGCCCGGATCCGCTCGCGCCATCCATCTGATTTCAGAGGCGGAGCGCCGCGCCTATGCGGACCGGGGCCTGTTCCTCGCCGACAGCGACTTCGTCGATGTGCCTGTCGAGGCGCTGCTGCGCCCGGCCTATCTGAAGCGGCGCGCCGCAACCATTGACCTGGATCGCAGCAGTGGCCCGGTGGAGCCGGGCGACCCGCTGGACCACACCTGGAATTTCCAGCGCGGGGCCGACCTCAGCCAGCCCTCCACGACCCATTTCACCGTCATCGACCGGGCCGGTGATGTGGTTTCCATGACCTCGTCCGTGGAGAATGCCTTCGGGTCGCGGCTGATGGTGGGCGGCTTCATGCTCAACAACCAGCTCACCGACTTCTCCTTCCGTCCCTCCGACGGTGACGGTCGGCCGGTGGCGAACCGGGTGGAGCCAGGCAAGCGTCCGCGCAGTTCCATGTCGCCGACGATTGTCCTCAACGGTGACGGCAGCCTGCGCCTCGCCATCGGCTCTCCGGGCGGCAGCCGCATCATCGGCTATGTCGCGAAGACCATCGTTGCGGTGCTGGACTGGGGTCTGGATGTGCAGGCCGCCATCGACCTGCCGCACCACACCAACCGCAATGGCGACACGGATCTGGAACTGGGCACGCCGATCGCCGAGCGGATGGAGGAACTGACCGCCATGGGCCACAGCGTCCGGCTACGCACCCTGAACAGCGGCCTGCACGGGATCGAGCAGGTGGACGGTGTCCTGCGGGGCGGGGCGGACCCCCGCCGGGAAGGGGTGGTGCTGTCCGGTGGGGGCTGACGGCGTCGGGCGGAGGCTGGCGCTGTCCGGCAGCCGCCTGAATCCCGCCGCCCCCCGTCCTGTCCGGCCACAGTGCTTGACAATACCGGCATCGGGGCTATTTTCCGCCACCTGAATTCACCGCTTCAGAGCAGGAAGTGACCAATGGCCAAGCCAACCGTCGTCAAGATCAAGCTCGTCAGCACGGCTGGCACGGGCTACTACTATGTCACCAAGAAGAACCCGCGCACGCTGACCGAGAAGATGGCGCTGAAGAAGTACGATCCGGTCGCGCGCAAGCACGTCGAGTTCAAGGAAGCCAAGATCAAGTAACGACCCTTTCGCGGGCGTTCTCATCCGGGTTTGCCGATCTGCCAGGGCCGTGGTGCTGCACCGCGGCCTTTTTGCGTGTGGCGGAACGCGGCCCGGGCTGCCCCCGGCCTCCGCCGCGACGCCCTACCAGTCGAGCATCGCCATGACGGCGCGCGGCGCGACGCCTGCCTCCGCACAGGCGGCGGAGACGGCATCCGTATCCACGGTCCCGTCCTTCACGAAATCTGCCGCATGGACACCGGAGGCGACGAGGACGGCGCTGATCCCGGCATCGGTGGCACCCCGGATGTCGGTGCGGATGGTGTCGCCGATCATCAGGCTGCGGCCGAAATCCAGACCGGCGAGTTCGGTGCGGCAATAGTCGTAGGCATTGGCGAACGGCTTGCCGAACCAGTGGCTGGTGCCGCCCATCTCCTGATAGGCCAGCGCCAGCGCCCCGGCGCAGGGTTCCAGCGTGTCGCCATGCTGCACCACATAGTCCGGATTGGCGCAGACCAGCGGCAGACCGGCATCCAGCACCGACTGCAGGCGCGGCTGGTAGTCGGCAACGGTTTCGGTGGTCACATCGTCCAGGCCGGCACAGAGCAGGAAATCGGCGGCGGCCGGATCGGTCACTTCCTCGAAGTCCAGGCCCGCCAGGATGGAGCGGTCCGCCCCCTTGCCCCAGAACAGGTACCTGCGCCCGTATGGCGCGTCCTGCGTGACCATGGCATGCCGGACCAGATCGCCGGAGGCGACAACGCGGCGATAGAGGTCACGGGCAATGCCCATTTCCTGCAGCCGCCGGTCCACGTCCTGGCCCAGGCGCGGCGCGTTCGACAGCAGGATCACCGGACGGTCCTGGGCCGCCAGCCCCTGCAGGGTCCGCAACGATCCGGGGAACACGCGCATGCCATTGTGGACGACACCCCAGAGATCGAACAGGAACGCGTCGTGTTCCCGCGCAAGGGGTTCCAGATGGTCAATGGCTGGCACGGTCATGGTCGGCTATCCTGTGGATAGGGCAGTGGTCCTGTGGATCGTGCGCCTGCGATACAGGTCTCAGCCCTTGCCGTCCAGCCCATCAGCCATGGCCCGCAGCTTCGCCTTCTGGATCTTGATGCCATTGGCCGATTGCGTGGTCGGAAAGGCATCCAGAACGACAACCCGCGCCGGAACCTTGTAGCGTGCCAGCCCCTCCGCACAGAAGGCGATGACCGCATCCTCGTCGAATGCTGCCGCGTCATCCGACAGCACGAAGGCGACCGCGCGGTTCCGGCCCCCGACCGTGGCACCGACCACCTGCACGTCGCTCACCGACGGATGATCCAGCACCCGCGCCTCGATCTCCGCCGGGGCGACGAGAAAGCCGCCAAGCCGCAGCACGTCGCCCATGCGGGAAAGGAAGATGAAACCGCCCTCCGGCGTCAGTTCAGCCAGATCGCCGGTACGGATGAAGCCATCTTCCGTGATCGTCTCGGCCGTTGCTTCCGGGTTCAGGAAATATTCCATCATCTGCGACGGACCACGGGCTTCCAGTTCCCCCGGTTCCCCCACGCCCAGCAGCTTGCCGCTCTCCGGGTCGCGGACACGGATCGCGGCCTTCGGTGAGGTCAGCAGCCCGCCGCCCATGCGACGCTGGCTCAGCGGAGCCTCCGGATCCCAGTGGGAATAGAGCGCCTGCACCTCCGACATGCCGTAGACACCCACCAGCGTCATGCCTCGCGAGTCGGCCCGCTCAGCAATATCGTCCAGCGCGGCATTGAAGCTGCCGAAGATGCCATAGCGGAACTTCGGGAACGGTACCGGATCGTCGGTCGCACCCAGCATCATGTTGTACATGTCGTCGGAGCCAGCGGTATGGGTGATGGCATAATCGTGCATCAGCCGCACCGCCTCCGCCGTGTCGAAGAAGGGCATCACCACGGAAGTCCGCCCCGACGCGAGGGCGCCGGTGACCAGGGTGAGGCCGAAGACACCGCAGAACGGCATCGGCTGCAGGATCGTCACGCCGTCGTCACGCCAGCCGAAGGTATCGGCGATCTCCAGCGCATGATCGGCAATGCTGGACTGCGGGTGCAGCACGAACTTCGGTGCCTTGGTGGTGCCGGAGGTGGTGAAGATGGCACAGCCGAGGCCAGCGTCCGCCTGGTCCTCCATCATCTCCGCCGCGGCATCCAGGTCGGCATAGGCGACCGATTTCACACCGGGTATGTCCGGCAGGTCGGTGGTGGCGGCATCATCCTCGCCATAGACCACCAGATGCTCCAGACCTGAAAGCTGCGCCGGGTCCACATCGGCCAGGATTCCGGCGAAATCGATCCCCTTGAAGCCCGGCCAGCAGAACAGCACCTTCGCCCCGGAGCGCCCGACGATGTCCCCGACCTCGATCGCGCGGTAGCGGGTATTGACCGCCGTCGCAATGGCCCCCAGCCGGGCGCAGGCGAAGAAGGCGGCCAGATAGGCCGGCGCATTCGGCATCCACAGCGCCACCCGATCCCCCCGTCCGACACCCAGGTCGGCCAGGCCACGGGCCACCCGCCGGGACGCGGCGGCGAGCTCCGCATGGCTGACGGGTGCATCACGGTAGATCAGTGCCGGACGGTCCCCGGCCCGTTCGGCCGCGATCCCGAGAAACTCAGTCAGGTTTGTCATGCCGGAAATTCTATGGCGCTTCATCCCGGAATGGAAATGCAACGCGCGGGGCAGGCCATGCAATCCTTGCCTGTCGCAGCCGCATGCCCCACCCTGCCCCCGTCGCCCGCCGCCGCAGGAGAACCCGCCATGCCCGATGCCGCCAGGACGGATGCCAGACAGGCGCACCGCGTCACCACGGAACCCTGTGCGAAACGCATCCGCGTCCGGTTCAACGGGGAGACAGTGGCTGACACCACCGAGGCGTTGCTGCTGTTCGAGCCGCCGATCCCGCCGGTCTACTACATCCCGCTGAAGGACATTCCCGAACGGTTCCGGGTACCGACGGATCATTCGACCCATTGTCCCTTCAAGGGCGACGCCAGCTACTGGAACATCACGGTCGGCGACCGGGTCGCGGAGAACGCGCTCTGGTCCTATCCCGATCCGATCAGCGCGGTTCCCGAACTGAAGGGCCATGCCGCGTTCTACTGGAACCGGATGGACCGCTGGCTGGAGGAGGACGAGGAGATCTTCGTCCACGCCCGTGACCCGCATGTCCGGGTCGACATCCTGCCCTCCAGCCGACGGGTCGAGATCAGCCTGGAGGGCACCGTGCTGGCGGACAGCATGCGCGCGCTGTTCCTGTTCGAGACGGGCCTGCCCGTGCGCTACTACATCCCGGCGGAGGACCTGCGTTCCGATCTGCTGGTCGTTTCCGAACTGGAAACCGCCTGCCCCTACAAGGGTGTTGCCGACTACCACCATGTGGACCTGGACGGGACACGGCACGAGAACCTGGTCTGGCACTATGCCAACCCGGTCCGGGAGGCGGCGCCGATCCGGGACTATCACTGCTTCTTCAACGAGCGGGTGGACATTCGCGTCGATGGCCGGCTGCAGGATCGCCCCCGGACGAAGTGGTCGCCGAAATAGTTCGGCTTGCCTGGCGCGCCGCCTGCCGTAACCTGTCTGCCGGTGGAGACGACAACAGGGGATCACAGATGTTTCAGGACCAGTGGGGCAATCCGGTCACGGCAGCCAACAGTGCGGCGGTCGATGCCCTGGATCGGACGGTCATGTCCTATCTCGGGTTCCGCCTGGATACCGGCGCTCACCTGAAGGCCGCCATGACGGCCGATCCCGAGATGCCGCTGGGGCTGATCTTCAGCGGTTTCTTCTTTCTGCTGTTCTGCCAGCCGAAGATGCATGTGCGCGGCCTGGCCGCGCGCGACACGGCCCGGACAGTGGTCGCGGGCGGTACGGTCAGCATGCGGGAAAGACACTATATGACCGCGCTCGATTCCTGGGCGGACGGGGACTGGGGCCGGGCGACCTCCGCGTTCGAGGCCATCCTGCTGGACCATCCGCTTGACCCCATGGCCCTGCGCCTGAGCCATTACCTGCATTTCTACACCAGCGGCGGCAGGGCGATGCGCCTGTCTTCGGCCCGGGTGCTGCCGTTCTGGACCATGGACCAGCCGGGCGCGGGCTACATCCAAGCCATCCATGCCTTCGGACTGGAAGAGAACGGAGAGTATGCCGCCGCCGAGGCCCATGCCCGCCGGGCGGTGGAGATCAATCCGGCAGACCTGTGGGGCATTCATGCCGGGGCGCACATCATGGAGATGCAGGGACGGCACCGGGAAGGCATCGGCTGGATCACCGCGCACGAGCAGCACTGGGCTTCCGGCACCAACAATTTCCGCTTCCATGTCTGGTGGCACCGCGCGCTTTATCATCTGGAACTGGGTGATCACGCGACAGTCCTGGATCTCTATGATCGGGAAATCCGTGCGGAATCGACGGAGGAATACCTCGACATCACCAATGGCACGGCGCTGCTCTGGCGGCTGGAGCAGGAAGGTGGCGATGTCGGCAATCGCTGGGAGGAACTGGCCAGCCGCTCGGCTGAGCGCGTGAGCGACCATCTGCTCTGCTTCGCCGATGTGCACTATGCCATGGCGCTGGGGGCCACCGACCGGCCGACGGAAGCCAGCGACCTGCTGGAACGCATGCGCAACGCCAATGTCGATGAGACCAGCAGTCAGGGCGCCGTCTACCGCCAGGTCGGCATCGCCCTGACCGAAGCCATCATCGATGCCCGTCAGGGACGGCATGACCAGGTGGTGGATATCCTGCTGCCGTTGCGGGAACAGTTCGCGCTGGTGGGCGGCAGTCACGCGCAGCGCGACATCTTCGAGCGGGTGCTGCTGGAAAGCGCCATTGCCGCCGGACGCGCGTCACTGGCCCGCGCGCTGTCGGCGGAACGCGTCGATCAGAAGCCGAGCAGCCCCTATAACTGGAATGTCCATGCGCGCGCGATGGAACTCGCGGGTGAACAGTCAGCCGCGGCAGCCGCACGGGACAAGGCGACGACGCTGGCGGCCTGACGGCACTGCATCGCGGGTGGCGACCGGGTCAACCGCGCTTCAGCATGCGCGCCACGCCGAACAGGTTGCACGGTCGTGCCTGCGGGTCCGTCGGCATCTCCCCGGACAGGACCGCGAAGGCGCCCCGCCGGTAACCGCAGTCCACATGCCCCAGCCCGATCTGTCGCATCCAGTCGATGTGGGTGGACAGGGGGGACAGGCGCGCGTCGCGGCTCGTCGCGAGGGCCCTGGCGATCCCGGCCTCATCAACCCCGATGGCCCGCAGGGCGGCCAGCCAGGTCCAGTGCTGCCTCTGGTGCAGGACCTCGTCCTCTCCCGCGATACGCGTGGCATGGATCAGCACCCCGCCCGGCCGCAGGCTCTGGTAGGTACGGGAATAGAGGTCGATCTTCTGCGCATCGGTCATGTGGTGCGCCACAAACAGGCAGACGACGAGATCGGCCGGCTTGGGCAGGCGCACCCGCAAAGGATCCCCGGTACGGAACGTCAGATGCGGCTGCCCGGTCAGATGCTCCTGCGCAGGGGTCAGCGCATCTTCTGAAGGCTCGACAAGCGTGATCACCGCGTTCGGCAGGCGGTGCGCCAGCCTGGCCGTGAACCGGCCCGCAACGTCCCCCAGGACGCAGACGGTCGGCTCCGCAGCACTGTCGAAACGAACTTCCTGCAGGACGGCGTCCAGGATTCCGCTCAGGTCAGGGACCATGATGCGGCGGGCATGCGCCAGAAGATCGCCTTCCATATCCAGAACTTCCTCCGGTTCGCGTTCAATCCCTGTCGCGCAGACAAAGAAAGGGGGCCGTCGGACATGCCGACGACCCCCGATCCCTGAGGTCTGGTTCAGCCGTTCCGGTCAGGAACCGGAGCCGACGGCGCCATCGATGATGTCACCGAAACGCTCCCAGCTCTTGTCCTTCAGGCGCTGCAGCTGCCACTGCTCGATCGGATAGAAATCCGTCGGGCTGGTGTTGACGGCAATACCCGGCAGCAGCATCGGCGCGCGGTAGTTCTTCAGGTTCGCGGCCTGCGCCATGATGTTCTCCCGGCTCAGGTCGTCACCGGCCTGGTCGAGGACCTTGATCATGGTGTGGCAGACGGCCCAGCCAAAGGCGGTGAAGGCGTCGGTCTTGTCACCGTCCGGATAGTACTCGTCCATCCAGGCGTTCCAGGCCTTGAACTCGTCGTGCGAATGCCACTCCGTATCGGTCGGATCCATCAGGTAGGCGGCGGAGATCATGCCCTGGCCTTTTTCGAAGCCGGCCTTGGAAACCACCGAGCCGATGGAGTTCGACACGGAATTCAGCAGATGCAGCGGGGCCCAACCCAGTTCGAAATTCTTGGAGATCGCCTGCGCGGCGAACTTCGGCGTGGTGACGTTGTAGAACACGTCGGCACCGGAGTTCTTGATGTTCACGATCTGCGACTCGATGGTCGGATCGGTAACCTCGTAGGACTCGCTGGCCACGATCATCGAACCGGCCTTGTCGCCCAGCCCGTTCTCCATGCCATGCACGTAATCCTTACCGTAGTCGTCGTTCTGGTAGAGGATACCGATCTTGGCATTCGGGTTCTGGGCCATGACATAGCGCGCATACACGACACCCTCGGACTGGTAGTTCGGCTGCCAGCCCATGGTCCACGGGAAGTTCTTCGGGTCACCCCACTTGGTGGCGCCGGTCGCAACGAAGAGCTGCGGAACCTTCTTCTTGTTCATGTAGGTGTGAACGGCGGAGTTGGTCGGCGTTCCCAGACCCTGGAAGACGAAGGCGACCTTCTCGCGCTCGACCAGCTTGCGGGTCTGTTCCACGGTGCGCGGCGGGCTGTAGCCGTCATCGACCGAGATGAAGTTGATCTGGCGACCGTGCACACCGCCCTCGGCGTTGAACTTGTCCATGCAGGCACCGATCGACTTGCCGATCGAACTGTAGGCGGCGGCCGGACCCGAATAGGGGTTGGTATTGCCGATCTTGATTTCCTTGTCGGTGACTCCGGGCGCGTTGCGCGCTTCGGCGGCACCCATGGCAACGGCCAGCGCAGCCGCGGATACCATGGTTGTCGTGAGCAGTTTCATATCTGTCTCCTCTGTTGCACGTCGGGCTTGTACGTCTCCGATGGTCCCGGCCCGTACCGGACAATCGGTTGGCTGAATGCGGTGATCCTAGCGCCTGGTACTGATCTTATGCACCAAAATTTGCGCGAGGCCGGCGGCCCCCATCGGCATCACATAGACCGTGAAGATCAGGAACAGGCCATAGATCAGACCGGTCAGACCCTGCGGATTGTTGATGTAGTTCTCCAGGCTTGAGGCCGCGAGGTCGGCGATGTTCGGAATCTCCAGCACGAACCAGCCACCGAAGATGGCGCCGAACAGGCTGGCGATGCCGCCGATCACGCCACCGACCAGGAACTTGATCGCCTCCGCGAAGGTGAAGCTTTCCGGCGCCAGATACTCGTCCATGATGGCGAACAGCGAACCGGCAACACCGGTGTACATCGCGCTGACACCGAACGCCGCCGATTTGAACATCGAGGTATTGATGCCCATGGTCTTCGCCGACAGCGGATTGTCGCGGATCGCGATCAGGGCGCGACCGGTGCGCGAATGCACCAGGTTCCAGGCGCCCGCGAACATGATCACCGCAACGAACGCGGTGAACATGTACTTCCATCGGTCAAGCGACAGTTCCTCACCGGTGATCGACATGACGATGCTGTCGACCCAGCCCGGCGGATAGGGCGTATCGAGCACGATACCCTGCACACCACCGGTCAGATGGGCGATGCCGTCATATTTCAGCAACTGTGGCGTCGCGATGGCGAGCGCGAAGGTGGCCAGCGCCAGGAACAGGCCGTCCAGCCGCAGCGCGGGCAGACCGAACAGGAACCCCGCAACAAAGCAGACCGCGGCCGCCGGGATGATGGTGGCCCAGTAGGGCATGCCCAACTGGTCCATCATGATCGCCGTTGCGTAGGCACCCACCGCGAAGAAGGCGCTGTGACCCAGCGAGAACTGCCCGTTGAAGCCGGTCAGCAGGTTCAGGCCCAGCACCGCCAGCATGTACATCAGTATCTTGCCGAACTCGTAGATGTCGTAACCGTCATAGACCATCGGCAACACGACGACTGCGGCGAGAAGGACGTAGAGACACACTCTTTCCAGCAGCGGCAGTGGCACACCCAGGACGAGGATACGGTCCTTCGGATTCTGGTTCAGGAATGCCGGGACGCTTTTTCCGGCCATGTCTGTGCTTGCCATGATCAGACCCTCTTAACGACCACGCGGCCGAGCAGGCCGGCGGGTTTGACCAACAGGACAACGATGATCAGCACCAGCGCGACGGTCAGCTTCAGCTGACTGCCGACAACGAAGGTGCCCATCCAGTTCTCGAGAATGCCGACCATGAAGCCACCGATGACCGCGCCCAGCGGGCTGGTAAGGCCACCGACCACGGCACCGGCGAAACCGTAGAGCAGGGTGCCGAGCATCATGTCAGGTGTCAGGAACGTGATCGGTGCGATCAGCATGCCGGCCACCGACCCGACTGCAGCGGCAAGGCCCCAGCCGAGAGCCAGCATGAAGCCCACACGGATACCCACAAGCCGCGCCGACTCGGGCGCCGCCGCAGCCGCCCGCATCGCCAGGCCGATTGGCGTGTAACGGAAGAAGGCATAGATCAGCAGCAGCATTATCAGCGTTACCCCGACCATTCCCGCTCGATGCCAGCTGATCACGCCCTCGATCAGTGCCTCGTGCCCGAACGGGGTCGTGAATTGCTTCGGCGTGAAGTCGAACATGAAGCCTGCAAGGCTGTTGAACATAGAGAACAGCGCGATGAAGACGATGATGTGGCTGAGCACCGGCGCGTCGCTGATCGGCGCGAAGACGATCCGCTCGATCGCTGCACCGCCGATGAAGGAAACGATGATGCAAACGAAGAACGCCACCCAGAACGGCAGGCCGAGGCCCGCATCATCCATCAGGTACCAGGCGATGTAAGTGGAGAACATGGCCATCTCGCCCTGGGCGAAATTGAAGTGGTCGATGGCCTGGTAAATCATGACGACGGCAAGGGCGAGGCAGGCATAGATCGCACCTGATGCAAGCCCACTGACCGTCTGTTCGATAAAGAGATCCATGTCAGTTCATGCCCCGTCAGTAGCCGAGATAGGATTTGCGAACCTGCTCGTCATCCATGATCTTGTCCGCAGGACCAGTCATGGCGACGTTGCCGGTTTCGAGAAGATACGCGTTCTTGGAGATATCCAGCGCCAGGTTGGCGTTCTGTTCGACGACCAGCATCGAGACGCCTTCTTCCCGGTTGATCTGGCCGAGGATCTTGAACAGTTCCTCGGTGATGATCGGTGCCAGGCCAAATGACGGCTCGTCCAGCAGCATGATCTTCGGCCGCAGCATCAGCGCCCTGCCCACCGCCAGCATCTGCTGTTCGCCACCCGACAGCGTGCCCGCCTGCTGGTTGCGACGCTCCTTCAGGCGCGGGAAGTAATGATAGACGCGCTCGTAATCCTTCTCGATCTCCCTGTCCCGCCGGGTGAATGCGCCCAGCCGGAGATTTTCCTCCGTCGAGACCCGGACGAACGTGCCACGCCCCTCCGGCACATGCGCGATCTTGTGGCGCGCGACGATGGCCTCCGTGGACATGCCGACGACGTTCTCGCCCTCGACCGTGATCGTGCCCGCGGCCTTCACCATGCCGCAGATTGACCGCAGCGTGGTGGTCTTGCCCGCGCCATTGGCGCCGAGGACGGCGGTGATCTCGCCTTCTTCCAGTTCCATATCGAAGCCGTGAAGCGCCTCGATCTGGCCGTAATAGGCCTTGAGCCCCTTGATCTCCAGCAATGCCATCAGTGACCAGTCCCCAGATAGGCCCGGATCACTTCCGGGTCGTTCTGCACTTCCTCGGGCGTGCCCTCGGAAATCTTCTTGCCGAAATCGATGGCCACCACCTTGTCGGAGATGCTCATCACCAGTCCCATGTGATGCTCGACCAGCAGCACGGTCATGCCACGATCGTCGCGGATCTGCTGGATGACGCTGCCCAGTTCCCCCAGCTCGTCATGGTTCAGGCCACCGGCCGGTTCATCCATCAGCAGCAGTTCCGGCTCGGAAGCCAGCGCGCGGGCCAGCTCGACCCGCTTCTGCGTGCCGAAGGGCAGACCGCCAACCACGGTGTGGGCGACGTCGCCCAGACCCAGATAGTCGATCAGCTCCGCGCTGCGCTCACGCAGCCTGCGTTCCTCGCGGCCGCGCCAGGGCAGGCGCAGCGCGTTGGACATGAAATCGCTGCTGGACGCCGAATGGGCACCGACCATGACGTTCTCGAGAACCGACATGGTGCTGAACAGCGCCAGGTTCTGGAACGTCCGGCCGATTCCGATATCCGCAATATGATGCGGCGGGCTCTGCAGGATCGTCTTGCCCTTGAACCGGATGTCGCCACCGTTGGGGACATAGAGTCGGCTCAGGCAATTGAAGAGCGTTGTCTTGCCCGCTCCGTTCGGGCCGATCAGGCCGACGATCTTGCCTTCCGGCATGGTGAACGAAACACCGTCCAGGGCAACAATGCCCCCGAACCGCACCTCAACACCTTCGACTTCGAGAATTTCCGTGCTCATCGCCACACTCCTGTGACGGTGCACGATCGCGTCGCATTTCGGCGCAATCGCTTGCCTCCCTTGATCCCACCACGTCCGGTCTTGATGCCGGTCCGAACCAGATGCTCCCGAATTCGGTATCCGTCGATACTTTCCGGTACACTGCACTGGCTCGCTTTAATAGCAAGGAAAGACCGGTCGTCAAGCATTGTCCCGGTGGGGCGATTGCGGATAGTGCATGTTGTCCGCTCGCGCAGGCGTGCCTATTGTGCCGCCATATCTGATCATACCGGGAGGGATCACATGCGCAGCATGCAGTTTGACGAATACGGGGCGGAACTGAAGGAATTCACCTACGACGTGCCGACACCACAGGGTGCGGAGGTTCTGGTGAAGATCGAAGCATGCGGTGTCTGCCATTCCGACATTCATCTGCACGAGGGCTATTTCGACATGGGCGGCGGCAACAAGGCCGACGTGACCCGTGGGCGCAAGCTTCCCTTCACGCTTGGTCACGAGATCGTTGGCGAGGTCGCCGCGGTCGGTCCGGATGCCAAGGGCGTGTCCGTCGGCGACAAGCGTATCGTCTATCCCTGGATCGGCTGCATGGAATGCGCCACCTGCAAGGGCGGCAACACGCAGCTCTGTGCCTCCCCCCGGAACCTCGGCGTCCAGGTGGACGGTGGCTATTCCACCCATGTGATGGTGCCGGACGCGCAGTTCCTGTTCGACTATGACGGCGTCCCGACCGGGCTGGCCGCGACCTATGCATGCTCCGGCATCACCGCCTATGGCGCGCTGATGAAGGTCAAGGATGCGGCGGAGGCTGGCGGTTTCGTCGGCATCATCGGCGCCGGTGGTGTCGGCATGGCCGGCCTGATGATTGCGATGGCCGCGATCAAGGCCAAGACCATCGTCTTCGACATCGACCAGGCAAAGCTGGATGCCGCCACGGCGGCCGGTGCCGACTATGTGTTCAACCCCGCCGATCCGGCGACCCGCAAGGAAGTCGCCAAGCTGACCGGTGGCGGCCTGCCCGGTGCTGTCGATTTCGTCGGCTCCGACAAGACAGCCACCTTTGGCGTCACCTCGCTGGGCCCAAGCGGCGTGCTGGCGATTGTCGGCCTGTTCGGCGGCGCGCTGACGGTGCCGGTGCCGCTGTTTGCCTTCAAGAACATCACCGTGCGCGGCTCCATGGTCGGCAGCCCGGCGGAGATGAAGGCGCTGATGGAACTGGTCAAGCAGGGCAAGGTTCCGCCGCTGCCCGTCGCCACCCGCCCGCTGGATGCGGCCTGGGAGACGCTGGAGGACCTGCGTGCGGGCAAGATCGTCGGTCGTGTGGTGCTGGAGCCCTGATCCGCTCCGCCTGCTGACCTGCACAACAACCTGTTCAACGAAACGGCCATGGGGAGACAGAAGAGATGGCAAAACTGATGGACGGCAAGGTTGCCGTCGTGACTGGCGGTGGCGGGGCCATCGGCGGTGAGATCGCGAAGCTGATGGCAGCGCATGGCGCATCCGTGATCGTGAATGATCTCGGCGGCGCGGTGTCCGGTGACGGCAATGACGAGAAGCCGGCACGCGATGTGGTCGCGGCGATCAACGACGCGGGTGGCAAGGCCATGCCGCATTTCGGTTCCGTTGCCGAGCGCAAGGATGCCGAGGACATGATCAAGACCGCCGTCGATGCCTTCGGCAAGGTCGATGTCATCGTCAACAATGCGGGCATCCTGCGCGACGTCATCTTCCACAAGATGAACGAACCCGACTGGGACATGGTGATCGCGGTGCATCTGAAGGGCAGCTTCAATGTCGCCCGTTCCGCGGCCCCCTACTTCCGTGAGCAGAGCTCGGGCTCCTACATCCACTTCACCTCGACCTCTGGCCTGATCGGCAACTTCGGGCAGGCGAACTATGCGGCCGCCAAGCTCGGCATTGCCGGACTGTCGAAGTCGATCGCACTGGACATGAACCGCTTCGGTGTCCGTTCCAACTGCATCTCGCCCTTCGCCTGGTCGCGCATGATCGGCACGATCCCTTCAGACACGCCGGAACAGCAGGCGCGCCTGGAGAAGATCAAGCGCATGACACCGGCCCAGCAGGCGCCACTGGCCGTCTATCTCGGTTCCGACCAGTCCAGCCATGTCACGGGCCAGATCTTCGGCGTGCGGGGCAACGAGATCTTCCTGTTCAGCCAGCCGCGTCCGATCCGCTCCACCCACAACAGCGAGGGCTGGACACCGGAATCGATCGCCGACCACGGCATGCCGTCGCTGGAGAAGTCGTTCTTCGACCTCGACCGCTCCGCCGACATCTTCAGCTGGGATCCGGTCTGACCGAATTCACGCGCTGCCCGGGCCGGACGGGGCCGGCTCCTCCCGGCCCGGGCATTCGATCTCAAGGGGAGGACAGCAACCAATGGCCATCAACTACGATCACCTGATGAACTATCCGATTCCGGACGGTGTCCAGGACATGAACTTCCGGGACGCCATCATCTATGCGCTCGGCATCGGCCTCAGCCAGGACCAGCTCGACAAGCGTCAGCTTCGCTATACCTACGAGGACAACCAGAAGGTCTTTCCCTCGATGGCCGTGGTGCTCGCCGGGCCGGGTTTCTGGGTGAAGAACGAAGACACCGGTGTCGACTGGGTCAAGGTCCTGCACGGGGAGCAGGGCATGGAGATCCACAAGCCGATTCCCGTCAACGGCAAGCTGACCGGCAAGTCCACGATGACGGAGATCATCGACAAGGGCGCCGGCAAGGGCGCGCTGATGTATTCGGAGCGTGTGGTCTATGACGAGTCAGGCGACAAGGTCTGCACCCTGACCTCCACCACCTTCGGCCGCGGCGACGGCGGCTTCGGCGGGCCGGAGAAGCCTGCGCCGAAGCCCCATGCGCTGCCGGACCGGGCACCGGATGGCTTTGTCGACCTGTCGACACGTCCCGAGGCCGCCCTGATCTACCGCCTCTCGGGCGACTACAATCCGCTGCACGCGGATCCCGATGTGGCCACCGCCGCCGGCTTCAAGGCGCCCATCCTGCACGGCCTGTGCAGCTTCGGCATCGCCTGCCATGCCCTGGTCAAGGCGCTCTGCGACTATGATGGCGACCGGCTGAAGAAGATGGGGCTGCGCTTCACCTCCCCCGTCTATCCGGGCGAGACCCTGCGTACCGAATACTGGCAGGACGGCAATGACATTTCCTTCCGCACCACGGTGCTGGAGCGCGATGTGGTCGTGCTGAACAACGGGTACGCGACCATCGAATGACCGCATGCCCTCACGGGTGGTGCAGATTGTGATCGGCAGGCAGCATTTCGTGACTCCGGGGAGGCACGATGCTGTCGGTCGGCACGATTCGCGGGGCAGATCCCTCTCCCCGTCATGAACTGGCACACGATTCCCGGGACCTGCCTCAAACAGGAGCGCCTTTCAGCCTCCGAGTCCCGATCCGGCACAGGGCTGATTCTGGCACAGCGATTGCTCCTCCCCTGACTGACCGCAGGCGCAGCCAGGTGCCGCGGTTCAGCAGGAAAGGGGCAGGAGAATGACATCAGGACCGCAGAACCGCCGCAACCACACCCGCATCAATCTGACGGGACGCACGATGGTGGAACTGGGTGACAAGGCCCTCCGGCTTTCCGCCACCCTGCTGGACATCAGCCTCGGGGGCGCCCGCCTGGAGATCGGCGATCTCGCCGACTTCTCGCTTCAGCAGATCGAGGTGACCTTCAACGGTCTGCGGACGATCGCGGATGTGGTCTGGTGCCGCGCCGGCGAGATCGGTCTCAGGTTCCGTGAAACGGCGACTGACACGCAGTCAGCCGTCACCTTCTTCGAGAGTGTCATCCTCTGCGAATATCGCAGTCACGCGCCTTCCGCACGCGCCTGGCAGGGTTCGGCGATTCACTGCTGAGATCGCCGGTCGGGTTCCCGTCCGCGGCAGATCGCCAGGGCTCCGGTGAAGCCCCGGAACGATACGGATCATTCCACCGTCCGACTGCGTCTAGAGCTGGCTTGATTCCGTGACGACGTAGCGGTGCACTTCGCGGCTGATGAATTCCAGCTTCGACAGCTTTTCCCGGAACGCGGCCATGTGTGGCGTCCTGAAATGCGCCGCCAGCGCCGCATCGTCCTTCCATTCCTCGAAGACCCGGAAGGTGCCTTCCTGCTCCAGGTCGGCGTAGAAGGCATAGGAGATGCAGCCGTCTTCCCTGCGGGTGGCCTGCGCCACCTCCAGGGCTGCCGCGCGGGCGGCCCCCTCGCTGGCGGCTGCGACCCGGATGACACCACTGACGACGATCATGCCGCTCTCCCCGTTGCCGATGCCCCCAATCCCGACGGATCGCGAGGGTCAGTTCTTGTAGTAGTTCTTGTACTTCCCGTAGTAGTAGCTCGCGCCGGAGTAATAGTAGCCGTAGCGGGCCTGCTTCGACATGTTGACCTGGGCCAGAACCGCGCCGGTCACCCGCACGCCGTTCTCCTTCAGCCGATCGATGCCGGAGGAAACGATTTCCCGCGGCGTGTCATCCCATTTGACGACATACAGCAGGGCATCGCTGAGCTGGCTGATGACGAGCGCATCGGATACCGCGAGTGTCGGTGCGGCGTCGAGCACGACCATGTCGTACGTCTCCCGCAACTGGCTGACCATGCGCTCGAACGCCTTCGAGGAAAGCAGATCAATGGCCTGGGCCGCTGTCTCGCGCGCCGGCAGGGCATGCAGTCCTGACGGGTGGCCGGTCTGAATGGCCTCGGCCAGTTCGCTGCGACCGGTCAGAACCTCGAGCACACTGACGGTATTGTCGAGTTTCAGCGTGTGATGCAGCGACGGGCGCCGCAGATCGCAGTCGACGATCACGACCTTCTTGCCCTGATTGGCAATGGCGTGCGCCAGCAGGACAGCGGTCGTGCTCTTGCCTTCGGAAGGCAGCGAGGACGTGACCAGAACCACCTCGGGCGGGTTGTCCACGTTCGACAGGTTCAGCGACACACGCATGCTGCGACAGGCCTCCGCCAGACCGGAGGTCGGCTTGTCGCTCACGTACTGCAGCACGTCCGAGCGGTTCTTCCGGAACCCCTTCACCAGCGGAATGGTGCCAAAGGTCACGAGGCCAAGGGCACTTTCCATCTGCTCCGGTGAACGGAAGGCATTGTCCAGTTGCTCCAGCAGCATCACGAGACCGGCGCTGACCAGCAACCCGAGCGCAATCACCAGCATCATGGAGCGCGACCGATTCGGGCTGGTCGGGCGTCCCGGCAGGTCTGCCGCCGAGATGATCCGCGCATCAGCCTGCTGGATTTCCTGCTGCTCGCTGGTTTCCTTGAAGCGCGAAAGGAAATTCGTATAGAGCACGCGCGTGGCTTCCGCTTCCCGTTCAAGCTGCCTCAGCTCGACCGAGGACTGGTCCTGGGTGAACGCCCGCTGCTCGAGCTGGCGCACACTGCGCTGCAGGGTCTGCTCCCGCGCCGTTGCCACATTCAGTTCGGTACGCAGCGACCGGACAGCCTTCTCGACCTCCCGTTCGACCGCAGCACTTGTATCGGCGATCTCGGCGCGCACGTTCAGGATTCGCGGATGCTTCTCGGCATAGCGGGTCGACAGCTCGGCCTCCTGACGTCGCAGATCGGCCAGCTTCTGGTTGAGATTCTCGATCAGAGGCGACGAAAGTGATTCGGCCGCCACCGAGGTGCCGCCGCCACTGATCTGACCCGCCACCTGATTGTAGCGCGCTTCGGCTTCCGCCCGGTTGGCGCGCGCAAGCACGAGTTCCGAATTGAGCTGCGTCAGCTGCTGCGATGTCAGCGCGGCACCCTGGCCGGTCCTGTTGCTCTGCTGGGCCTTGAAGGCCTCGACTGCCGCTTCCTTCTGCTCGACCTGGCTTCGCAGGTCTTCCAGCCGCTCGTTGAGCCAGGAAGAGGCCCGTCGCGTCGCCTCGTACTTGGCCTCAAGCTGATCGATGATGTACTGCTCGGCGATCGTGTTGGCGATCAACTGGGCCTTCCGGGGATCAGGAGACGAAAAACCGACCTGGAGAGCGAGCGTACTCGGGATCGGGCCCGCCGACATGCCACCGCGCAAGGCGCCGACAATCGACCGCATCAATGCGCGCCTCTCCGCCTCTGACAGGTCGGCGCGTTCGGCCACCGGTTCCTGTTCCCGGGGCGGACCCAGCAAGCGGTTGACCAGCGTCTGCGGCAGATAGGCCTCCAGCCCCATCAGGCGGTTGCCGCTCTGCTGCGGGCGAAGCCGATAGTTGAACTCCGGATCCGCGTCCAGCCGCAGCTTCTCGACCACACGCTCCAGCAGCTGTGTCGAACGCAGCAGCTGTATCTCGCTGCCGACCGCCGTGTTGTTGGTCGACAGACCCGATACGACACTGTCGATATCGACCACATTGGTCTGCCTGTTGTTGAGCATGATCGTCGCGCTGGTGGAATAGATCGGCGTTATGCGGGACAGCTGATACAGCCCGGCCAGAACGAACAGCAATGTCACGCCGGCAATGAGAAATTTCCGTCGCCAGATGATCGACAGGATCCGACGCACGTCGATGCTGTCGCTGATCCGTGATGCCGCCGAAGGCTCGGACCGGACGGAGGGAATATCTGTACCGAATGTCGTGTTGCTCATGCCCAACCAGATGCTAAGGAGATGGAACCGCCGAATTTTGCGCGGACCATACCCTTGGGCAGACGGTTTCACAACGTCATGCGTGATGGTGGGAATACAGGCGTGATCGCCATCAAGAAGGTCGCCGGCAATCCGGCGGCGAACGGGCATGGGTCGAGGATGCGGACACCGTGACGGTTTTTCTATCCAAAGTCCTGCAGACGCTGGTCTTTCCACTCGGCATGTCGATTGCCCTGATGGTCCTGGGACTGCTGTTTCTGCTGTTCCGGCGCACCCGTATCGGCACCACCACGATTGTCGGCGGTCTGATCGTGCTCTGGGTCGCCTCGATTTCGCCGACGGCCGCCTGGCTGACGCGCCTGCTGGAACAGGACTACCCGCCCAGATCCGTTGCGGACACACCGCGGTCGGACCTGGCGATCGTGCTCGGCGGCGCGCTCGGCGGCGCGGCACCGCCACGGGTTGCTCCCGATCTGGGCGGCGGCGTGGACAGGGTATGGTTCGCGGCACAGCTGCACCGGCAGGGCAGGGTGCCTCGCCTGCTGGTGGTCGGCGGGAATACGCCATGGACCCCGGAAGCACCCTCGGAAGCCAGATCCATCAAGGATCTGCTGGTGGCATGGGGCGTACCTGCCGGGGACATCGATATCGAGACCGGCAGCCAGAATACCTGGGAGAACGCCCTGGGCGCGCGCCGCGTGATCGGGGCCGACATATCGGGGCCCGTGCTGCTGGTCACTTCGGGAACGCACATGCGCCGGGCGCTTGCGACCTTCACCAGGGCAGGCCTGAACGTGATTCCCGCGACGGCAGAGATCAGCCTCACCGAAGGCGGGCGCTTCACGGTGCTCGACCTCATTCCCAACGCAGGCGCCCTGGGCCAGACCACACTGGCATTCAAGGAACACCTGGGGCTGCTTGTCTACCGGTTGCTTGATCGCGCCGAATGAAAGCCGCCTGCATTCAGGGGCATCGTGACGGCTGCCGCGAATACCGGCATCACTGCATGACGCAAGCTTGACGCGGGGCAGGCCTCATCTATAGACAAACCAACCGTTGAACGCGGGTTTCACAACCCGCCTGAAAGCGGCTGGAAGCGGTCTGCCGGAACGGGCGCGCCGCGTGTCTGAGGGTTTCTTTTCGGGATGTACAGATGAAGCAGCTGGAATGGTTCGTTACCGGCATCGTCATTCTGGCGCTAGCAGTTGTCGGGGTTCTTTACCTGACATCCGGTCGGAGCCCCGAACAGGCGAAGGTGGCCGAGCGGCAGTCGACGATCGCGACCGGCATTCGGGCCATGCTTGATGATCTGTCGAGTCTGCAGGTCATCACGCTGGTGCCCGGTATCCAGGTGGCTGCCAACGAATGGGACTTCCGTGGCAATGCAGCCGCGGACGGACGCACCGAACCCTTCTACGGCGTGGCGCAGCTTGTCTGTGACCGTATCCAGACAAGGGCGGATTGCTGGCGTCTGGTCCGGCTGGATCGGGACGGACGGTCGGTGATCGGGCGGGACGATGTCACCGCACTGCCGTCGGCCGCCCCTGCGGCTGATGCCCGCGCGGCGGCGGCACCAGAGGCCGGCAGCCTGCGCACCGAGACCGTACCGCGGCGTGATCCGGAGCCCACGATCGAATCCGAGACAGCCCCCCCGGCCCCGGCCGAACCGGCCACGATCTGGCGGGTGACCGGCGCGACCGTGAACGGCAGGGCAGGTCCCGGAACGTCGTTCCCGATCGTCGCGCGGCTGGGTCAGGAACACCGCCTGCTGCGGCTGGAGCTGGACGAGGGTTGGGGACACTACCAGATCCTGGAACCGGTGGCTGACGCCGGGCAGGAAATCTGGGTCTGGGCCGATCTCGTTTCCGAGGCCCAGTGAGGGGTCCACGCGGCGTTGATGTCGCGCTGCTGGTCGCGACACTTGCCTTCGTACTGCTCTCCGTTGTTCCACTCGGTGGCTACAGACCCTGGTTCTGGATCCCGCTCTCGCTCGCGGCCGCACTGATCTTCCTGTTCTCCGCGGTGTGCGACCTGACGGACCGCCGGTCGGCCATTGAGACGATGCAGCGCCTGCGCTGGCCGATCCTGCTGTTTCTGGCTGTCGTCCTCTGGGGCCTCGTGCAGTCCATGGACGGGCTGCCGTCGATGCTCTGGCATCCGGCCTATGACCGGGTCGACGCCGCGGGCCGCATCACGCTGGATCAGGACCGGAGCAGCCAGTTCGCCATGCGACTGATCTCCTATGCCATGATCTTCTGGATCGGGTGCAGGCTGGGACGGTACCAGACCCTGGCGAACACGGTCCTGCTGGCCGTCGCCCTGTTCGGTCTGGCCTACAACGCCTATGGGCTGATGGAGTTCGCGGCCGGCAGCAACGAGATATTCGGGGTGGCGCGGCGAACCCTCGAACCTGTCGCCGCAGCCACGATCGAAAGCCCGAATTCCTACGCCTTCTACGCCGGCATGTTCCTGATCTGTGGCACCTCATGGCTGTTCCGGTCCTATCTGGCCGCCGATGGCAAGACCGCAACCTTCAGCAAGCCGGTCGAGCGGACACTTCGCATCATTCTGCTGCTCTCGATTCCCGTTGCCCTGGTCAGCATCTGGTTCGCGGGTTCCCGCGCAGGCCTGGCAAACAGTCTCGCAGGCATGGCCGCCCTGCTGCTCCTGGCGTTCCTGCCCCCCCTTTTGAGGAAGGCAACGGCCCGCATCCTGCTGGTGATCGCGGTCGCGGTACCGCTGGTGCTGACCCTCGCCATTGCCCAGTTGAGCGGCACCACCGTCGGAACCGCCGGGCTGCTGGAGCGGGCGATGATGTTCAGCACCGGCATCGACATGATCCTGTCAGGCCCCCTCGCCGGTACCGGTCTCGGCACCTTCGAGATCGCGGCGGAGCCCTGGAAGTTCGAGGAGCTGTACTTCTATCGCTGGGATGCAGCCCACAACATCTTCATCGAACACATGGTGGAGATGGGGCCGGTGGTGGCGCTGATGTTCTGGATCGCGCTGGCCCTGCTCGGCTGGCGGCTGTCAGCCGGATTCATCGAACGGCGGCGCGACAATCACTATGCGGCCCTGGGCCTTGTGCTGTTCGTGATGGCGGCACTGCACGACACCATCGACTATCCGCTGCACCGGCCAGCGGTCGTCTACCTGTTTGTCCTGCTGACCGGCATCAGCTGGGCGCAGAGCTGGTCCACGGCACCCAGACGCTCGGCGGCCTGATCATCGCCCCGACACATGGGCATCCAGCGAGGCGCGGCTGTTCAGCGCCTCCGGCACGAAACCGGCAGTCATCTTGTAGCGGGCTGAGACTTCCTCAAGCTCCACCGGGCTGATGACATCGTGCACATCGCCGAATCCGTCAGGCGCACGCTCCTCGACCATCTGCATCACCTGCTCCGGTCCGTTGCCACGGTTGGCCAGCACGATGGCGGAGGTCGGGGGCCGTCGTTCGGCATCGAACAGCTGCAGCGCCTGCCCGGGCGTCTCGCTCAACGCCAGATGCCGCGCCAGCACACGGGCATCGATGATCGACTGAGACGCACCGTTGGAGCCGATGGGATACATCGGATGCGCCGCATCACCGGCCAGCACCACCCGTCCGAAGCACCAGGATGCGACCGGATCACGATCGACCATCGGGAATTCATAGATCGCCTGCGCGCGGCGGATGATGTCGGGCACCTTCAGCCAGCCGAAATCCCAGTCCAGGAAGGCGGGCAGGAAGGTGTCGATGCTGCCGGGCCGGTTCCAGTCCTCCCTCGGCCAGGGTGTATCGGTCGGATATCTGATCTCCGCGATCCAGTTGATCAGCGACCTGCCCTGATCATGCAGTTCACGGCTGACCGGATAGCAGACGAACTTCTGGTCGGCGTGTCCGGCCATCACCATGGACCGGCCCGTCAGGAACGGTTCCCCCACCGTTGTCGCGCGCCAGAGGACGCAGCCGTTCCAGATCGGATCGCCTTCATCCGGGTAGAACTGTCCCCGCACGGCGGAGTGGATCCCGTCCGCACCAATCAGGACATCCCCCCTGACCGGATCCGCCGCGCTGCCGTCACTGCGGTGGACGAAACGGGCCGTGACCCCTGAATCATCCTGATCCAGATCGACAAACGCATGATCCGTGCGGATCGCATCAGCCCCCAGCCGGTCCCGCACGGCCTGCAACAGGATCATCTGCAGGTCGCCCCTGGCCACCGAATACTGTGGCCAGTTGTAGCCTGCATCCAGGCCGCGCGGCTCCTGCCAGATCCGTTGCCCGTGCCGGTTCGCATAGATCAGTTCAGCGGTCGGGATCGCCACCCTGGCGAGTTCGTCGCCCAGCCCCAGCTCCACCAGTTCCCGCACCGCATGGGGCAGCAGGTTGATGCCGACCCCCAGCGCACGCAGTTCCGCCGCCGCCTCGTATATCATGCAGTCGATCCCCGCCCTGTGCAGACTGAGCGCCGTGGTCAGGCCGCAAATGCCTCCGCCGACGATGATCACCTTCATCACGCCCTCCCCGTACTGCCGACCCACTCGACCATTGTCAGTCGGCACCATAGACCGCATCGGCGGGAAGCCATCCCGCGCGACCATCGACGCTGATCCTGCACCAGGACGCCCGGCAGGCCTCCACCGTCACGATCACCCGCCGTTCAAGATACATCAGCACAGGGGCTGCTTCATCCGATCCGTCACGCAACGCCACCAGGTCACCGCGGACCACGGCCGTGCGCCGACCGGAGAGAAGACTGGCATGCAGCCAGCCCTCCTCTCCCCAGGGATCGCGAATCTCGCGCCAGTTCTCGTGCTCGCCCACGATCTGGACCGGCAGGTTGCGGCGCAGATAGGTCCAGCGCACCGGATACTTCTGGCCCGGCCCGGCGCGCAGGTTGGCCTTTCCGGCCTTGATGGAGACGAATCGCGGCAGGGGCAGTCCCGTCACGCTGCCTTCGGTCGCGGCGGGGCCTTCGACCGCCTGGACGGCGGCGGGCGGCGGCAGCAGCAGCAGAAGTGCGAGGCACAACAGTCTAGGCAGGTACATGACCGAAACAATCAACAGGCAACAGGCAACCGGGGCGACGAATCAACCCGCAGATACTGCCAGCCGGATCACTCCCCGTCGCGTACCCGCTTCGCGACACGACGCAGCAGCCGCCCGGCCACTTCGGCATTGGAGGCCTGTTCCCCGGCACGTTCGCGCGCGGCGTTGATGTCGGCACGCAGCAGCTCGCGTTGCCGCAGGGTTTCCTCCCCCGCCTTGCGCGCGACGGTCTTCGCCCGCGGCAGCACTTCCTGCTGTGCGACATTGACCGCACGGGCACGCAGCTCGGGATTGCTGGCGATACGCCGCGCAGCCTCCATCAGGATAGTTCGCACGATCGGCATTGTGACCTTCCTGCAATACGGTCAGGGCATGAATCATCATATGGTGACGGATTGCAATCTTGGAAGATTGCACCTCGCCGGTCCGCATGCCAGAGAGACCTGCGTGATGGCGGTTCAATCCGGCGAGACCATCGCCATATGATGCTGATGCCCGGTGCCGGAGAAGAACGAGAGTGAACGCCAAACGCCCAGGGGGAATCGTCTGTTGCTGATGTATGGAATGGTGGCACTCGGCCTTGTGCTGCTTCTTGTCGGTGGTGAGGCGCTGGTGCGTGCCGCCGTCGCGCTGGCCGACCGCCTGGGTGTCTCGCGGCTGGTGATCGGCCTGACAGTCGTTGCCTTCGGAACATCCGCGCCGGAACTTCTGGTCTGTGTTCAGGCGGCGCTGGAGGACGCGCCGGGTATCGCCATCGGCAACGTTGTCGGATCGAACATCGCCAATGTGCTGCTGGTGGTCGGATTGCCGGCCCTGATCGCGCCGTTCCTCTGCGAGCGCGGCGTGATGCGGCGGGAAGGTGTGGCCATGGTGGCCGCGTCTGCGCTGGTCATCCTGATCGCCTGGTTCGACGGCATCCGGTTCTGGCCGGGCCTGCTGCTGTTGCTGCTGCTGATCGGTTTCCTGTTCAACGCCTATCGTCAGGCCCGTCGTGACGGAAACCAGAGCCTGTCCGATGAGGTCGAGGAACTTGGTGAAGGCGTGCCGGGCAATCCCATGATCATCATCGCGCTGATGGTCGTCGGTGTCGCTGGTCTGGTCGCCGGCTCGCACCTGCTGGTGGAAGGCGCGCGCGACATTGCCCGCTCCGCTGGCGTGTCCGAGGAAGTCATCGGTGTGACGCTCGTGGCGCTGGGCACCTCGCTGCCGGAGCTGGCGACGACAACCGTTGCCGCATTCCGGCGCCACGGTGATGTCGCCATCGGCAATGTGCTCGGCTCCAACCTCTTCAACATTCTCGGCATCCTGGGCATCACCGCCATGGTCAGTCACATTCCGGTGCCGCCGCAGATGCTGGAGTTCGACCTCTGGGTGATGCTGGGCGCAGCACTGGTGCTGTTCCCGTTCGCGTTCGCACGCATACCGGTCGGACGGGTCGCCGGGGTCATTTTCCTGCTGGCCTACGCCGGCTACGTGCTGGCCCAGTTCCACGGCGTCTCCGGCATGCCGGTCAGCAAGCTCGCCGGGCTCTGACCATGCGCAGCAAGGTCCCCTCGACCGTTGGTGCATCCGCGGCCCTGATCACGGGCGGCGCAGTGCGGATCGGGCGGGCAATTGCCCTGCAGCTTGCCGCCAATGGCACGGATGTGGCCATTCACTACCGGAATTCGGCGGAAGAGGCCGAACAGACGGCGGCGGAGATCCGGGCGCACGGTGTGCATACCGTGACGGTGGCGGCAGACCTGACGGACAGTGCCGCAACAGCCGACCTGCTGCCCAGGGCCGCAACGGCGCTCGACCGGCCCATTGATCTGCTGGTCAACAACGCATCCCTGTTCGAGAACGATTCGATCCGGTCCCTGACACCGGACAGCCTGGACGCCCACCTCTCCGTCAATCTGAAGGCGCCCCTGCTGCTCGCCCAGGCGTTTGCCAGGGCGCTGCCGGAGGATCGTGGTGGCAACATCATCAACATCATCGACCAGAGGGTCTGGAAACCGACGCCCTGGTTCACGTCCTATACCGTCTCCAAGGCCGGGCTGCTGTCCCTGACGCAGACCCTGGCGATGGCACTGGCCCCAAGGATCCGCGTCAACGGGATCGGCCCCGGGCCGGTGCTGGCGAACGAGCGGCAGACGGCGGAACAGTTCGAAAGGCAGTGGCAGTCAACACTGCTGCAACGCGGTGCCGAGCCGGACGAGATCGCGGCTGCCGTGACCTTTCTGCTCGACGCGCCGGCGATGACCGGTCAGATGCTCGCGCTGGATGGTGGCCAGTTCCTGCCATGGCCGCCGCTGACCGGTGAAGTGGCCGACCTGGACGGGTGACCGAGGCCACAGGAAAGTCACAGACAAATTGATCCAATGCTGTTTTGGCGGGTTGACTCCCTCAATTCGATTTGCACAGGGATCGGGGCAGGTGCGCACAACCCCCGGAAACACAAGGAATTTCCCTTCGTATTTGCTGAAATGCAAAAAAATATCAATTAAATCAATATGTTAATTATATTGCACAAAAATTAGGCAGCGTAACGAAACCGTAATGATTACGGGCGACTAGACCTTCTCTCTCGAATTGGCCAACAAGGTTATCCACAGGACTCGTGGAGCATTTTTCCCGTCAATGGCCCTGACCTTTATGTCTGCCCGAAACGGAGGCGGTCAATTCCTGGGCAAAGACCGCGCCGTTGTGCAGATCAGGTCCCAGGCGGCATCGACGTGGCGCTGTTCGGTCCGGGTCTGACCGATCGAGATGCGGATGGCATAGCGCCCATTGACCCGGTTGGGCGTGAAATAGGCATCGCCGGAATCGTTGAGGGCGTGCAGCAGACGCTCGTTCAGGACATCGCAGGCATCATCACCGGCCCCCTCCGGGTGGAAGCGGAAGTTCAGCAGCGAGAGCACCCGCGGTGCCACCAGTTCGAAATCCGGGGTGGCATCAATCGTCCGCTCCAGCCCTTCCGCCATCGAGATATGGCTGCGCAGGATCTGCTGCAACCGCTCGACACCATAGCTGCGCAGCACGAACCAGAGTTTCAGTGCCCGGAACCGTCGCCCCAGTGGCACGCCCCAGTCCCGGTAATCGATCACCTGCCGCCCTTCCCGGCTCTGCAGGAAGGCCGCATCAATGGCGAAGGTGCGGATCAGGGCTTCCGGGTCACGGACATAGTGTGCGGCGCAATCGAAGTTGGTCAGCAGCCACTTGTGCGGATTGAAGACCAGACTGTCGACCTGGCCCTGCCCCTCCAGCATCCAGCGATGCTCCGGCAGGATCAGGGCCGAGCCCGCCCAGGCGGCATCCACGTGGAAGAAGATGTCATGGCGGGCACAGATCTCGCCAATGGTCGCCAGCGGGTCCACGGCGCCGACACCCGTCGCCCCCAGGGAGGCGACGACACAGGCGGGACGGATCCCTGCCGCGATGTCGGCCCGGATCGCGGCCTCCAGCGCCTCGGGACGCATCGCGAACCGCGCGTCGGTGGCGATCTTGCGCACGAAGCGCCGGCCATAGCCCGCGATCTTGGCACCCTTCTCCGTCGCCGTATGGGTCTGGTCGGAGCAATAGACAGCCAGCGGCGTAGTACCTGCCAGCCCGTTCTCGTTGGCATCGTCACCGGTCACCCGCTCCCGCGCGGTCAGCAGGGCGCAGAGAATCGCGCCGGAGGCCGAATCCTGGATAACCCCGTGAAACCCCTCTTCCAGCCCGATCATCTGACGCAGCCAGTCCAGCACCCGGGTTTCCATCTCCGTCGCGGCGGGGGAGGTCTGCCACAGCATGCACTGGGCACCGATGGTCGCCGTCAGCATCTCCGCAAGCACAGAGGGCGGGCTGGAATTTGCCGGAAAGTAGGCGAAGAAGCTGGGGTGCTGCCAATGGGTGATGCCAGGCATGATGTCCCGGTTGAAATCCGCCATGATCTCGCTGATGGGCTCACCATGTTCCGGCGCTGCGCGGGGCAGGGTCGCATCGACATCACCCGGGGCCGTCTGCGCGCGAACCGGCAGATTCTCCACCCGGTCCATGTAGTCGGCCATCCAGTCCACCATCTGATGGGCGTGGCTGCGGAATTCGTCTATATCCATGGCAATGTCCGGTACCGTGCTGTGATCGTCGGGGACTCAACTTGACATGCGCGCGGACGATGCGAAATAGCGTGTGCCAACCGGATGCAAGGGAGCGGGATCATGGCCGAGACAATTCACACGAAGGTTCTGATCATCGGCTCCGGCCCGGCAGGCTGTACTGCGGCCGTCTATGCCGCCCGTGCCGGGCTGGAACCGGTCATGGTGCATGGCATCCAGCCGGGGGGCCAGCTGACCATCACCACGGATGTGGAGAACTATCCCGGCTTTGCGGAAGTCATCCAGGGTCCCTGGCTGATGCAGCAGATGGAGCAGCAGGCAGCCCATGTCGGCACCCGGATCATCCATGACATCATCGCGGAAGTGGACCTGAACAGCCGTCCCTTCGTTGCCCGGGGCGACAATGGCGACACCTACATCGGCGAGACGCTGATCATCTCCACCGGCGCCTCGGCCCGCTGGCTGGGGCTGGAAAGCGAGCAGAAGTACCAGGGGTTCGGCGTTTCCGCCTGTGCCACCTGCGACGGTTTCTTCTATCGCGGCAAGGAAGTCTGCGTCGTCGGGGGCGGCAACACGGCAGCCGAGGAAGCCCTGTTCCTGACCAATTTCGCCACCAAGGTCTGGCTGGTGCATCGTCGTGATCAGCTCAAGGCGGAGAAGATCCTGCAGGACCGTGTCCTGAAACACCCGAAGATCGAGTGCGTCTGGGACCATGTGCTGGAGGAAGTGCTGGGTGAGCAGGACCCGCCGGGCGTCAGCGCCGTGCGACTGCGCCACGTCGCGACCGGAGAAATGCGCGAGATTCCCATGCATGGCGTCTTCATCGCCATTGGCCACGACCCCAATACCGGACTGTTCCGGGATCAGCTGGCAATGGATTCCGAAGGTTATCTGATCACCGCGCCGGATTCGACGGCGACCAGCATTGCCGGAGTCTTCGCCGCCGGCGACGTTCAGGACAAGACCTATCGCCAGGCCGTCACGGCCGCCGGTACGGGATGCATGGCAGCGCTGGAAGCGGAGAAGTTCATCGCCGCGAACGAGTTGGCGGAGGCCGCCGAATAGCACCGCATAGCAGCCCGACGGCGAATCTTCCTGATTTTGCTTGTCGATTCCGTCGGGAAGGATATTTTCCCCACCATGGATTGGGACAAGCTGCGCATATTTCACACGGTCGCCGAGGCCGGAAGCTTCACTCACGCAGGTGACCTGCTGAATCTCAGCCAGTCGGCTGTCAGCCGTCAGGTCAGTGCCCTGGAGGAAAGCCTGCGCACCACCCTGTTCCGCCGCCATGCCCGCGGCCTGATCCTGACGGAGCAGGGCGAACTGCTCTATCAGACCGCCCGGGACGTGTTCGCCAAGCTGGCGATGGCGGAGGCGATGCTGACCGATGCCAAGGAAAAGCCGCGCGGCGAACTGAAGGTCTCGACGACCATCGGGCTTGGTTCGACCTGGCTGACCCCGCGCATCCGCGAATTCATCGAGGCCTATCCCGATATCAACGTCAACATGGTGCTGACCGATGGCGAGGTCGACCTGACGATGCGGGAGGCGGACATCGCCATCCGGCTCTGGCCGCCGACCCAGCCCGACCTGGTGCAGCGGAAGCTGATGACGGTGAATTTCCACCTCTATGCGTCGCCGGACTATGTGAAGCGTCGGGGCATGCCGAAGTCACCGGAGGATCTCGACCGTCATTCGCTGATCGTCTACGGCGATGACACACCGAATCCGGTCCGCGCCAGCGAATGGCTGATGGAGCTTGGCGCCAATCCGGACAAGCCGCGCAATCCGGTGCTGAAGGTCAACAATATCTACGGCCTGCTGCTGGCGGTTCAGAGCGGGCTCGGTATCGGTGCCCTGCCGGACTACATCGTTCAGGGCCACACCCAGCCGGTTCGCGTGCTGGATGACGTGGCCGGGCCGAAGTTCGAAACCTACTTCGTCTATCCGGAAGAGTTGCGGAACTCCAAACGCATCACCGTTTTCCGCGATTTCCTGATCCAGAAGGTCGCAGAAACCCGTTTCTGACCATTTTGGCGGCATGGCCTATTTGCAACAACCCGCAAGTAGTATTCACGTGTGACGAGAAACCCGCGGAATACTGCGCCTCCCAAGCCATTCGCAAACTGCATGGCCCGCGTGCAGGCGCTGCCCTTTATTTCCGCAGACGGAAACCCTAAATCTCCTCCTGTCGATGTTGCAGCGCAATATCACCGGGCATTCCTGGCGCCTCCCTGTTCAGCAATGTCCGACGTCTCCCAGACGTGAAGCCTCCCTGTTTGACTCGGCGGGTCGTTCGCGACCCGCCTTTTTTTTGCGTCAGCCAAAAATGAACAGCGGCTCAGGAACTGGTGGCGAAACCGGTGCAATGACCGGAAACAGGACGGCGATCGTGTCCCCCGCGCGATTCATGTGCGGACCCCGGCCTGCCCTCTCGCGATTCATATGTGGACCCCGGCCTGCCCTCTCCCCCTCCCGACCACCCATTAGGATAGCCCCGTGGGTGGTCGGGAGGGGGAGAGGGCAGGCCGGGGCCATCAGACGACTGCAGTCTAGCGCTTCAGGCCCAGCAGTTTCCGCGCGACGACCCAGCGATGAACTTCGGACGGTCCGTCGTAGATGCGCATCAGCCGGATCTGGGCAGCCATCTGGTGCAGCGGCAGTTCTCGGGTCATTCCCATGGCACCAAAGGTCTGCATGGCATTGTCCAAGACTTCCCAGGCCATCTCCGTGGCATAGACCTTGATCATGGAGACATCGGTGCGGACATCCTGTCCCTCATCCAGCTTCCAGGCGGTCTCATAGGCCATCAGGCGACTGGCCCGGATCTTCGCGGCGGCGTCGGCAACCCACCACTGGATCGCCTGGCGCTCGGCCAGCGGGGCGCCGAAAGTCTGCCGCTGGGGGGCGAATTCGCAGATCATCTCCAGTGCGCGCTCCGCCATGCCGATGCACCATGACGCCATCTCCAGCCTGCGGGTGGACAGGCGGACCTGCATCGGCGCGAACCCCTGTCCCTCCTTCCCCAGCAGATTGGCGTGCGGCACCCGGCAATCCTCCAGCGCGATCTCGTAGGTGAAGGCCCCGCCGATCATCGGGATACGCCGCGCGATGTTGAAACCCGGCGTGCCCCGGTCAACCAGAAAGGCGGAGATGCCGCCGCGCGCGCCCTTCTCCCGGTCCGTCACGGCCATCAGGATGGTGAAATCCGCTTCCTCGGCCCGGCTGATCCAGATCTTGGAGCCGTTGATGACCCAGTCATCCCCGTCCCGCACCGCGCGCGTCCGCATGCCGGCCGGATCCGCCCCGGCACCGGGTTCCGAGATGCCGATGGCGGAGACCGTGCCGCCCTTCACATAGGGTTCCAGATAGCGCTTGCGCTGGTCCTCGTTCACCGTGGCCATCAGCATCCGCAGGTTCGGCGAGTCCGGCGGCAGCATGTAGGGGGTGACGGTGCGCCCGAGTTCGATGTTGACCCCGATCATCGCCACGGTGGGCAGGTCGACGCCGCCGACATCCTCCGGCGCGTCCAGACCCCAGAGCCCGAGTTCCCGCGAGCGGGCATCGATGCGCGCGCGCTCCTCCGACGACAGGGCCGCACCCTCGCCCCGTGCCTCCCGCGCCAGCACCTCCGGCTCCAGCGGCATGAGTTCGTCCTGCACGAACCGCTGCACCAGGTCGCGCAGCATCCGGTGCTCTTCACTCAGTTCGAAATCCATCACGTGTCCTCCCCTGCAAGCTGCTGATCCTGATGCGGTTGGCAGCGCGCAGCAAGACAGTTGGTCTCCGGGCTTGATTGGTACCGGGGTGCGCGGCACCTATGTGTCCGGGTCCCGGCACCTGCCATCATGGAAGAGGCGCACCGCAATGGCCGATCTGGAAAAGCGACCGCTCCAGTCCGTTGTCGAGATGGCAGCCGACGAAGCCGATGGCGAGAAGGTCACGGTGGCCGAACTGCTGGAGATCTTCCAGGACCGGGGCTTCGGCCCCATGCTCATCGCGCTCGGCCTGCTGGCGGCGTCTCCGCTCGGCGCCATTCCGACGGTCCCGAGCATGCTCGGCCTGGTCGTCATCCTGGTATCGGGCCAGCTTGTCATTGGCCGCAATCATCCCTGGCTGCCCGGACGACTGCGCCGCCAGGGCTTTTCCGTGCGGAAGATCGAGAGCGCCGGAAAGAGGGGCCAGGACTGGCTGCGGCGCGCCGACTGGCTGGTCCGCACCCGTCTGACCTGGGCAACCAGCACCCTTGCCAGACGGCTTGCCGCGCTGCTCTGTGTCGGTCTCGCGGGACTGATGATCCCGCTGGAGCTCGTGCCGTTCGCGGTGCTGCTGCCCGCGACCACCATCCTCATTTTCGGCATGGCCCTGACCGCCCGCGACGGGCTGTTCATGGTGATCGCCATCGCCATGACCGTCCTGACCGGCACCCTGGCCCACGGCTGGCTGTCCGACCTCGGGTAAGAGGTCGCCAGGGCCCCCGCCCTCGGTCGAAGCGGGGGCCAAGGCAGCAGGATCAGAAGATCATGCGCGCGCCGACAACCAGAAAGGCCGCACTCGCATCCTCCCCACCGGCCCGGACAAGATCAGCGCTGCCCCCGAACGTGCGCTCGTAATGGAACCCCACATAAGGTGACAGCAGCCGGTCAACGAGGTCGTAGCTCACCCGCGCACCGATCTCCAGTCGTGGCCCGAAGGCCACCCGGTTCAGGGCAGTGTCATCCGTCAGCGGAACATCCAGCTCGATGCTCGGCACGACGATGATCCGATTGGTGATCAGGCCTTCGTACTCGACCTCGAACCGCACGGAAGGATGATCGGAGACAAACAGGTCGGCATCGATCTCGAACCATTGACGGGTCAGCCCGTGAAGGCCGATCACACCATGTACCCTGTCCGGACCGCTGGCCGTATCGAACCGCACACCCGCTACCCCGTCGAAGAAATCGGAGATTGGCGTGGAAAGGCGGAACTGGTTCTCCAGCGTCTCGAAGGCCTCCTCCTCCAGCGCATATTCCCCTTCACTGCGGTAGACGAAGCGCACTTCGTCATTGCCGTAGAAGGCATCCAGATCCCAGGCGGCCACATCGGTGTCCCCACCGAACCGGTATTCCAGCTGTTCCGCCTGGATACCCCAGACGTTGGACTCAGCGGCGGCAGGTACGGCGAGAAGCAACGCCGGACACAGAAGTCCGGCAACGAGGAACAGTCGTCGCATGACCTCAGCCCCCCTGTTTCATGCTGGGTGCCGCTGCGGCGCTATCGGGTCCGCCCTCCACCACGATCTTCCGGAACATGCCGGAATCGGCGTGATAGGACAGGTGGCAGTGAAACGCCCATTCGCCCGGCGCATCCACCTCTGTCTCCATGTAGACCGTGGTGGCCGGCGCGACGCTGATCACGTGTTTCACCGGATTCCACTTGCCGCTGCCATTGTCCAGGATCGACCACATGCCATGCAGGTGCATGGGGTGGGTCATCATGGTGGTGTTGACGAACTTGAAACGCACCCGCTCCCCGTAGGTCAGGCGTATCGGGTCGGCATCGGCATACTTCACACCGTTGATCGACCAGATGTAGCGTTCCATGTTGCCGGTCAGCTCCAGTTCGATCTCGCGCGTTGCGGGCCGGTGCTCGTAGAGCGGCTTCTGCGCCTTCAGATCGGCATAGGACAGGAACCTGCCCCCGTTGGCGGCTTCGGGACGCAAGCCACTGCCCGGTGCGTAGAACGGGTCAGGACGACCCGTTTCGCCCTTCGGCATGGCGCCGTGGCCCATCGCGGCATGGTCCATCTCGCCCTTCGGCATCGAACCATGACCCATCGCGGCGTGATCCACCTCGCCCTTCGGCATCGAACCATGACCCATCGCGGCGTGATCCACCTCGCCCTTCGGCATCGAACCATGACCCATCGCGGCGTGATCCACCTCGCCCTTCGGCATCGAACCGTGACCCATCGCGGCGTGATCCACCTCGCCCTTCGGCATCGAACCGTGACCCATCGCGGCGTGATCCACCTCGCCCTTCGGCATCGAACCGTGACCCATCGCGGCGTGATCCATGGAACCATGGTCCATGCCGCCATGACCGGCCATGTCGCCCATGGTCAGCAAGGGCGGTTCACGGAGATCAGGAACTTCGGCGGCCATGCCCTCACGTGGCGCCAGCGTGCCGCGCGCAAAGGCCGTCCGCCCCATCGATTCACCATATATCGTGTAGGCGCGATCCTCCGTCGGCTGCACGATGACGTCATAGGTCTCCGCGACGGCAATGCGGAACTCGTCAACCACGACCGGCTGCACGTCATTGCCGTCGGCCTGCACGACGGTCAGCTTCAGCCCCGGAATCCGGATGTCGAAATAGGTCATCGCCGAGGAGTTGATGAAGCGCAGCCTTACCCTCTCGCCGGGCCGGAAGAGGCCGGTCCAGTTCTGCTCCGGGCCCTTGCCGTTGATCAGCGGAGTGAAACCCTGCAGGTCCTCGACATCGGTCGGCATCATGCGCATGTCACCCCAGTCGCCGCGGTCGTCCAGCGCCGCGCGGACGCCCTTCTCCTTCGCATCATCAAGGAAGTCGAACAGGGTGCGCTGCCTGCGGTTGTAGTAGTCCGGCATCATCTTCAGATTGCGCATGATCCGGTCGCCGGAGTGCGGATGCGCATCGGCAAGCTGGATCACGTATTCGCGGTCATAGCGGTACGGCTCCCGGCCCTCCGGCTCGATGATGATGGCCCCGTAGGCCCCGTCCGGCTCCTGGAACCCGGAGTGGCTGTGGAACCAGTAGGTTCCGCTCTGCACTATGGGAAACCGGTAGGTGAAGGTCTCGCCAGGTGCGATGCCGGGATAGCTGATCTTGGGAACGCCATCCTGCTGATAGGGCAGGATCAGCCCGTGCCAGTGGATCGAGGTGTCCTCGTCGAGGTTGTTGGTCACGTTGATCGTGACCTCCTCGCCCTCCCGGAACCGCAGCACGGGCCCGGGGCTGGCGCCGTTGAAGCCGACACCCGAGCGCGTGAAGGTACCGGTGTCGATCCTTACCGGATCAACGGTCAGATTGTATTCGCCGGCCATGGCACCGCCCCCGAGGGCAAGTGCCAAACCGGTTCCGAGCATTGCGGCCCGGAGCATGGTGATGCGTGACATGATGTGTTTCCTGATCTGTGTGCTGCGCGGGTTCAGTGCTTCAGCCGGATGCTTCCGACCATGCCGGTCTGGTAGTGGCCCGGCACATTGCAGGCGAACTCCAGCCTGGCGTGGTCAGGGAAGGTCCAGATGATCTCCGCGCTCTGCCCCGGTTCCAGCAGGACACTGTTCGGATCGTCATGCTTCATGCCATGGCTGCCATGGTTCATCATCGCATGGTTGATCCGGTCCGGCTCCAGCATGCCGCTCTCCATCATGCCCATCATTTCCTCCTGATGGGCCGCATGCATGGTCGCGGTACCGATGTTGAACTCGTGAACGAACTCACCTTCGTTCCTGACAGTGAAGCGCACCGTCTCGCCCTCGCGGATCTCGAGCGTTTCGGGCTCGTAGAGGTTGTCGCGCATGATGATGCCGATGGTCCGGGTGACATCCGTGGCTACACCGGGTTTCCCGATGTCCGGTCCCTTGCCGTGGCCGTGGCCGTGGCCGTCACCATGGCCACCGGCGGCAAACGCGACCGGGGCCGCCGGCAGGAGCGAGAGGGCAAGCGCGCAGGCGCGCAGTCGCGTCATTGTCGACATGGAAACTCTCCTGAAAGGTACAATTCCGGCCCCGGCGACCGGGACCGACAGAACTGGACTCAGGAGTGGTTTCGTGGCGGAGGCGGCTGATGCGCCATGGCATGGGAAGTCAGCCGCATCGGCCCTGCATCGTCGTGCAGAACGGCGACACGGGTTGCGGTCGCACCGGCAGGCACGGCCAGGCCCGGCGTGCAGACACCATGATCGCACCCCCCGTCACCGGCGCACATGTCGTAACCGGCACCGGCATCCGGCATTGCGTCCGCCACCATGACCATCCGCACGTCGTCCGTCGCCGAATGCCCGGCATGGGCCGCGGAAGCATCCGCGACGGAACCTGCCTTTCCGCCCAGACCACACATCGCCGAGGCACCCGTACCGGTACTCAGCATCATGGCGAGCACGGTGAGCACCGTCAGCATCAGTCGGAATGTCCGCAGCGGAAGCATCACCTATCATGTCGGCCCGCAGGGCACCCCTGTCAAGCGCCCGCCGCGCGAACCGATCAATCCCGCGTCATGGTCCGCCGTGCGCCGGGTGCGGGGGGTTGCTCCGGCGCGCCGGCAAAGCACTGGGCAATGGACATCCAGTCGGTGGCGTTCGGTCCGGTGACCTTCAGCCGCGTGTCGGCAATGTTGCGGACCTGGGTCACGACCTGGCAGAAGTCCTCCGCCGGGCCTTCGATCAGTTCCGTCTCCGACGGGTCGTTCCACGTCCAGACCGCGCCGGACGGGGCGGTCAGGCGGAGGTGTGGCGCAGGGCTCGGCGCTTCCAGGCCGCGGACCTTGTAGGTCCAGCCATGGGTGTTCACCCCCAGCACGGCGATCGACTTGATCCGGTCCGCGTTCTGCCGCACCACACCCAGCATGTCGTAGACTTCCTGCCCGTGCGCCCAGGTCTCCATCAGGCGCGCGGAGATGGAAGACCGCACGCTCATCGACGGTCCGGCCCAGGGGACCCGGGCTGACGGATCGGCGGCGGCAAAGCGGTCGGCCATGCCGTGATAATAGTCGCGCCAGGCCGTCGCCAGCGCCTGGCCGCCGATGCCCTTGCGCCAGTCACGTTCCAGATCGCCGACACTGCCGCCGCCATCCCTGTGCCTGATGACGTCCTGCATGAAGCTCTGGAAGCCCTCCGCATCCGTCAGCGACAGGTCGGCGGCCCAGTTCCACATGTGCAGATGTCCCAGCACGCGGTTGATGGTCCAGTCCTTGAACGCCGTCGGTTCATCGAAGGCACTGTCGGGCAGATCGCTGACCAGCTGGTACAGCGCATCACTCTCCGCGCGAAAATCCTCGGCCTGTTCCAGCATTTCGTTCCTCCCCCATCACGATTGCCTTGCGGCAGACAGCATGCCGCGATCAGCCATTTGTGCAAGCCGTCAGGGTGCAGGCCGGTCCGGCAGCCGGATTAACTCGCCTTTAAGGCGTGCTGTGCCAGCCTTCTCCAATCGCTAGGAACAGGGCCAGGTGCCGACCATGCAAGCGCAGAAACTGAATCGAGCCTTCAATGGCTTCATCGACAGCTGGGTCCCCGCCACGCTGATGAACGATCGCAATTCGGCGCAACGCGTCCGGATGTTCGTGATCAGTCACACGCTGGGGCCGTTTCTCGGCCATACCATCACGCTGGCGCTGCTGCTGCTCGATCCTCAACCGACACCCCATGTCTATGTCCTGGCCGGTTCGATAACACTGTTCTGCATCTTCCCGCCCGCGCTGAAGATCAGCAGTCGCTATTTCGACGCCCATCTCTGCTACAGCGTGCTCGCCCTGCTGTCGGTGATGAACCTGATCTTCGCGGTGCTGTGGGGGTCGTATCACTACGCCGGAATCAGTTCGCCGTTCCTGGTCTGGCTGCTGGTGGTGCCGCTGCTGGCCTTCTTCTATCTGGGCTCCAACCCCGTGGCACGGAACTTCGTGTTCGGCATGACCGGTTCCGGTCTTGTGGCGTTCTATCTGCTCTACCAGTTCGGCGGCGGCTTCCCGGAGCATGTCGAGAGCAGCGCCCTGGTGCCCATCGGCATCATCTCCATCATCTGCGCCATGGCCTATGTCACCATGATGGCGGTCTACTACGCCAACGTGGTCGATTCCCAGTCGGAGCTGCTGGCGGAGATCGAGCGGCATCAGTCCACCACCAGCCAGTTGCTGGAAGCCAAGGAAGAGGCGGAGCGCGCCAATGGCGCTAAGTCCGACTTCCTGGCCAAGATGAGCCATGAGCTGCGCACCCCGCTGAATGCCGTCATCGGCTACAGCGAGATGCTGCTGGAGGACGCGGAGATCGACGGACGCGGCGAGGATTCCGCGGACCTGAAGAAGATCAATTCCGCCGGCAAGCATCTGCTTGCACTGGTCAGTGAAGTGCTCGACCTGTCGAAGATCGAAGCCGGCAAGATGGAACTCTATACGGAGGAAGTCGACCTCGACGGCTTTGTCAGCGAGGTCGCCTCCACCTGTCGCCAGATCATCGCCAAGAACGCCAACGAACTGGTGATCCGCCGCTCCAGCGACCTCGGACGGCTGGAATGCGATGCCACGAAGCTGCGCCAGGCCCTGCTGAACCTGCTGAGCAATGCCGCGAAGTTCACCGAGAATGGCCGCGTCATCCTTTCGGCCCGGCGGGAGCGGATCGACAATCGCGACTGGGTCAAGATCGAGGTGCAGGATACCGGCATCGGCATCGCGCCGGACCAGATCGGCAACCTGTTCCACAATTTCTCGCAGGCCACCCCGTCGATCTCCTCGAAATTCGGCGGCACCGGCCTCGGCCTGTCACTCAGCCAGAAGCTCTGCCGCTTCATGGGGGGGGACATCACCGTCGAGAGCACGATGGGTGTCGGAACCACCTTCACCATCGTCCTGCCCGCCACGACCCGCGCCCTCGCAGCCGTCTCGACGCCGAGCGAGGAGACCGTGTCCCAGATGCCGTCCGAAGCGTCCGCGAAGGTCACACCGCTGGAACCGGCGGTCGCACGCCTTGGCCAGGACGGGCCGAAGCAGACCATCCTTGTGATCGACCCGGACCCGTCGGCGCTGGAGATCATGGAGCGGTCGCTGCAGAAGGAAAACTATCGCGTCGTGACGACCGAGCGCGCGAAGGAAGGGCTGGAGATTGCCCAGACCCTGCGACCCGATGCGATCATCCTGGACGTTGCCGTCAGCGACATGGATGGCTGGGAAGCGCTCGGTGCGCTGGGTTCGCAGGACGACACGGCCGGGATTCCGGTCATCGTGCAGTCCATCATCGACGATCCGCGCAGGGGCTACCAGCTCGGTGCCGCCGCTTTCCTGGTGAAACCCGTCGAACGCGAACCGCTGCTGGAAACCATCAGCCAGGTCTGCGACGAGGCCGGTTTTCCCGGGAATGAAGTCCTGGTGATCGACGATGACGGGACCGCATCCCGGTCCACCGTGACCGCTGCGCGGGAAGCAGGCTGGCATGTGACCGTCGTGCCGGATTTCGGCATCGGCCTGACCCGCGCGCACCAGGTGCAGCCCGATCTCGTGATCGTGGACAGCGACAGCATCAGCGCAGGCCTGGTTGCCTTCGTTGACGGGCTGAAGGATCTGGATGGCATCTCCATCCTTGTCCTGATCGACAGCGAGGCCGCGCCGACAAGTACGCTGACCATTCCGCGACCTGCAAGGTCCATCTTCAACGCCAGCGACCGCGATGACGTCCGCGCCACCGCTCTCGCCATGCTGAAACGCACCGACGACCTGCCCAGGCAGTCGTACAGGAAGGAGGCCGCCCATGGCTGAGATACTCCTCGTCGAGGACAATGAGATGAACCGGGACATGCTGGGCCGACGTCTTGAACGTCGGGGATATTCCGTGATCTTCGCGGTTGACGGCCCCGGCGGTGTCGCAGCCGCAAAGGACAGGCGCCCCGATCTGATCCTGATGGACATCGCGCTCGGCCAGATGGATGGCTGGGAGGCGACGCGGCTGATCAAGTCGGATCCGGACACGATGTCGATCCCGGTCATCGCCCTGACCGCCCACGCGCTTTCCAGTGACCGGGAGCGCAGCGCACAGGTCGGCTGCATCGATTTCGACACCAAGCCCATCGACATGCCGCGCCTGCTGCGGAAGATCGAAGCCTGCCTGGACGGGCGCGCCGTCTCCGCCGCCTGACTTCCGTCCAGGGTTCTCCGGTCAGGGATCCGTGGCCGATGTCCTCTGGCCCATGCTCTCTGGCTATTGACCCCCGGACATGATTGCATCGGAACAGTCGGGAACTGTTCCAAGAGGGCGCACGCATGAAGACCGCTGACAGCCGGGATGATCTCCGGCACATGCGCCATGCACTGCGGCTGGCACGCCGCGGCCTCGGGCGCACCGCCCCCAATCCTGCGGTCGGCTGCGTCATCGTCCGCGATGGCCTGACGGTCGGGCGCGGGTGGACCGCCCCCGGCGGGCGGCCGCATGCCGAGACCGGTGCGCTGGCCCAGGCCGGTGACCGGGCGGAAGGCGCCACGGCCTTTGTCACGCTGGAACCCTGCAGCCACCACGGACAGACCCCGCCCTGTGCCCGAAGCCTGATCGATGCCCGCGTTGCCCGTGTCGTCATCGCCATGACCGATCCCGACAGTCGCGTCGACGGGCGGGGCATCGCCATGCTGCGCGATGCCGGGATTCAGGTGCTGACAGGTGTCTGCGAGACGGAGGCGCGGGACCTGCAGCATGGTTTCGTGCTCAACCGCACCATGGGTCGCCCCCTCGTCAGCCTGAAGGTCGCCAGCAGTCTGGACGGGCGCATCGCGACCGCGTCCGGTGAAAGCAAGTGGATCACCGGACCCGGGGCCCGCGCCGACGGTCACATGCTGCGCGCGACCCACGACGCCATCCTGATCGGCGCCGGAACGGCCCAGGCCGATGATCCGGAACTGACCTGCCGCCTGCCCGGCCTGGCCGACAGGTCGCCGATCCGCGTCGTGCTGGATCGCCACCTGCGCCTGTCGCTCAGCGGTCGGCTTGTCCGCTCCGCCGCCGGGATTCCCCTGATCGTCTATGCCGATCCGGGCGTCGATCCGGACCGCAAGGCCGCGCTGGCCGATGCCGGGGCCGACGTTCGCCATGTCGCGACCGACCCGCACGGCCGCCCCGATGCCAGGGCGGTGGCGGAGGATCTGGCCCGCGATGGCGTCACCCGACTGCTGCTGGAGGGCGGCGGCGGCATCGCGGCGTCCTTCCTTGCCGCCGGGCTTGTGGACCGGGTCTTCTGGTATCGCGCCGGACTGACCATCGGCGGCGACGGGCGACCGGCGCTGGCACCGCTGGAACTGGACCGGCTGGCCGACGCGCCGCGCTTCCAGCGCATGGCGGCAATACCCCTGGGTGATGATCTGCTGGAAACGTGGCGCAGGCAGGCGTAAAACCCCCAGCAGCTTCAGTCGGGCGTCCGCGCCCGGCGCACACGAACAAGCGTCCGGGCTTGGGAGGAGATCGCATGTTCACCGGCATCGTTACCGACATCGGCCGCATCCGCGCCATCGAACCCCGTGGCGACATGCGCCTGGTCATCGAAACCGCCTTCGACATGGCGACGGTGGACATGGGCGCGTCCATCGCCTGTCACGGCATCTGCCTGACGGTGGTCGACAAGGGACCAGGCTGGTTCGCGGTCGACGTCAGCCAGGAAACCCTGGACCGCACCGCGCTGGGCCAGCTGGACGTCGGGTCGCGGCTGAACCTCGAACGCTCGCTGCGCGTCGGTGACGAGCTGGGGGGCCATATCGTGACCGGGCATGTGGACGGCGTCGCCACCATCGAGGCTCTGGAGACCGTGGGCGACAGCCGCCGCTTCGTCTTCCGTGCCCCGCCCCAGCTCGCCCGCTTCGTGGCGGAGAAGGGCTCCGTGGCGCTGAACGGGGCGTCCCTGACCGTGAATTCGGTCGAAGACGCCACGTTCGAGATCAACATCATCCCGCACACCCAGTCGCGCACCACGTTCGGAGACGCGAAGACCGGGGACCGGGTCAATATGGAAATCGACGTGCTGGCGCGGTATGTGGCCCGTCTGCAGGACACGGTCGCAAGCTGACGGCCACTCAATTCTCACGTTTCAGGATCAACGCATGTCATCGGAATATACCCGCTACCTTTCCTCCATCGAGGACGTCGTCGAGGATGCCCGCAACGGCAAGATGGTCATTCTGGTCGATGACGAGGACCGGGAGAACGAGGGCGATCTCTACATCCCGGCACAGTTCGCCACGCCGGAAGCGGTCAACTTCATGGCCAAGCACGGGCGTGGCCTGATCTGCCTGTCGATGACGCAGGGCCGGGTGGATGAGCTGGGCCTGTCGCTGATGTCCCAGAACAACAAGGCCCGGCACCAGACCGCCTTTACCGTGTCGATCGAGGCCAAGGACGGCATCTCCACCGGCATCTCGGCGCATGACCGGGCCCTGACGATCCAGGTGGCCATCGATCCCGCCCGCACCGCCGACGACATCGTCACTCCCGGGCATGTCTTCCCGCTGGTGGCGAAGGATGGCGGTGTGCTGCGCCGCGCCGGTCATACGGAGGCTGCGGTGGACATCGCCCGCATGGCCGGACTGCACCAGGCCGGTGTGATCTGCGAGATCATGAACGACGACGGGACGATGGCGCGCATGCCGGACCTGATCAAGTTCGCGCAGTACCACAACATGAAGATCGCCACCATTGCCGATCTGATCGCCTATCGCCGCCGCTCCGACAGGTTGGTGAAACGCAGCTACGAGACCACGCTGACCAGCGACTTCGGCGGGGAATTCAGGCTGGTGGTGTTCGATTCGGAAGTTGCCTACGCGGAGCCCCTGGCGCTGGTGAAGGGCGATATAACGGGCGACGAGCCGCCGCTGGTGCGGATGCATGCCTATGACCCGCGCAACGACCTGTTCGGCGAATCCGGCGGCAAGGCGAAGCAACTGGAACAGGCCATGCGCATCATTGGCCAGGAAGGCCGGGGCGTGCTGGTCTTCCTGCGGGAAACCCGGGAACTGCGCATGTCGGAATTCCTGCAGTTGCAGGAGGAAGGCAATGTCGAGCAGTTGCGCGAACTGCGCGACTATGGCATCGGCGCGCAGATCCTCACCGACCTCGGGATCTCCCGCATGGTCCTGCTGACCAACTCACCGAAGAACGTTGTCGGGCTGGAGGGCTATGATCTGGAGATCGTCGGCACCCGCCCCCTGAAGGAAGACTGACCATGGCCGGACCGCACCTGCTGATCGTCGAATCCCCCTATTACGAGCATATCGCCAACGGGCTGGCCCAGGGCGCCATCGCGGCAATCGAGAAGGCGGGCGGCACCTATGACCGCCTGTCCGTCCCCGGCGCGCTGGAGGTGCCCGGCGCCATCGCGATGGCGGAGGCGGCGGTGGACCGTGGCGACCGCAGCTATGACGGCTATGTCGCGCTGGGCTGCGTCATCCGCGGCGAGACCCTGCACTACGAGATCGTGTCCAATGAGTCCGCGCGCGGCCTGATGGACCTGACGATCTATGACGGTGTCGCGGTCGGCAATGGCATCATCACCGTGGAGAACGAGGAACAGGCCCTGGTCCGTTCCGACCCGGCGCAGAAGGACAAGGGTGGGGATGCGGCACGCGCGGCCCTGCGCATGGTGGAGATCCGGCGCGAGCTCGAAGCCGAATCATGAGCAACCCCCGCAGTGGCAGGACCGGCGGCAGGACCAGTGCCGAAGACCGCCGGAAACGCAGCACCGCGCGCATGCATGCGGTGCAGGCGGTCTATCAGCTGGAACTGAACGAAGGCCGCGTCGCCGATGTGGTGGCCGAATATTTGGACCATCGCCTGGGTCAGGACATCGACGGGGAGGAACTGCTGCCCGCCGACCGGGACTTCTTCCAGGACCTGGTGCTGGGAACCGCCGACCGCAGGCTGGAGCTGGACACCATCGTCGAACGCTCCCTCAGCCTCGACTACACCATGGACCGGCTGGAGACCCTGCTGCGCGCCCTGTTGCGGGTCGCCGCCTACGAGATGCTGGCGCGGATCGACGTGCCGGCCAAGGTCGTGATCAACGAATATGTCGATCTGGGCGTCGCCTTCTTCGCCGGGGGCGAGACCGGACTGGTGAACGGCGTTCTGGACCGCATGGCCCGCGAGATCCGTCCCGGCGAGATCGGGGACCGGGCGCGGCGGTAGATTGCGGAGCGGTTTTTCTTGCCCATATCCTGAACGAGTTGCCTGTCTGTAGAGGCTGGCCCCCGGCACCCTGCTTCCCCCCTTGAGGGGGAAGTGGCCGCGCAGCGGTCGATGGGGGGTGAGGCCGCAGGCCATGGGGGTGTGGACCAATTGCCATTCGGCTGCGCCGATTCACCCCCTTCCCGACCTTCCCCCATCAAGGGGGAAGGAGGTGGGCGGCAGATCGATGCAGCAGACGAACTGCTGAAACCGGAAGCGGAAACCTGGCGCAGGAGACGGCACATTGACCATCGAGGGCGGAGAGTTCGGGCTGATCGCGGACCTGCTGGCGCCCCTCGCGGCGGAGGGCGCCTTTGGCCTGACCGACGACGCCGCGCTGCTGCCGGAGCTGCCTGCGGGGCAGGGCTGGGTCATGACCAAGGACGCCATGGTCGCGGGTGTCCACTTCCTGCCCGATGATCCGCCGGACCTGATCGCGCGCAAGCTGCTGCGGGTGAACCTGTCGGACCTGGCCGCCATGGGCGCGGTGCCCTGCGGCTACCTGCTGGCCTGTGCCTGGACGCCCGAGACCACTCACGGCTGGATCGAGGGTTTCGTGGCAGGGCTGGCAGCGGATCAGGCAGAGTTCGTTATCGGTCTCTATGGCGGCGACACCGTTTCCACACCGGGACCGCTCACCCTGTCCCTCACCGCCTTCGGGACCGCGCCACGCCAGTCCCTGCTGCGCCGCAATGGCGCGCGGGCCGGGGACGACGTGATGGTCTCCGGCACACTCGGCGACGCCGCGCTGGGACTGAGGGTATTGCAGGGCACGCTGGACGCCGCGCCGGAACATGCCGCCGCCCTGGCCCAGCGCTACCGGCTGCCGCAACCGCGCACGACACTCGGGCCCGCACTCGTCGGCCTGGCCAGCGCCGCGCAGGATGTGTCCGACGGGCTGCTGGCCGACCTCGGCCATATCGCGCATCACTCCGATGTCGGCATGGAGGTGCATCTTGAACTGCTGCCCCTCTCCGTCGCCGCCCGCGAGAGCCTGGTCGAACGCCCCGACCTGGCGCAACTGCCGCTGAACGGCGGTGATGACTATGAACTGGTCTTCACCGCGCCGCCCGCCGCGCGGGAGCGGATCACGGAGACGGCTGCGGCAACCGGCACACCGGTCACCCGCATCGGCCGCGTAGTCGAAGGCAGCGGCGTCAGCCCCTTCGCCGCCGGTCGCCCGCTGCCGGTCAAGGGCCAGGGCTGGCAGCATTTCTGAGGCGGCGCGGCAACGGCCTTAAACCTTTGGAGAGATTTCATCCCTACCCTCTGCCTCTGCCCTTTCATGGTGGATGCGGAGAGCTGGTCCAATGAAGAAGATCGTCCTCATCGGTGCCGCGGTCCTGCTGCTTGGCGGCGGCGGCGCGGGTGCGTTCATGATGATGGGCGGCGAGGACAAGGCCGCACATGGCGAGACGGCGATGCCGGAGATCGTCATGAGCAAGGATCCGGTCTACCTGCGCCTTGACGGCCTGACCGCCCCGATCATGAAGGGCAGCCACGTCCGCCACTACATCTTCCTGAACATCAGCATCGAGATGGTGGACGACAGCGCCCGCGATGATGCCAGCCCGCTGAAGCCGCGCCTGCACGACGCCTTCCTGCGCGAATTCTACAGCAAGACCATCGCCCGCGGCGACGGCACCATCGATTTCGCCAATGTCTCCAAACGCCTGACCAAGCAGGCCCGGAAGGTGCTGGGCGAGGACCAGGTGGTCACCGTCCTGATCACCCGCGCCATGCGCGGCGCGGGCTGAGGTGACCCATCGGCAGGCAAGGCCCGTGCTTCAATAGACCGCCAGATACCGCGCGCACATTTCCTCCGGGGTCAGCCCTTCCAGCACGGCCAGTTCGCCGCGCTTGTGCGCCAGGTAGACATCGCGGAAGGTCTGGCCGAACCATTCACGGATGCAGTCTTCCGCGGCGAAGGCCTCCAGCGCCGCCTCGAGCGACGTCGGCAGTCGCGTGATCCCCATTTCGGTGAGTTCCCACGTGTCCATCGTGCTCAGGTCCGACTCCGTCACGGTCGGCGCGGGCAGGTTGCGGGCGATACCCTCCGTTCCGGCGTGGATGATGGCCGCCAGTTGCAGGTAGGGGCTGGCGGCGGCGTCGCAGGCCCGGACCTCCAGATTGAACTGCCGCGCGATGGCCAGGGGATCGAGCGAGGTTACCGGGCAGATGCGCACCGATGCCTCCCGGTCCCGCAGTCCCAGATTGTTGAACGCGGCGCTCCAGCGGTGCGGTGTCAGGCGCAGGTAGGAGATCGCGCTGGGGGCCAGCAGCGCCAGGATGCCGGGCAGGAAGGTGGTGATTCCTGCGGCGAAGGATGCGGCAACGTCGGACAGTCCGGTCGCGCTGTCCGGGTCGTGGGTCACGGGCTGACCGTCGGCATCGTTCAGGCTGACATGGACATGGACCCCGTTGCCGACACCTGCCGGGTCACGGATCGGGGTGAAGCTGGCACGCTGGTCCCGCTCCCGCGCCGCCACCCGCACCAGTTCGCGCAGGATCACGGCCCGGTCGGCGGCGGCAAGCCCGTCCGCCGGTTTCATCGTCACCTCGAACTGGTCCGCACCGAATTCCTTCATGAAGGTATCCGGGCGCAGGCCGTTGCGCGCCATCAGCTGGAAGATGCGCCGTCCCATCGCCGCACCGGACCGCGCCCCGGCCAGGGAATAGGAACTGCCACTGTCCCCAGCCGTCCCGCCGCTGACCTGAAACTCATGCTCGAACGCCACCGTGGTGGTCAGTTGCGCCACGTCCTGCAGCCGCTGCAGCGCTGACTTCAGGATCGACCGTGTGCAGCATTCCCACGGCTCCCCCGCCAGCGTGCGGATATCGCCCAGCATCACATGTTCCACCGGGTCGCCAATCTGGTCATGGATCACCCAGGTGGCAGTCGGGTCGGGGACCAGGGCCAGATCGCCCAGCGCCCCGAAGGGACTGTCGGCAATCACGTCGAAGCAGGTGATCTGCACGTTCGTCGGGGTCCAGCCGACACCGCGCTGCAGGCGCAGCGGCAGATCGATCTCCGGGAAGCCCTTGCCCCGCACCTGGCCGGCTATGTCGGCACAGCAGGCCATGATGATCTGTTCACTGCTCGCCATTCCCACCTGCTCCAACACTTTCATCCGGTTGCGGGAAATCATCCGGGCGGCGCATAGTCCTGTCAAATCGGGAGGACTGTTGACTTGTGGTCTGTTCCATCCCTCTCCCCCTCCCGGCCATCCAATCAGGATAGTGCCGTGGGTGGCCGGGAGGGGGAGAGGGATGGAACAGGCAGCCAGAACCAGAGGAAGACCGATGCTGACTGCCGACGATCCAGATCCTGTCCTGTTTCAGGGCTCCGCGGGCGGGGGCGGTATCCTGCTGACCTGCGAGCATGGCGGACAGCTTGTGCCTCGCGCGCTGGGTGATCTGGGCGTCAGCGCGGCGGACATGCAGCGCCACATCGCCTGGGACATTGGCGCGCTGGCCCTGTCGCAGGCCCTGCTGGAGAACGTTTCAGCGCGTCTGGTCAGCCAGCGTTTCAGCCGCCTGGTGATCGACTGCAACCGGGGTCCGGCCTCCCCCGACCTGATCCCCACCGTCAGCGACGAAACACATGTTCCGGGCAATCGCGACCTGTCCCCGACCGAGGTCGGCGCGCGGACAGCCGCGATCCATGCGCCGTTCCATGACCGTATCGCGGCAGAGATCGCGCGCGACCGGCCTCGCCTGCTGGTCTCCATCCACAGCTTCACGCCGGTGATGGGGCAGCAGCGCCGACACATGCATGCCGGGTTCCTGGCCAACCGGATGCCGGAGGTGGCGGAGCGTTTCATGGCCACGATCGGGGCGGCGGCACCGGAACTGGTGCTGTCGATGAACGAACCCTATACGGTTGATGACATATCGGATTACACCGTGCCGGTGCATGGGGAGGGCAATCGCCTGCCGCATGTGCTGGTGGAGGTGCGGAACGACCAGTTGCAGGACCCGGCCGGCATCCGTCGCTGGGCCAACCTGCTGGCCATCGCGATCAGGGATGTGGAGGCAGCAGAGCCATGACACAGGACCACCCGACAAGCCGTGACCTGCCGCTGGTGCCGGCGCAATCGGCCTTGCTGTTCATCGACGTGCAGAACTTCAGCGCCGATCCGGAGGGCGGCGAATATGAAGGCATGGACCCGGCGCATTTCGAGGAGAAGTACGGCTGGTACTTCCGTCATTTCGCCGCCGAGACCCTGCCGAACATGCAGCGGCTGCAGGGCGCCTTCCGGCGGCACGGGATCGAGGTCATGTACACGGTGATCGAAAGCCTGACCCGCGACGGGCGCGACCGCAGCCTGGATTACAAGATCACCGGTTTCAACGTCCCCCGGGGGTCACGGGACGGGCAGGTGATCGATGCCCTGGCACCGGGGGAGGACGAGATCGTCATCCCCAAGACCTCGTCGAGTGTCTTCATCTCCACCAACATCGACTATGTGCTGCGCAACCTCGGCGTCCGGCAGCTTGTGATCAGCGGCCTGCTGACCGACCAGTGCGTCGATTCCGCCGTCCGGGACGCCTGCGATCTGGGCTACCTCGTGACGGTGGTGACGGATGCCTGCGCCACCCACAGCATGGAACGCCACGAAAGCTCGCTCGGGCTGAACCGGGGCTACTGCCGACAGATCACCACTGACGCACTGCTGGCGGAATTGGACAGAAACGAACTTTGACGGGACTGTACGTGGGGTGCGGGCATTGCCCATTGCGGGGGCAGGCACGGCTGCTATCGTTTCAGGCTGAGAAGGTCATGCCGTTCAGGAGGGCACGCCGTCATTCTTGCCGTTGATGCGATCACCGTGGACCGCCTGCGCGACACCTCCCCCGCCGGGCACGGACAGCGCTTCACGTGCGCCGGCAAGCAGACGCCGTTCGCGCCGGTCTGGCAGGCCTCGCTTCACGAGAGCGGCAGCTATATCCTGAAACGCAACGACTGAACGCCAGCAGAAGGAGGGCATCATGGCCGTCGAGATCAACTGCGACATGGGCGAGAGCTTCGGGCTCTACAAGATGGGTGACGACGAGGGGCTGATGCCCTTCATCACCGTGGCAAACGTTGCCTGCGGCTTCCATGGCTCCGACTTCAACCACATGCGCGAGACGGTGCGCCTGGCCAAGCGCCACGGCGTCCGGGTCGGCGCGCATCCGTCCCTGCCCGACCTGCAGGGCTTCGGCCGTCGCGAGATGAAGATGGAACGCGAGGAAATGGCCAACTGCCTGATCTACCAGATCGGCGCGCTGAAGGGCTTCCTGGAAGCCGAGGGCATGAGCCTCAATCACATCAAGCCGCATGGCTCGCTCTACGGCATGGCGGCGAAGCAGGGACATATCGCCCATGCCGTCGCCGACGCGGCGGACGTGTTCAAGGTGCCGCTGTTCGGCATGATCGGCACGCTGCATGAGGAGATCTATCCCGCGCGCGGTCATGAGCTGGTCGCGGAGTATTACGCCGACCTGTTCTATGGCGATGCCGGCAACCTGCTAGTCACCCGCGTGCATGACCCTGTGGACCCGGAAGACTCCGCCGCCCGCGCCATCCGCGCGGTGACGGAAGGCAAGACGCTTTCCACCGGCGGTGTCGATGTCGCCGTGCGCGCCGACAGCATCTGCGTCCATTCCGACACACCCAACGCCCAGGCAGTGGCGGAAGCAGTGAATGCCGCGATCCGCCCCTACATGGCCCAGGCGGCCGAGTAACAGTCCCAACCAGAGGAATCCATTCCATGGCCGAACAGATCGTTTCCCCGCTTCCCGGCACCTTCTACCGCAAGCCCTCACCCGATGAGCCGAACTTCAAGAACGAGGGCGACACGGTGGCCGTCGGCGACGTGATCGGGCTGGTGGAGGTCATGAAGACCTTCAACGAGGTGAAGGCCGACAAGGCCGGCACCATCGCCAGCTTCGTTGCCGACAATGAGGAGGCCGTCATGGCCGGTCAGCCTCTGGTCGAACTGGGCTGATCGCGATCTCATGGCCATCAGCAAGCTTCTGATCGCGAACCGTGGCGAAATCGCCGTCCGGATCATCCGGGCGGCGCAGGCGCTGGGCATACGGACCGTGCAGGCGCACAGCATGGCGGACGCCGATTCGCTGGCCGTGCAGCTGGCGGATGAGGCCGTGAACATCGGCCCGCCACATGCCGCCAAATCCTACCTGAAGGTGGATGCGGTGCTGGAGGCGGCGAAGTCCAGCGGCGCCGATGCCGTCCATCCGGGCTATGGCTTCCTGTCCGAGAATGCGGCTTTCGCAAGGGCGGTGGAGGATGCGGGCCTGATCTTCGTCGGCCCGAAGCCGGAAACCATTTCCCGGCTGGGCGACAAGGCGGCGGCCCGCGCGGCGGCGGAGGCGGCGGGCGTGCCCACTGTTCCGGGCAGCGAGGGACTGATCGATTCCGTCGATGCGGCGCGGGATGCGGCGGAGCGCATCGGCTACCCGGTGATGATCAAGGCGTCAGCCGGCGGCGGCGGACGGGGCATCAAGATCGCGGAGAACGCGGACGAGCTGGCCAAGCTGGTCTCCCAGGCCCGGTCGGAGGCGCAGGCCGCCTTCGGCGACGGCAGCCTCTACATGGAAAAGCTGGTACGCAACGCACGCCATATCGAGGTTCAGGTGCTGGGCGACGGCACGGACGCGGTGCACTGCTTCGAGCGTGAATGCTCCATGCAGCGCCGCCGCCAGAAGGTCTGGGAGGAAGCGCCCTCCGCCGCGCTGGACGACGCCAAGCGCCAGGCCATCTGCACCTCTGCGGTGGATCTGGCACGCTCCGTCGGCTATCGCGGTGCCGGGACGCTGGAGTATCTCTACGACGATGCCAGCGGCGAATTCTACTTCATCGAGATGAACACCCGCATCCAGGTGGAGCACCCGGTGACGGAGATGATCACCGGCATCGACCTGGTGCAGGAGATGATCCGTATCGCCGGGGGCGAGAAACTGCGCCTGAAGCAGGACGACATCCGCCTGAACGGCCACGCCATCGAATGCCGGATCAATGCGGAGGATCCGTCGAACGGCTTCATGCCCGCGCCGGGAACGGTGGAGCGGCTGGTGGTGCCTGCGGCGGATCATGTCCGTTTCGACACCCTGCTGTACGAGGGCTATACGATTCCGCCCTTCTACGACTCCCTGCTGGGCAAGCTGATCGTGCACGGCCCGGACCGTGCGACGGCGATCGACCGCATGGCGGCGGCACTCGACGGGCTGACCATCGACGGCTTCAAGACCACAGTCGCCCTGCACAAGGCGCTGGCCCGGTCGGCGGACGTCCGCGCGAACGCCATCCACACGCAATATCTCGAGCCCTGGCTCGAGGCCCATCCCATTCCGTCCTGACGCAATCCAGAGGAGGTTCTCTCTCAATGGAATCCAGATACACCTTCGGCGGTGACGAGCACGTCTTCTGCGAGGTCGATACCGAAATGTCGCTGGAGGCGTTCTTCAAGAGCCTCTCCATGACCAATGCGGTGCGCGAAAGCCAGATCCGTGGTGTCACCGAGATCTGTCCCGCCAATGCCTCGTTCCAGATCAAGTTCGACCCGGACATCATCAAGCCCGACGACATGCTGGCAGAGATCAAGAAGCTGGAAGTCCAGGCGGAGAGCGCTGAATCGTCCATGGACACCCGCATCGTCGAGGTGCCGGTGCTCTACAACGATCCCTGGACGCACGAGACACTGATGCGGTTCCGGGAACGGCACCAGGACCCGAGCGGCACCGATCTGGACTATTCGGCCAGGATCAACGGCTATGACACGGTGGACGACTTCATCGCCGCCCATTCCGGTTCGCCCTGGTTCGTGTCCATGGTGGGTTTCGTGGCAGGTCTGCCGTTCCTGTATCAGACGGTGGAACGCGAGAAACAGATCGAGGTGCCGAAGTATCTCCGTCCCCGCACCGACACGCCGAAGCTGACGGTTGGCTACGGCGGCTGTTTCAGCTGCATCTATTCCGTGCGCGGCGCGGGCGGGTACCAGATGTTCGGCGTGACGCCGATGCCGATCTTCGACCCGCAGCAGCGGATCAAGTACCTGCAGGACTTCATGATCTTCTTCAAGCCGGGCGACCTGGTGAAATTCTCCCCCATCGACCGCGACACCTATGACGCGGCGGTCGAGGCGGTGGAAGCCAACGAATTCGAGCCGAAGATCCGCGACGTGCGCTTCTCCCTCGACGAGTTCAACGCCGACATCAATGCTTGCAACGCCAAGCTGGAGGGAGCACTGAAATGATCAAGGTTCTCAATCCCGGCCTCGCCACCAGCGTCCAGGACATGGGACGTCACGGCTATTACCACCTGGGCATCCCGCAGTCGGGCGGCATGGACCAGCTTGCACTGCAGGCCGCCAACCTGCTGGTCGGCAATGCGTCCGACGCCGCCGTTCTGGAAGCCACCTTCATGGGTCCGGAACTGGAGTTCACCGCCGACGCGGTGGTCGCCGTCACCGGTGCCGCCATGACGCCGAAGGTCGATGGCGCGGAACAGGCCAACTGGGAGTCCTTCGCGGTCAAGGCCGGACAGGTCCTCAGCTTTGACTATCTGAAGGGGGGTGCCCGCGCCTATATCGCCATCTCCGGCGGTATCGACGTGCCCGTCGTTCTGGGCAGCCGTTCCACCTACACGCTGGGGGCACTCGGCGGCTTTCAGGGCCGCCCGCTGGCAGCAGGCGACGAAGTGCCCGTCGGTCAGGGCAAGGGCACGGCAGGCCGTTCGCTCGACGCTTCGCTGCGCCGCGCACCGGGCTCGCCTGCGGAGATCCGCGTCCTGCCGGGTATCTACTGGCACTGGGTCACCGACAAGTCGGGGGCGCAGTTCTACGAGGACACCTGGAAGGTGGCGCCGGAGGCTGATCGCATCGGCTACCGCTTCCGCGGCGGCAGGCCGATCGAGTTCACGGAGCGGGAACGTCCGTTCGGTGCGGGCTCCGATCCGTCGAACATCGTCGATGGCTGCTATCCCTATGGCTCCATCCAGGTCCCCGGCGGCACGGAACCGATCATCCTGCATCGCGATGCGGTGTCGGGCGGCGGCTACTTCATGCTCGGCACGGTGATCTCCGCCGACATGGACCTGATCGGCCAGATGCAGCCGCATACGCCGACGCAGTTCGTCAAGGTCACGATGGACGAGGCCCTGCAAGCCCGCGCCGACCGCACTGCCCTGATCGGACGCATTCACGAGGCACTGGCGTAAGCCAGCACCCCTGATTGACGCGACCGCATCTGCCTGTTCCACCGGAAGGGGCAGGCAGATGCGGCTGTGAGACCCGGGCGTCGGCAGGTTTCAGGGGGTCGTGACACCGTTGGTGGGATCGCCCGCGGCGAGCATCTCCTTCAGCCGCTGTCGCTGGTTCGCGTCCGGCAGCACGCCGGTCGTCTCCGCCTCCAGGACCGTGACACCCGCTTCGTTGACGATGGTGACCTCGGCCCTGGCATGCCCGCTTCCGTCGACCTCGCGTATGATCCAGGTGCAGGTCAGGGTCTCTTCCGGATAGACGGGACGCCGGAACCGGAACGACATGTCCCTGGCCAGCCAGCCGATCTGGCCGCCGATCTCCGTGACCAGACTGCCTGTCAGCAGGCCATGGGCGATGGGCCCCCGCATGCCCTTCAGCGCCGCATAGTCGCTGTCGCAATGCACGGGATTGTAGTCCCGCGAAAGGCTGGCGAAGGCCGCGATTTCCGGGCCGCTGAAACGGCGCGTTACCTCGAACCGGTCGCCTTCGCGAATGCCGTCAGCCGCGCGCGCCCTCAAGTCCGTCATGGATGTTCCTCGCGCGGGCCGCGTCAGGCACTCAGGTCAGATCCTCGGCCAGCGACGCAATCTGATCGGCGGTCAGCCCGGCCATGTGATTGTAGTTCGGGTGGCTGATCCTCAACTGCACTTCGGCGGAGCCGTCCTTCAGGCTGGCGGCCTGCGCATCGGACAGGCTGAAGACGAAGAAGTGCACCGACGAGGCCTTGCCGTCGGCGTTGGTGCGGTCCAGGTCGTCATCGGCCTCCCCCTTCACCGCCTCGCCATTGATCACCAGGGCGACCTCATGCTCGATCCCGCCCAGCCGCGAAAGTTCCCGGTGGCGACGCACCGGATCCTCGATCTGCAGCATCATGGTGGCGGTCAGCGTGCGGCCGGAGGGGACCAGCGGCGCATAGGCCTCCAGCTCCTCCACCAGCTGCTCGGCACCACCGCCCTCGACCCGCAGCATCTCCTGAACCTGCCACCACATGGTGAAGTAGCTCTCGAAGAAGACGGAGGCGAAGGGGCCGACGTCGACACGGCGGTGCTGCTTGTGCGTCCGCAGTTCGGCCTGCAGCGCCGTGCGCTCCGCGTCGAAGCGGGCGGGGGGCAGGATGTGCTCGGCGAGCAGCGATGTATGGCGTTCGATCATTTCACTCACTCTTGCTTGTCTGGCACTCTTTCCGGTCGGGCAGTCGAACCGGCGCGCTGGTCACAGCAGGCCGCAGGCCTTCGCGAACAGCTCCACCGGATGGCTGGCGACCGAAGGCGGTGCCTTGAAGGTATCCGGGTTCTCGGCGTTCAGCCGCTCCATGCCCTGCAGCATGTGCACACCGGCCAGCGGACATTCGGAGGCCACATGGGCCTTGTCCTCACGTCCCGCAGCACGGGCCGCGTTCTTGCCGACCTTCAGCGCGGTCTCGAAATTGTCCTTCTTGATGCCCCAGCTGCCGCCGTGACCGGAACAGCGCTCGATGATCTTCAGTTCCATGTCCGGGATCAGCCGCAGCATGTCCGCCGCCTTCTGGCCCATGTTCTGGGCGCGGGCATGGCAGGCCAGATGCAGGCTGACGCCGCCGTCCAGGGGTTTCGGTTCCGCCGCCAGCCCTTCGTTGCGGGCAATGTCGACGACATATTCGGCAACATCCTTCGTCGCCTTCGACAGGCGCGCGACGTCCGGATCATCGGGCAGCAGCAGCGGCCATTCGAACTTCAGCATCAGCGCGCAGGACGGCACCAGACCGATGACGTCATAGCCATCCTCGATCCAGGGCTTCATGGCCAGCGCCACGTTCTTCGCACGCCGCGCCACATCGTCCAGGTCGCCCTGTTCCAGTTGGGGCATGCCACAGCATTCGGGGTAGACCACTTCGGTCTCGACGCCGTTCGCGGCCAGGATGGCCTGGGTGGCAATGCCGATGCCCGGATTGTTGTAGTTCACGAAGCAGGTGGCATAGAGCACCGCCTTGCGCGCCGCCGCCGGTGCGTCCGTATTGCGGGCAGGCGGATGGGCGGCATGGGCCGTGAAGCTCTTCGCATGGAACTTCGGCAGTTCCGCGTTCCGGTCCACGTCGGCGATGTCTTCCAGGATCGGGCGGGTGATCCGGTTGCCCCGGTCCGTCGCCCAGTTGGCGATCCCGGATGTCATGCCCGCCAGCTTGCCGTTGCGGTCGGTCTTCGTCATCTGGCGGTCCCAGAACGGCGTCTTGCCGTCCCGGTGTTCCGTTGCGCGATAGCGCAGCATCAGATGCGGAAAATCGAGCTGGAACTCATGCGGCGGCGTATAGGGGCAGGTGGACATGAAGCACATGTCACACAGCGTGCAGGCATCGACCACCGGCTTGAAATCGGCGGAATCGACGGTGTCGAGTTCCCCCGACTCGCTCTCGTCGATCAGGTCGAACAGGCGCGGAAAACTGTCGCAGAGATTGAAGCACAGGCGACAGCCGTGACAGATGTCGAACACCCGCCGCAGTTCCGCGTCGATTGCCTCCTTGTTGTAGAAATCAGCACTCTGCCAGTCGAGCGGATGCCGCTCCGGCGCGCCAAGGCCGCCTTCCATCTGTCATCTCCACCGTGATTCAGATTGCCGGGGCTGATCATCACGACAGCCGCGTCGGCGTGTCGAGCATGCAGGTATCTCCGTACCCGCATACACGATATCGGTCGTCCGCTGACCTGCTGACGGGCTACGGACCAGTGCAGCCCGCCACAGGAATGATCGGGGGCGACGGATGCCGCCCCCGAAAATCCGGTCAGCCCATCGAGTCGAGAGCCTTCTGGAAACGACCGGCGTGGCTCTTCTCTGCCTTCGCCAGGGTCTCGAACCAGTCGGCAATCTCGTCGAAGCCTTCGTCGCGCGCGGTCTTCGCCATACCCGGATACATGTCCGTGTACTCATGCGTCTCGCCCGCGATGGCGGCCTTCAGATTGGCTTCCGTGGAGCCGATCGGCTCACCCGTCGCCGGGTCGCCCACTTCCTCCAGGAACTTCAGATGGCCGTGCGCATGGCCCGTCTCGCCCTCGGCGGTCGAGCGGAAGACGCTGGAGACATCGTTGTAACCTTCGACGTCAGCCTTCTGCGCGAAATACAGGTAGCGGCGGTTTGCCTGGGATTCGCCCGCAAAGGCTTCCTTCAGGCTCTGTTCAGTCTTCGAACCCTTGAGCGACATGACCTTGTCCTCCTCCTCATGATGACGTGCCGGATGTTCATCCTGAACAGCCGACATACCAATTATGGGGTCTGGCGAGACAAGGTCAATAGTTTGGAATTATTCCAAAGACGATTTCCGGATGGAACCCGGCATGAGCCGCCCTTCTCAGGCGTCGCGCAGCCTGATGATGACTTCGGCGCGTTCGATCACCATGCCATCCGGCGCCGCCGGCAGATGCCCCAGCGCGATGGTCTCACCGGGAATGTCGGTCAGCTTGCCCGAACCCTCGTGATAGAAATGGTGATGCTCCGCGACATTGGTGTCGAAGTAGGACCTGCCGGGGTCGACCACGACCTCGCGCACCATCCCGGCCTGGGTGAACTGATGCAGGCAGTTGTAGACCGTCGCCATCGAAACCGGGACGCCGGCCTGGCGTGCCTCGTCGAACAGCATCTCCGCCGTCAGGTGCCGGGGTCCGGCGGACAGCAACAGCTCCGCCAGCGCCACGCGCTGCCGTGTCGGACGCAGGCCCGAGCCGCGAAGCCGGTCCGCAATCGTCATGTCAACCGTCTCAGTCATGCCTGCAATATAGTTACGAGCGGGTCGCAATAGAAGCCCCCACCGGGCAACTGGCAGTACACGCCTGTTTTGCGGGTTTTGTCGCCAGTGTCATATGGCTATAGTCCACCACACAAATCATCATGGACGGCCTGCGGCCACGGCGGCGATTCCGACAGGCGAACTTTGAAGCGAGGCGACACCTTGACGGATCGGAAGAGCAGCTTTTCCTACGAAGAACTCCTGCAATGCGGCCACGGGGAACTGTTCGGTCCCGGGAACGCCCGGCTGCCCCTGCCTCCGATGCTCATGTTCGACCGGATCACGAAGATCAGTGACGAGGGCGGCAGCTACGGCAAGGGCGAGATCCTGGCGGAGCTGGACGTGACGCCGGACCACTGGTTCTTCAAGTGCCACTTCGAGACCGATCCCGTGATGCCGGGATGCCTCGGGCTGGACGCCATGTGGCAGGCCGTCGGGTTCTATCTCGGCTGGCTCGGGCTGCCCGGACGCGGTCGGGCGCTGGGCGTCGGCGAGGTCAAATTCGGCGGGCAGGTTCTGGAAACCGTGAAGCTGGTTACCTATCATCTGTCCATCAAGCGCACGATCGCGCGGCGGCTGGTTCTGGGCATCGCGGACGGTATCGTGAAGGCTGACGGCGAGGAAATCTATACGGCCAAGGACATGCGCGTCGGGCTGTTCACCACCACCTGAGACAATTGAGGGCTATTCTTGAAACGGGTTGTTGTTACAGGGCTGGGTATCGTTTCGTCGATCGGCAACGATGCTGCGGAAGTCATCGAGTCCCTCAAGAGCGCACGTTCCGGCATTGAATTCGCGCCGGAGTATGCCGAAGTCGGCATGCGCAGCCAGATCCAGGGTTCCCTGAAGCTGGATCCGGCTGACCATATCGATCGCCGCGTGCTGCGCTTCATGGGTGGCGGTGCGGCCTACAACTACATCGCCTTGAAGCAGGCGATTGCCGACGCGGGACTGGAGGAGGACGAGGTTTCCAACCCGCGCACGGGACTGATCGCCGGTTCCGGCGGCCCGTCGACCTCCAATCAGGTCCAGGCCGCCGACATCGCGCGGGAGAAGGGCGTCAAGCGCATCGGCCCCTACATGGTGCCGCGCTGCATGTCCTCCACCAACTCCGCGAACCTCTCGACGGCCATGAAGATCAAGGGGATGAGCTATTCCATCTCCTCCGCCTGTTCCACCAGCGCGCATTGCATCGGCAATGCCATGGAGACGATCCAGCTGGGCAAGCAGGACATCATCTTTGCCGGCGGCGGTGAGGAACTGCACTGGACCCTGTCGATGCTGTTCGACGCCATGGGGGCCATGTCCAGCAAGTACAACGACCGCCCGGCGGAGGCGAGCCGGGCCTATGACAGGGACCGGGACGGCTTCGTCATCTCCGGCGGCGGCGGCATCCTGGTGATGGAGGAACTGGAGCACGCGAAGGCGCGCGGCGCGAAGATCTATGCGGAGATCGTCGGCTATGCGGCGACCTCCGACGGCGCCGACATGGTCGCGCCGTCCGGCGAAGGGGCGGAGCGCTGCATGAAGCTGGCGATGTCCACCATCGGCGACACCAGGATCGACTACATCAATGCCCATGGCACCTCGACGCCTGTCGGGGACATCATCGAACTGAACGCGATCCGCGCCGCCTTCGAGGGCCGGGACCTGCCCTGGGTCAGCTCCACAAAGAGCCTGACCGGCCACAGCCAGGGCGCGGCAGGCGTGCAGGAAGCGATCTATTCCCTGCTGATGCTGAACAACGACTTCCTGGCGGAGTCAGCGAATATCGAGAACGTTGACGACGGGGCCGGCGACTTTCCGCTGGTGCGGCAACGTATCGACGATGCCAACCTGAACTGCGTCATGTCGAACAGCTTCGGATTCGGCGGCACCAACGCCAGCCTGATCTTCAAGCGGTTCGAGGACTGAACGCATGGCAGACAAACTGATGCAGGGTCGCCGCGGTCTGATCATGGGCGTGGCGAACGACCACTCCATTGCCTGGGCCATTGCCCGGGCAGCGCACGAACAGGGCGCAGAGCTGGGATTCACCTATCAGGGCGATGCCTTCCTGAAGCGCGCGAAGCCGCTGGTCGACCAGGTGGACGGGGCATTTCTGGAGAACTGTGACGTCACCCGCGACGGCGATCTGGAACGGGTCTTCGACCGGGTGGCGAACACCTGGGACCGGCTGGATTTCGTGCTCCACGCCGTGGCCTATTCCGACAAGAGCGAACTTTCAGGCCGTTACATCGACACGACGGCTGCCAATTTCAGCAATACCATGGCAATCAGTTGCTACTCCTTCACGGAGACGGCACGCCTGGCCGCGCCGCTGATGACCAACGGCGGCAGCCTGCTGACCCTGTCGTTTGCCGGATCCGAACGCTGGATGCCGAGCTACAACGTCATGGGTGTCGCCAAGGCGGCGCTGGAGGCCAGCGTGCGCTATATCGCCGTGGACCTGGGCCCGCAGCAGATCCGCGCCAACGCGATTTCCGCCGGGCCGATGCGGACGATTTCCGGCTCCGCCGTCGGCGATGCCCGCTATGTCTACGGCTGGACCCGCGACCACGCCCCGCTGCAGCGGGCCATCACGCAGGAAGATGTTGGCGGCGCCGGCGTCTATTTCCTCTCCGACCTTTCCGCAGGCGTGACCGGCGAAATCCACCATGTGGACAGCGGCTTCAACGTCATGGGCATGGTCAACCCGCACCGCATCCACGACAAGGACTGACAGCCGCCTTCCCGGCGGGCCCGCGCCTGGCGGGTTCGACGCCGCGATGGCACTGCTGCCGGGTCAAAATTCTTCCAGTGAGGCAATGCATCCCCGGTCCGGAGTGACAGCCGGTGGTCCCGCAAGTGCCCTGTTGACGTCACTGCGCATCGGCAGGTCGGATTTCGGACTCGAAAGGTGAACCATGCCATGCCGGACAGCATCACGGCACGGCGCGGAAGCCTGGCAGAAACAGACGTCTGAAAGCCGTCGCCAACGATCAGTCGTCGTCGCGACCCGCGATCTCGCGGCCGATGAAATCCTCGAAGTCGGCAGCCTCGCGGAAGTTGCGGTAGACGGAGGCGAAGCGCACGTAGGCGACCTGGTCGATGCTGGCGAGCGCCTGCATCACCAGTTCCCCGATCCTGACCGAATCGATCTCCGACTCGCCGGAACTTTCCAGCTGGCGGACGATGGCATTGATCATCCGCTCCACCCGCTCCGGATCCACCGGGCGCTTGCGGATGGCGATGTCGATGGAGCGGGCGAGCTTGTCGCGGTCGAAGGGTGTGCGCTGCCCGTTCTTCTTCACCACCGTCAGATCGCGCAGCTGAATGCGTTCGAACGTCGTGAAGCGCCCGCCACAGCCGGAACAGGAGCGTCGGCGCCGGATCGCGGTATTGTCCTCCGTCGGGCGCGAGTCCTTCACCTGGGTATCGGCATTCTGGCAATAGGGGCAGCGCATGACGGTGATTCCTCGGTTGCTTCTTGCTTGTGGTCCCCGGCCAGCCCTCTCCCCCTCCCGACCACCCACTGGATTATCCTTATGGGTGGTCGGGAGGGGGAGAGGGCTGGCGCAGACTCCGCCTCTGGCGAAGCCCTCAGATGATACCCTTCGTATAGATCGGATGGCGCGCACAAAGCTCCAGCACCGATTCACGGGCTTTGGCCTCGGCGGCGCCATTGTCGCCGTTCGAAGCGGCATAGCCTTCCAGCACATCGGCGATCAGCGCGCCGACCTGGCGGAATTCATCGGTACCGAAGCCGCGGGTGGTCGCTGCCGGGGTGCCGAGGCGGACACCGGAGGTCACCATCGGCTTCTCCGGGTCGAACGGCACGCCGTTCTTGTTGCAGGTCATGTGCGCGTTCTCCAGCGTGCGCTCCGCGTCACGGCCGGTCACACCCTTTGACCTGAGATCGACCAGCATCAGATGCGTGTCGGTGCCGCCGGAGACGATGTCGAAGCCCCGGTCCATCAGCGATGCCGCCAGCGCCTGCGCATTGTCCACCACCTGCTGCGAGTAGGCCTTGAAGTCGGGACGCAGTGCCTCCCCGAATGCCACCGCCTTGGCCGCGATGACATGCATCAGCGGGCCGCCCTGCAGACCGGGGAAGACGGCGGAGTTGATCTTCTTGCCCAGATCGTCGTCGCGGGTGAGGACCATGCCACCACGCGGGCCACGCAGGGTCTTGTGGGTGGTGGTCGTCGCCACATGGGCATGGTCCAGCGGGTTCGGATGCACACCACCGGCGACCAGACCGGCGAAATGCGCCATGTCGACCATGAACAGCGCGCCCACTTCATCGGCAATCGCACGAAAGCGGGCGAAGTCGATGAAGCGCGGATAGGCTGAGCCGCCGGCCACGATCAGCTTCGGCCTGTGTTCCTTCGCCAGCCGCTCGACCTCGTCGAAGTCGATGCGGGCATCCTCCCGACGCACGCCGTACTGCACCGCATTGAACCACTTGCCCGACTGGTTCGGCGGAGCGCCATGGGTCAGATGCCCACCGGCAGCCAGCGACATGCCCATGAAGGTGTCACCGGGCTTCAGCAGGGCCTGGAAGACGGCCTGGTTGGCCTGTGCGCCGGAATGCGGCTGCACGTTGGCAAAGGAACAGTCGAACAGCTTGCACGCCCGCTCGATGGCCAGCGCCTCGACCACATCGACGTGCTCGCAGCCCCCATAGTAGCGACGGCCCGGATATCCCTCCGCGTACTTGTTGGTCAGCACACTGCCCATGGCCCGGATCACGGCCGGGCTGGCGATGTTCTCCGACGCGATCAGCTCGATCTCGCTCTGCTGGCGACCGAACTCGGCGTTGATGGCGTCGAAGACCGCCTTGTCATCCCGTTCCATGTCGGCGGACCAGATGGCTTCACCCGCTGCTGCGGTGGCGACCATGTTCATGTGCGATGCTCCCTTGAAGCTCTTGATCGTTCGAACGATCGAATCAGTTCCGGGCCTCAGCCCAGCTTGTCCACGCGACGCTGGTGCCGCCCCCCGGCAAACGGCGTCTCCAGAAAGGCCCGCACGCAGTCGCGCGCGGTCTCGGTGCCGATCACCCGCGCGCCCAGGGCCAGGATGTTGGCGTCATTGTGTTCGCGCGACAGGCGCGCGGTGGTGATGTCGTGACATAGGGCGGTGCGCGCGCCGGGCACACGGTTCGCGGCGATGGAAATGCCGATGCCGGTGCCGCAGACGATCACACCCGCCTCCGCCTCGCCCGCGGCCACGGCCTCCGCGGCCTTGCGGCCGAAATCCGGATAATCGACCGAATCGAGACTGCTGGTGCCGAGGTCGAGCACGTCATGGCCCAACCCCTTCAGTTCATCGCGCAGAGCCTCTTTCAGCTCGAACCCGGCATGGTCTGACGCAAGGGCAATCCTGGACATGAGCAGTTCTCGCGGCGACTGGGATCGGAAGCCGCGCTGTTACCACATCTGGTGGTCGGTCGCCAAGCACTGGCAAGATCGATTCCCACCATGCCGCATCTGCGGGTGCACAGACGCCGCTGTTCGGGTCTATCATCGGCGCGCCTGTTGCCAGGCACCACTGCCGGGGGAGGAAACCATGGGCGTCTACACACATGAACATCTGGAGATCCAGCGATCCGCACGGAAGCTGATCGAGGAAGAGATCAATCCGCACGTGGATGCATGGGAAGCGGAGGGTGCCTTTCCCGCCCACGAGGTCTTCAGGAAGTTCGGCGACATGGGCTTCCTCGGCATCCACAAGCCGGAGGAATATGGCGGCCTCGGCCTCGACTATTCCTACAACCTGGCCTTCGCGGAGGCGCTGGGCAGCATCAATTGCGGCGGTGTTCCCATGGCGCTGGGCGTGCAGACCGACATGGCCACCCCGGCGCTGTCGAACCATGGCTCCGATGAGCTGCGCCGGGAGTTCCTGGCCCCGGCCATCGCCGGCGAGATGGTGGCCTGCATCGGTGTCTCCGAACCCGGTGCCGGGTCGGACGTGGCATCGCTGAAGAGCTGGGCGCGCAAGGATGGCGACGACTACATCATCAACGGCCAGAAGATGTGGATCACCAATTCCTTCCAGGCCGACTACATGGTCATGCTGGTGAACACCGACCCGGACGGGGCCGTGCACCGCAACAAGTCGCTGGTGGTCGTGCCGATGGATACGCCGGGGGTCACGCGGGCGAAGAAGCTCGACAAGATGGGCATGCATTCCTCCGACACCGGCCTGATCTTCTTCGAGGATGTGCGCGTGCCGCAGCGCCACCGCATCGGCGACGAGAACAAGGGCTTCACCTACCAGATGCAGCAGTTTCAGGAGGAGCGGATGTGGGCCATCGCCTCCGGCATCACCGGGCTGCAGAAGGCCATCGACCAGACCATCGAATATACCGGCCAGCGCATGGTCTTCGGCAAGCCGCTGCTGGACAACCAGGTGATCCACTTCCGTATGGCCGAACTGCAGACGGAGGTCGAGCTGCTGCGCAGCCTGATGGACCGCTGCATCGAGGAATATACCGCAGGCAGGGACGTCACCCGCCTCGCCTCCATGGGCAAGCTGAAGATCGGACGGCTGAAGCGGGAGGTCTACGACAGCTGCCTGCAGTACTGGGGCGGCATGGGCTACATGAACGAGACCCCGATCAGCCGCATGTACCGTGACGGCCGTCTCGCCTCCATCGGCGGTGGCGCCGACGAGGTGATGCTGTCGATCATCTGCAAGAGCATGAACATCCTGCCCGGCAAGCGCGGATAGGACCCGTTCGCTGAGAGACCGCCCTCTCGCCCGAAGATTCTGTTGATGGACTGTTCCATCCCTCTCCCCCTCCCGGCCACCCACGCAAGTATCCTGAAATGGGTGGCCGGGAGGGGGAGAGGGGAGGCACGGTCGACCAAAAAGGGAACCCACCATGACCGAAGAAATCGTCCTCACCCGCCGTGAAGGCGGTGTCCTGCACATCACCATGAACCGACCCGATGCCCGCAATGCCATGTCGCAGGAACTGCTGGACGGCATCGACGCGGCCATCGCCTCTGTCGCCGAGGACCGGACCTGCCGCGCCATCGTGCTGCGCGGCGCGGGCAAGAGCTTTTCAGCGGGCGGCGACGTGCGCGGCTTCAAGGCCAGCCAGCAGACCGGCGCGGCGGATGGCACCGGCGGCGCCGACCCGATCGCGGAGCGGAACCGCCAGGGCGGGGCCTTCTTCCAGCGCATGGACCGCACGCCGCAGCCGCTGATCGTGGTGGCCGACGGCGCGGCGCTGGGCGGCGGCTTCGGACTGGTCTGCGCCGCCGACATCGTCATTGCCACGCCCCGCGCCCGCTTCGGCCTGACCGAGGCACGGCTGGGCGTGCTGCCCGCCGCGATCCTGCCCGTCGTCATCGGGCGCATCGGGGAACGGCTGACCCGGCGTCTGGCGGTGATGAGCAACATGCTCTCCGGCGCGGAAGCCGTGGAGATCGGCATCATCGACTGGCTGTGCGAGGACGCCGACGCGGCGGAGCAGAAGGTGACGGAAGTCCTGGCCGAGATCCTGAAGGGCGCCCCCGGAGCCATCGCCCGCGCCAAGACCGTCATCCGCGCCGTCCGCGACCAGGACGTGGAGACCGCCCTAGACATCGCCGCCACCCAGTTCGCCGCCGCCCAGCGCTCCGCCGAAGCCACCGAAGGCGTCCAGGCCTTCATCGACAAGCGCCCGCCGAACTGGGCCGCTGGGTAGGCTGCGCAACGGCCAGGGAAAATCGTTCGGGGCAGCGCTGAATCCGCTCGCCAAGGTTCCGGCATGGGTATAGAGGCTCGCGCGGCGCGACACCTGTCCGCCCTTCGCCCGTCCCTGGAACAGCCATGAAACACCATCACGCCATCACCCCCGCCCCCTTCGGAACCGTTCTGGGGCATGGTCCCGGCGGAACCGAGGTCTATTCCTCCGACTATGATTCGGTGGACCGGGAGGCGATGCCGACGCGGCAGGCGTTCCACAGCACCGTCGACGGTGTCTACATGGGTTTCAAGTGGCAGTGCGTGGAGCTGGCGCGGCGCTGGATTTACCAGAACCGGGGCTATGTCTTCGAGGACATCGCCATGGCCTATGACATCTTCCGTCTGCGCCAGGTGAAGGTGATCGCCGACGGCAGCACCCTGCCGCTGCATTCCTTCCGCAACGGTTCCACCCGCCCGCCGGAGCCCGGCTGCCTGCTGATCTGGAACGAGGGCGGTGAGTTCGAGGTCACGGGCCATGTCGCGGTGGTGACGGAGGTTCTGGCCGACCGCGTGCGCTGCATCGAACAGAACGTGCATGATTCCGTCTGGCCGGCCGGTCAGAACTGGTCACGCGAACTGCCGCGACGCCTGACCGGTGATGGCGGCTGCTGGCTGGACTGCACCTATCACGACGGCAGCATCCTGGGCTGGGTGATCCAGACCGACGACACGACAGGGGCCGAGACGGAGCTGGAGGATGATCCGGCGCTCTTTGGCATCAAGCGCCAGACACTGGAGACCGCGCCGGGGGCGGCGGAGGCGGTCGCCTGGCTGGATCCATCAGACCCGATCGATGCCAACTACATCGACCTGATGGGCGGCCAGGTGCTGTCGAAGGACCCGGCGGACCTGCGTGCCTGGTACTGCATCAGCGAGACCGCGATGCGGGAACTGCAGCGCGCCACCAACGAGCTGCACCGCATGTTCCTGCACGCGACCAATCAGGTGCTGTCCGATGACACGCTGCTGGCGCGGTTCAACCTGCCGCCCGCGCTCTGGTCGCGCATTCGCCAGTCCTGGAACAACCGCCGCAACGAGATGATCACCGGGCGCTTTGATTTCGCCATGCGGCCGGAGGGGCTGAAGGCGTACGAATACAATGCCGACTCGGCATCCTGTTACATGGAGGCCGGGTCGCTGCTGGGACGCTGGGCGGAGGCCTTTGGCTGCACCGACGGGCGTGACCCCGGCGGGCGGCTGTACGATCTGCTGGTGGATGCCTGGCGGGAAACGGCCATTGACGGCGTGCTGCACATCATGCGCGACGACGATATCGAGGAAACCTACCACGCCCTGTTCATGAAGCGCGCGATGGAGCAGGCCGGTCTGACCTGCCGCATCGTGACGGGTGTCGAGGGGCTGCGCTGGGGCGACGGCGGCGAGGTGCTGGACGCAGACGGCGTACCGATCCGCTGGGTCTGGAAGACCTAGGCGTGGGAGACCGCGCTGGACGAGATCCGCGAGGATCTGGCGGAGGACGAGGAGAACCTGCGCCTGCACCGCACCATCGACCGTGCCACCCAGCCGCCGCGCATCGTCGATGTGCTGCTGCGGGAGGGCGTGATGGTCTTCGAACCGCTCTGGACCCTGGTCACCAGCAACAAGGCGATCCTGCCCGTGGTGCGGGAGATGTTCCCGAGCAGTCGCTTCCTGCTCGACACCGGCTACGAACTGACCGACGCGTTGCGCGCGGCGGGCTATGCCGCCAAGCCCATCGTCGGGCGCTGCGGGGCCAATATCGCGCTCTACAGCCAGGACGCGGATCTGGTGGCGGCGACGGAAGGCCAGTTCGAGAGCCGGGACACGATCTATCAGGAACTCTGGAAACTGCCCCGCGTCGCCGGTCGCAACGCGCAGCTCCAGGCCTTCTCCGTCGCCGGTTCCTTCGCCGGCGTCGGCATCCGCGTGGACCCCGCCCTGATCATCACCACCGACAGCGACCTGCTGCCGCTGCGCGTGCTGCCGGATGCGGAGTTTCTGGCGCGGGTGTCGGACTGAGGTCTACCGACCCGTGAAGGTGGCCGGGCGGCGTTCGATCATGGAGGCGAGGCCTTCCCGCGCGTCTGCGGTGCCGGAGAGTTCGGCGACGTTGCGGGCTTCCTCCGTGAAGCAGGCCTCCACCGGCAGGGCCTTGCCCTGACGCAGCAGCCGTTTCACCGCGGCCTGTGCCAGCGGCGGGCCGCTCGCCAGTTCACGCGCCAGATCCATGGCGGCGTCCAGCAGATCCGCGTCCGGTACCACGCGGTTGACGATGCCCAGATCCTTCGCCTCCTCAGCCGTCATGGTCGGGTTGGTCAGCAGGATCTCCATCGCCTTGCGGTGACCGACCAGCGCGGGCAGCGTCGTGGTGGTACCGGCGTCCGGTGACATGCCGACCTTGGTCGCGCCCGCGAGGAACTTCGCGCTCTCCGCCGCCACCACCAGGTCCACCGCGCAGGCCATGCCGAAACCACCGCCGCCGGTGGCATAGCCCTGGATGGCGGCGATCACCGGCGCATCCAGCCGCATCAGCGCCTGTGCCGCATCCTGCAGCAGTGCCGTGGCGGTGCGGATATGGGCGGGCAGTTTCTCGCCCTTCGACGCGAATTCCTTGATGTCGCCCCCGGCGCAGAAGTTCTTCCCCGCCCCGGTCAGCAGCACGGCGCGCACATCCTCCGAGCCATGGCAGACCATGATCGCCTGATAGAGGTCGCGCAGCAGGCCGTTGTTCATGCCGTTGGCGTCATTGGGACGGTTCAGGCGGATATGGGCGATGCCGTCGGTGTGGCTCAGAAGCACATTGCCGTCGCCTACGGGTTCGGTTAGCAGGTTCATGATGGATCTCCGGAGGTTGTTTTCAGGCCCCGGCCTGCCCTCTCGGGAGTCTGTTTGCGGCCTGTTCCATCCCTCTCCCCCACCCGGCCACCCACGGGAGTATCCTTATTGGGTGGCCGGGTGGGGGAGAGGAATGGAACAGTCCAACGACAAACCGGGAAAGGGCGGGCCGGGGACCACATCAGATGAGAAACGACAGCGTGAAGAGCGGCTTGTCGTTATTGACCAGCGCCACCTTCTTGCGGGCCATGCGAAAGCCGTCAGGCGTGTCGCGCAGCAGATATTCAGTGCGTGCGGCCCAGAGGGTTTCGCCCCGCAGGCTGGATTCATAGACCATGACATTGCAGCCGACGCTGACCTCGTCACCCGACCGGTCCAGCACCTCGACATTGGTGATCAGGTGCCGGATCGCGGACTTCGGGTCCTGGGTATAGCGCTTGCCGCTGAGAAGCTGCCGCACCCGCACCCCGATGCGGGAACGGTTGTCGTAGATGATCGACATCTGCTGTTCGGGGTCGATGGCGTCGCCATTGGCGGGCAGCCAGTAGATCGCGTCGTCGGTCCAGAGCGCCTCCCACGCCGCATATTCGTGCTCGTCCTGCAGGCGGGCCTCCGCGTAGATGAACTGTTCGACCCGGCGCGTGATGTCCTGTTCCACGGTGATCATCCCCATCACTCGGCCTCCATCATCTGGCGGTAGTGACGCCATATCCCGCGCGAGGGCACCTCGTCGGTGGCATGGCCGACGCGGAAACCGTCCTCGTCCGTGCGCTCCCGATGCTCCCCGCGCGCCAGATACAGCCACTCCGGATCGCGGGAGAGCACGCCACGGTGCGTGCGCTCGTACATCTCCGAATCATCCGCCAGCAGGAATCCGGCGGGGCCGACGGAGCCCATGGTCTGCTGGCGCAGGCGACGGTTGATGTCAGGCGCGCCCTTGAACTGCAGCGCCGTGACATGCTGCACGGTGTCGTCCACCGCGCGGGGCTGCAGCACGAAGATCTGGATCTCCGCGATGAACAGGTTGGGGAAGATCATCACGTGCGGAGTGCCGTCGATCATCACCTCCCGCGCCTTCTCCGGCCCATGCGCCTGTTCCATGGCCGCGACATAGTCCGGCAGCCGTTCCGGCGTGGTGCCGAACCAGTTCAGAGGCTGGTCGCGGAGGCGGAACTCCGGGCGCAGGTCCAGTTCGGTGTGCCCATTGCCGAAGTCACGGGTAACGGCAGTGGACTTCGAGCCATAGAGGCCGCCGATGCCGCTGTCCGTCACCTTGAAGACGGAGGCATGGACGAAGGCGGGGTGATAGCCATCGGTCTCGTTCTCCAGCACGAACTTCCAGTTTGCCTTCACACGGTGCTGCAGGAATCCGGCAGTGATCTCCACCTCACCGGTGGGCGATGAATCGCAGAGCCGGTCCAGCGTCTCCGCCGCGCCGCCCAGATGTTCCTCCAGCGTCGGGCCTTCGGTGGCGAAGGAGCCGAAGACAAAGCCGCGATAGCTGGCGACACGCGCGACCTTGCCCAGCGACAGGGCCGCCATGTCCTGCCCCTTGTAGCCATCGGCAAAGGCCGTCGCCTCCAGCCTGCCGTCATTGGCGAAGGTCCAGTTGTGGAACGGACAGGTGAACTTGCGCGCGTTGCCCCGTGGCTCCGTGCAGACCTCGTTGCCGCGATGCGGGCAGCGGTTCTGCAACAGGTTGATCTGCCCGTCCGCGCCACGGGTCATGATGATCGGCTGCGGCCCGATGGACTTGGTGACGAAATCGAACGGTTCCGGCACCTCGCTCTCATGCCCGACATAGACCCAGGTGCGATACCAGATGCGGTCCAGTTCCATGCGGAAGATGTCCGCATCGGTATAGAGCGATCCATGCACCCGATCCTGTTCGATCAGGGTGGCAAAGTCCGGCACGTACGGGCGGGTCATGACATTCATCGGGCGCGCTCCCTGTCGGTTGGCAGGCGGTGGTTTATTCATTGAACGGCTGTCCGGTTTATAATAGAAGGATTGAAACTCTGCAATGCCCAACCTTCGGCGCACGCCGGCAGGGGATACGGAACGGGGAGACGACGAATGGCCGGAACAGAGGCAGACATGCTGCATCCCGAGATCGAGGCGCTGGACCACGATGACCTGCTTGCCATCCAGAACCGCAAGCTCGGGGCCCTGGGGCAGCGACTGGCCCAGTCCCCCGAATGGGTGGATCATTTCCGGGAGTCCGGGCTGCATCCGCACGACCTGTCGGACCGGCAGGCGCTGGACAGCCTGGGGTTCCTGCAGAAGTCGCAGCTCCGCGACCGCTACCCCTTCCCCATGCTGGGCACCACGACGGAGAAGGTGGAACGGTTCTGCGCCACTTCCGGCACCACCGGCCTGCCGGTCCTGTTCGGCTATACCCGCGAGGACATGCAGGTGCTGCTGGCCCGGCAGGTGGCGCGACAGCTCCACGCTCACGGCTGCCGGCCCGGCGACCGGGGCTACAACGGTTTCGGCTTCGGCCTCTGGGTTGGCGGGCTGGCCTATGACCTGGGCATGGCGGAACTGGGCATGACCAACTTCCCCGTCGGGCCGGGGCGCAGCGACCTGGTGGTGGAATGGATGCGCGACATGGAATGGTCGCTGGCCACGGTCTCGCCGGTCTTCCTCGCCACCCTGATCCGCACCAGCCAGGAGAAGGGCATCGATCTGAAGACCGACTGGAAGCTGAAGCGCGCCGTCATCGGCGGCCAATCCGTCTCCCGCGCCTTCCGTGATGAGCTGGAGGCCGGACTGCCGTCCGACTTCATGACCTTCAACACCTATGGCACGACAGAGGCCGGTGGCCCCATCGTCGCCGCCTCCTGCCCCTGGAGCCATGCCCGCGACGAGATGCATCTGTTCAACGAGGATACGGTCCTGACCGAGATCCTCGACCCGGAGACCTTCAGGCCGGTCGGGCCGGGTGAGGTCGGCGAGATCGTCGTCACCACGCTGGACAAGCAGGCGTCACCGGTGGTGCGCTGGCGCACCCGCGATCTAGTGCGCCTGTCGGAGCATCCCTATGACTGCCCCTGCGGGCGCCGCGGGATGCGCAACATCGGGCGGATCATCGGCCGCTCCGACGACATGCTGAAGGTGCGCGGGGTCATCGTCTACCCGTCCCAGGTGGAGGATGTCATCGCCACCACCCCGGGGACAGTGAAGGAAGCCTGGCAGATCTATGTCGACACGCCGGGCAGCGCGCCGAAGCAGATCGTCGTGGCCATCGAGAAGGAGCGCAGCCACAACGGCTCCCCCGATGAACTGGCCGACGCCGTCGGCCGCAGCCTGACCAGCCGCCTCGGCCTGAAGGTGCCGGTGGAATGCCATGAGGAAGGCACCCTGCCCCGCTACGAGGCCAAGGCACAGCGGGTTCTGGTGCGCGACTGAGGGGTGGTACGCTCCCCCTGCCGAATCAGGATGGAAACAGACGATGGCGCGGAAGCAGGCCGAGAACTACGAGGAGATCCGCCGCCGCATCATGGCCTGCGCCGCGACCGAGTTCGCGCGTCAGGGCTATGCCGCGACCAGCATCGCGGATCTGGCAAAGGCAAATGGCGTCTCGCGCGGCCTGCTGTACCACTATTTCGCCTCCAAGGAGGCATTGCTGCAGGAGATGCTGAGCAGCCATCTCGACATGATGCTGGACGCCGCCAGCACTGCTGCGACGGACGGCGTGACGGCACAGGACCGCTTCCGTTCCACCATCCGCACCATCGTCGGCATCAACGCCGGGTCCCGCGACCTGCAGGTGGTGCTGCTGCACGACCTGCAGAACCTCGGCACGGCGGAGCGGGCAGAGATCGTCGGCAAGCAGCGGCGCATCATCGCCGTGCTGCGCGACCTGATCCGCGACTGTGACCAGAGCGGCCACATCACCAGCCGCACCCTCATGGCCCAGACCATGATGTGCGTCGGCATGATTAATTACACCTACCTCTGGTACGACCCAGCGGGGCCGGTGGGGCCTGACGAATATGCCACCATGGTCGCCGACACCTATCTGGCAGGGCTGGAGCGGCGCTAGGATCAGGACCGCGTGGGGTGTAAGGGAGGGGGGCTGACACGGCGAATCGCCTTGATCGCATCGATGAACCCGGGCGTATCGAGGACATGGACCGCCGCGAGACCCGCGTCCCGCAGCGCGGGCAGGCCATCGCGCAATGACTTCGACTGTGCGGCAATCACCTCCCGCCCCACATGGCGACCGCCCCCGGCGGCCCTGTGGCGGTTGCGGGCGATGCAGGTCGCCGGGTCCAGCAGCAGGACCAGCGCCACCACCGGCGCATGAAATCGCCTGGCGAGGTCGAGCAGCGGCCGCCGGCCCCTCACCTTCAGGTTGGTGGCATCGATGACAGTCAGACGGCGGGCGGCGAGGCGCTTCTCCGTGATCAGATGCAGCAGTTCGAAGGCCGCCGCGCTGGCCGACTGGTCGGCTTCATCATCCGAGACCAGCCCCCGGCAGGCATCGGACGACACCACCTCTGTCGGCCGGAAATGCCGGGCGGCGAAGGTCGACTTGCCCGCCCCCGAGGCCCCGACCAGCAGGACGAGGCAGAAGTCGGGGATGGTCAGGACCGCCTCCGCCGCAGGCATCGCCTCAGGCGAGGCCGAGTTTCTCGGCCAGACCGATGCGCTGCAGCTTGCCGGTGGCGCCCTTCGGAATCTCGTCGAGGATCAGCAGCTTGCGCGGCACCTTGAAGTCGGCCAGCCGGGTGGCGACGAAGTCGCGGATCTCGCGATCCGTGGCGCTCGCCCCCTCACGCAGCACCACGGCGGCGGCGACTTCCTCCCCCAGCTTCGGATGCGGCATGGCGAAGGTGACGACCTGGGCCACGGCTTCATGGTCCATCAGCACCTCGTCCACCTCACGCGGGGAGATCTTCTCGCCGCCCCGGTTGATGATCTCCTTCAGGCGCCCGGTGATGCTGAGATAGCCTTCCGCGTCCAGCACGCCCTGGTCCCCGGTGCGGAACCAGCCATTGGTGAAGTTCTCGGCATTGGCCTTGGGATTGGCCTCGTATCCGGCGGTGACATTGGGGCCACGGATGACGACTTCCCCCGTCGCGCCCTGATCCATCAGATTGCCGTCCGGGTCCATGATCGCGACCTCCGGCCCGGCGGCGATGCCGACGGAACCCGGCTTGCGCGCGGCGGGCGGCAGGGGGTTGGAGGCCATCTGGTGCGCCGCCTCGGTCATGCCATAGCTCTCGATCACCGGGCAGCCGAAGGTCTCCTCCAGTTCCGCCATCACCTGCGGCGGCAGGGAGGAGGAGGAGGAGCGGATCAGCCGCAGCGGCTGGGCAGCGATCAGCTCGGCATTGCGCCCGGCCCGGCTCAGGATCGCCTGATGCATGGTCGGCACCGCCGTGTACCAGTTGGGTTTCGCCACCTCCATCCACGTGAAGAAGCGCAGGGCGTTGAAGCCCGGGCTGCACCAGACACTGGCACCCGCCGCCACGGAACTCAACACCGCCGCGATCAGGCCGTGGATGTGAAACAGCGGCATGATGTTGAGACAGCGATCCGCCGCCGTCAGATCAAGGGCGGCACGGATGTGCCGGGCGCTGGCCGCGACATTGGCCTGCGACAGCGGCACGATCTTCGGCCGCGAGGTGGTGCCGGAAGTATGCAGCACCAGAGCCACATCATCCGCCCCCGCCATGCCGCCCGCCTGCGGCGCCGAGGCTGCCGCGGGTCCGGCAAGGTCGAACAGGCCGGCGGCATCGTCAGTGCGCGGCGTCAGGCGCAGGATCGCGATGCCCCGCTTCTCCGCCGCCGGGACGGCATCACCCTCATAGTCGTCGGCCACGATCAGGGCCCTGGCGTTCAGGTCATCCAGGTAGAAGTCGAACTCATCGGCGCGGTAGGCCGGATTGAGCGGGGCCGTGGTAGCGCCACAGGCCACCGTCAGGAAAGCGGTCGCCATCTCCGGTCCGTTCGGCAGCACGATGGCGACCCGGTCGTTGCGCCCGACGCCGAAACCGTTCAGGTCGGCCACCACCTTCACCGCAAAGTCCCGCAGCCCGCCGTGGGTCAGATCGGCGCGACCTTCCGCGCCAATGGCCGGCGCATCGTCCGCGCCCGTGTCCAGCAGTTCCCGCAAGCTAGTGGCCATGGAAGTTCCCCCGATCCGGTCGTTCGATGCAATTCTGTCCGGGGGATGCTTTACACCAGTCAGCCGTTCTGTTCCATCCAGCGGCGCAAACGTTCCGGGTCAGTGCCGAGGAAGGCAAAGGGGCCCCGCCGGTGCAGCACCGTGGCGGCATCCTCCGCCCACTCATGGCGCATCATCCAGTCGACCTCCCGACCGAACAGCCCACCGCCCAGGTCCTCCCCCAGATCGGCATCCCTGTGGACCCCGTCCAGCATCTCCGGCACGGAGGCACCATGGCGGGAGATCAGGGTGCGGATATAGGCAGCATCCAGATGCGCCCATGTCGCTGCGACCCGGTTGGCGAACAGGCCATAGCCGCCATCCATGCCACCGTCATGCAGCGGACCGGAGCTGGCGGAGAGTCCCTCCGCGCAGGGCAGCAGGTCGCGCAGGCAAGCCGTCGCGCCGACGTCGCCTGCCAAGACCGTGCGCAGGGTCGCGCGCCGGGTGAGGATTGCCGCCAGCAGCCCCTCCAGATCCCTGCCGGAAGTGACCTCCCCGCCTGTCGGGACATGCGCCAGCATCAGGTCATTGGGCATCGGGATGAGACTCAGCGGCCCGGCCACCGTCGGCAGTTCATGCAGTCCCGCCATTTCCGGCCAGGGCCGGGCAAGCACGGCATAGAGACCCGTCGCCGCGCTGGCTTCCACAACGTCGCCGCTGTCGCCCGGCGTGACCTGGCCGCCCAGCCGCACGGCATCCCGCGCCAGGGCAACCGTCAGCCGGGTGACGTCGGTCAGGGTGGCCTTCGCGACCTGAAATGTCCCCTCCGGTGCCGCCAGCATGCCGCTGATCAGCCTGTCCGATGCGTCGAGGATCTCACCCGCGCCCAACCTGCCCCCACCGAACAGGCGGCGCAGGCCGCGTGCCCTGGGTGCGGGGCGCAACATGCGGATGGGTTGAACCAGATGGGGCGCCGCGGCCATGAGCCAGTCCGCCAGCGTCTTCTCGGCAGGCGATTCCCCCGGAAACAGCAGATCGCACGGCAGCGGAATGGCCGGTCGGTCGGTCAGGCCCGCGCGGAAGTGCCAGTCACGTGGCTGTCCGCCCGCCGCAGCCTGCCAGGCCCGGAATGCATTGACGACGCCGGGGCCTCCCAGCGGATCGCTGCCCCCGGCCCCCGCCATGCATCAGGCGCCGAGTACCGGGAAGGAGCGGATGAAGTCGCGGATGCGGGGCTGGATCTCGGTGCGCCAGCGGCCGCCGTTGAACACACCGTAATGACCGACGCCATCCTGAATGTAGTCCATCTGCTTCTTCGCCGGGATGTTGATGCAGAGATCATGCGCCGCCTGGGTCTGGCCGATACCGGAGATATCGTCCTTCTCGCCCTCCACGGTGAACAGGGCGGTCTTCCTGATCTTGGTCAGATCAACGCGGCGGCCCCGGTGCATCATCGTGCCGTTCGGCAGATCGAAGCGCTGGAACACCACCTCCAGCGTCTGCAGGTAATATTCGGCCGTCAGGTCCAGTACCGAGAGATACTCGTCATAGAACTTGCGGTGGCCGTCGGTGGAATCGCCGTCGCCCGCGATCAGCCCTTCATAGAGCTTCTTGTGCGCATCGATATGGCGATCCAGGTTCATGGTCATGAAACCGGTGAGCTGCAGGAAGCCGGGATAGACCGGACGCATGAAACCGGCATGCGGCAGGGGCACCCGGGTAATGACGTTGGTCTTGAACCATTCGATCGGACGGGACGTCGCCAGGTCGTTGGGCACAGTCGGGCTTTTCCGCGGATCGATCGGGCTGCCCATGATGGTCAGGGTCGCCGGGGTCGCCGCATCATTGTCTTCCGACATCAGCGCTGTGGCGGCAAGAACCGCCGGACCGGGCTGGCAGACAGCGACGACATGGGTATTCGGTCCGAGCACCCGCAGGAAGTCGATGACGTAGTCGATGTAATCTTCCAGATCGAAGTTGCCTTCCGACACCGGCACGTTGCGCGCGTCACGCCAGTCGGTGATGAAGACCTCATGCTCCGGCAGCATCGCGGCAACCGTGCCGCGCAGCAGCGTGGCATAGTGGCCGGACAGCGGGGCCACGATCAGCACGCGCGGATCGGCGCGACGCCGGTTCAGGCTGCTGGTATCGCGGGAGAAATACTTGAGCTGCCCAAAGGGCTTGCGATAGATTACCTGCTCCGTCACCGGCACCGGTGCGCCGTCGATGGTGATTTCGTCCAGCCCGAAGGACGGCTTGCCGTAACGGCGGGTAATACCCTCGAACACATCGGCCGCCGCCGCAACGGCGCGGCCTGGCGCTGTATGCGCAGCCGGGTTCATGGGGTGACGCAGCATCATCTGGGTCATGTGCGCGGCAGCGCGCCACGGCTTGATCGCCGCGTGGTTCAGTTCGTACATCTGGTACAGCAAACTGGATCTCCCGATTGCGTCGCGAATCGAAGGATAGCGGACATCCCTCTCATTTGTATTGTGCAGCGCACAATAATGTCACGGACTTGTCAAGCGCGGCTGTCACCATGGTGTCATGCACGCCCTGTCGGAATGGTTAACGCGAGCGTGATTGGCGGCATGCGGCGTGTCGAATACCATCTCTGTATCACCAACCAATCTGGCAGGAGTGACCGACATGTATGCGCGCAGGACAGTTCTGAAGGGGGCCGCAAGCCTGCCCCTCGCCGCCATTCTGGCCGATCCGATGCTGGCACGGGCTGCGGCCCACGGCCTTCAGGATGTTGCCATCACCACCGCAGGCGGGAAGGCGGTCAGTGGCGCACTCGCCCTGCCCGCGAAGACACCCGCGGCGGCAGTGCTGCTGATCCACGAATGGTGGGGCCTGAACGACCAGATCAAGTCCGTGGCCGCGAAGCTGGCGGAGGAAGGGTACGTGGCCCTGGCCGTGGACCTCTATGACGGCAAGGTCGCCACCGAGGCCGGTGATGCCCGCAGCTACATGGGCCAGGTCAAGGGGGACGAGGCCACCGATACGCTGGCGAGCTGGATCGGCTGGCTGAAGGATCACGACAGGACCAACGGCAAGGTGGCAACGGTCGGCTGGTGCTTCGGTGGCGGCTGGTCGCTGAACGCCTCCATCGCCGCGCCGGTGGACGGCACGATCATCTATTATGGCAATGTCAGCCGGAAGGCGGCGGACCTGGAGGCGCTGAAGGGTCCGGTACTGGGTCATTTCGCAACCGAGGACCAGTGGATCAACCGGGCCATGGTCAGCGGCTTCGAGGCTGAGATGAAGCAGGCCGGGAAGCAGCTCACCACCCACTGGTATGATGCCAACCACGCCTTCGCCAACCCGACCAGCGCCCGCTATGACGAGGCCGATGCCGCCCTGTCCTGGCAGCGCACCCAGGCATTCCTGAAGGAAACGCTCGGGTGATCACCCTTCGGCAATACCCGGCGGCGCTGGGCCTGCCGAACCCGAGCCCGTTCTGCATGAAGGCGGAGATCCTGCTGAAGATGTCCGGGGCACCCTTCACCGTGGAAACGGTGAACGATCCCCGCAAGGGACCGAAGGGCAAGCTGCCCGCCGCCAGCTTCGACGGTGGACCGATGGTCGGGGATTCGGAACTGATCCGCCGCGAGATGGCGCGGCGCCTCGGTTTCGACCCTGACGCGGCGCTGGACGCCGGCCAGAAGGCGACAGCCCATGCGATCGCGCGCATGCTGGAGGAACGGCTCTACTGGGCCATCGTCCACACACGCTGGATGGATCCGCCCACCTATGACCGGATCGCCCGGGAGCTGTTCGCCACCATGCCGCCGGTGATCCGGTCGATCATCAAGGTGGTCGCACAGCGGAAGGTGCGGTCCAACCTGGCCGGACACGGGCTGGGCCTGCATGAGGTTCAGGACATCATGGCCTTCGGCGCGGCGGATATCGATGCCTGCGCGGGTCTGCTGGGGGATCAGGACTGGTTCATGGGTGCGGAACCGACCGGCGTGGACGCGACCGGTGTCGCCTTTCTCGCCAATGTCCTTGTGCCGGATATCGAAAGCCCGCTGAGAACGGCCGTGCGCCAGCACCCGAACCTGGTCGCCTACGTGGAGCGCGGCAGGGCGCGGTGGTATCCGGATTACCCGAGCTGGGCCTGATCACGGGACCTGTCCAAGGGGCCTGATAGCACCGACCTTGGCCCCAACGAAAAAGCCGGGCACATGGCCCGGCTTCGTCAGATCCGTCTGTCGCTGAAATCAGGCTTCGGCGGAGGCCGCCGGTGCTGCCGCCTCGGCACGGGCCTTGGCGATCTCGCGCTTCAGCTTGCGGGCGTTGTCGGACAGCTTTGCGTCGGACTGCTTCAGGATGAAGTTGTCCAGACCGCTGTTGTGATCGATGGAACGCAGCGCAGCGGCGGAAATCCGCAGCGAGACGGAACGGCCCAGCGCATCCGACATCAGCTTGGTGTGGCGCACGTTCGGCAGGAACCGACGATTGCTCTTGATGTTGGAGTGGCTGACATTGTGTCCGGTCTGCACACCCTTGCCGGTAAGCTCACAGCGTCGCGCCATGGTTGTTCTCCCGCATGTTCGGCCCATATGGCCGCAAGTCGTGAAAATTGGATCGGCCGCCTGACTGGAGGCCGGAGCGCGGGTGTTTAGCGGGTTCCCGCGCGGTGGTCAAGCGCTGCGGACACCCTGTGCGGACCGGAAGCCGCGAACTGCATGGCTGTCAGCATTTGATCCCGCGCGCCATAGCCACCACAATGACCCCCATCAGACACCCTGGGGAGGGAGCCGGCCGCGCCGGACAGCACGCATGACACAGACAGAAGCAGCAAGCGACCACACGCCGGCGGCAAGCCAGCCAGCCACCGACATGGATGTCATCGTTGTCGGCGCGGGTTTCGCCGGAATGTATCTGCTGCACCGCCTGCGCGGTCTCGGGTTCCGGGTGCAGGTGATGGAGGCCGGCAGCGACGTCGGCGGCACCTGGTACTGGAACCGCTATCCCGGCGCACGCTGTGATGTCGAGAGCATGCAGTATTCCTATCAGTTCGATGACGACCTGCAGCAGGAGTGGGAGTGGAGCGAACGCTACGCCACGCAGCCGGAGATCATCCGCTATGCCCGGCACGTCGCCGACCGCTTCGACCTGCGGCGCGATATCCGCTTCGACTGCCGTGTCGCGGCGGCCCACCTGGATGAGACACAGGATGTCTGGCGGGTCACGACGGAGGGGGGTGACACCCTGACCACCCGATGGTTCGTGATGGCCACGGGCTGTCTCTCCTCGGCCAACATGCCCGACATTCCCGGCGTCGAGAGTTTCCGCGGCGCGATCTTCCACACCGGGCAGTGGCCGCATGAGGATGTGGATTTCACCGGCAAGCGGGTGGCGGTGATCGGTACCGGGTCGTCGGCCATCCAGTCGATCCCGATCATCGCGGAACAGGCCGCGTCCCTGACGGTCTTCCAGCGGACCGCCAACTACGCCATCCCGGCCCGCAATCGCCCCCTGGATCCGGAAGACGTTGCACGGATCAAGGCGCACTATGGGGAGATGCGGGCGCAGGCCAAGAAGATGCCCGCCGGGATACTCTTCCAGGCCAATGATGTGTCGGCCAGGGCGGTGGATGACGCGGAACGGCAGGCCCGCTTCGAACACCGCTGGCAGAAGGGCGGACTGACGTTTCTCGGCGCCTTCAACGACCTGTTGCTCGACGAGAAATCCAATCGCTACGCCGCCGATTTCGTCCGCAACAAGATCCGCAAGACCGTGAAGGACCCGAAGGTGGCGGAACTGCTCTGCCCGACCAACATCATCGGCTGCAAGCGGCTGTGCGTCGATTCCGGGTACTACGAGACCTTCAATCGCCAGAACGTGCATCTGGTGGATATCAGCGGCAGCCCCATCGAGGCGCTGACGGAGAGCGGGCTGCGCACGGGCGGAGAGGAGTACGCATTCGACTGCATCGTCTTCGCGACCGGCTTTGATGCGATGACGGGGTCGCTGCTGCGGGTGGATATCCGGGGATCGGAAGGGCGCCCGCTGGCGGAAAAGTGGCAGGAAGGACCGAAGACCTATCTCGGCCTGATGACCGCCGGTTTCCCGAACATGTTCATGGTGACCGGCCCGGGCAGCCCGTCGGTGCTGACCAACATGCTGCCATCCGTGGAGCAGCACGCCGAGTTCATCGCCGACTGTATCGCGCATATCGCAGGGAACGGTCTGAAACGCATAGAGGCCGAGCCCGAGGCGGAAGAGGCATGGGTGGCGCACGGCGACCAGGTCGCGGGCCTGACGCTGCGGTCGACCTGCAGTTCCTGGTACGTCGGGGCGAACATTCCGGGCAAGCCACGGGTCTTCATGCCCTATATCGGGGGCTTTCCCGCCTATCTGGACAAGTGTGCCGAAGTGGTCGCGAACGGCTATGAGGGCTTTCGCCTGAGCTGACGGGTGCGGCCCGTGCCGGTTCCATCCGGTGACGGACAGTCCGCGCTACCCGCTGGCGCTGGCCAGACGGGACGTCGCTTCCGCCGGCACACAGAGATCGGTCACCGTTCCACCGCCTGAGCCACTGGGCAGCACGCTGTCCGGCTGCAGCAGCCAGCGGCCCACATCATGCTGGACAACAGGCCCCTGCAGATCGCGGAACAGCAGGTGCCAGCCATCGTCGTAGAGGGCCAGGTCCGGCTCGGCGTGGAAGCGTTCCAGGGTCTTCTGGACGGCCTGGCAGGGGACGATCTGGTCCCGTCGGCCATACAGCACCAGCAAGGGCGTCCTGATTGCCGGGACGGCATTGTAGGCGGCATCCATCAGGTCAACCAGGCCGGAAACCGTATCGAACCGCGTTGCCTTGATGAACAGCGGGTCTGCCCCCATCGCCCGGAGCACCATGTCGTTGTCCGACGCGCGCACACCCAGACCGCCGCCTGTGGCCTTGTATCCCGGCATGGTGGACGAGAAGAAGTCCAGCGCCCAGCGGGCAAAGCCGGTCATGGTCTTTCGGCTCCAGACCGCAGGCGCCGACAGCACTGCACTGGCCACCCGGGGTGGCTCGGCCGCGCCCAGCGCCGCCATCACCACCGCGCCCCCCATGCTTTCGCCCACCAGATGGACCGGCAGGCCCGGATGGCGCGCGTGGACCAGTTCCACGACACTGGATAGGTCCTGCGTCAGGGTCGGCACACCGGGCCAGATGCCGCGGTTCTCTGTTTCACCGAAGCCGCGCTGGTCATAGGCATAGACGGCTATGCCCTGACGTGACCAGCGTTCCGCCGGCTCCGACCAGGCGCGGCGATAGTCATTGAAACCATGCAGGGCGATCACGACCGCCCATGGTTCCGACGGGACCGAGCGCATGTAGGGCAACCGATAGCCATCCGCCATCACGAAGTGGCTGCCGGTCGCCTCCGGTGTCACGACGCTGGGGCCGGCGGGCTGTTGCATGGCGGTGCAGGCGCTCAACATGCCCAGTGCCATTCCGGCGCAGAGCAGGCTGTTGAGGCGCATGGCATCGCGGTTCAGCCGCAGCGTATTGATACAATTCATGATCATGGACGCTATGATGCCCGGATGACGGATGAAATCGACCCCAAAGATCACCTGCTGGCGATTAACGAAGCGTTCTATGCCGCCTTTGCCAGCGGAGACCTGGGCTGGATGACGGATATCTGGTCCGGTCGGCGGGAGATCACCTGCATTCATCCCGGCCACCGGGCCGGGCAGGGACGCACGGAAGTGCTGTCCGGCTGGTTCGACATCCTGCAGCGGCCGCCGGGCATCAGCTTCGGCAAAGCGGTGGCCTACCTGCATGGTGATACCGGGATCGTGCTCTGCACCGAACGGATCGGACCGCACGAACTGGCAGCGACCAACGTGTTCGCACGGGAAGGCGGGCGTTGGCGCATGGTGCACCATCAGGCCAGCGCCATACATGCGCCCCCTGCCGATACGGAGTCAGGCCCGACCGGTTCGGGCAATATTCACTGAATCCGGGCAGGCCTCACGCAAGCAGACTTGTGACGCGCCGGCGCAGGGCGGGAATCACCTCCGCCTCGAACCATGGATTGCGCGCCAGCCAGCCGTTGTTGCGGCCCGACGGATGCGGCAAGGGCAGATAGCGCGGCATGTAGTCGGTCCAGCCAGCCACCGTTTCGGTGAGGGTTTTCCGTCGCCGGTCACCGAGATGCCAGTCCTGGGCATATCGCCCGAGGACGAGGGTGAACTCGACCCTGGGCAGGGCCTGCATCAGCCGCGCATGCCAGGCGGCGGCACATTCGGGCCTTGGCGGCAGATCGCCTGAGCCCTTGACCGTGCCCGGATAGCAGAAACCCATCGGGATGATAGCGAACCGGGTCGGATCATAGAAAGTCTCCCGCCGGACCCCCAGCCAGGCGCGAAGCCGGTCCCCGGAAGGATCATCCCAGGGCACGCCGGAGCGGTGGACACGGATTCCGGGGGCATGGCCCGCGATCAGGATCCGGGCCCGGGTGGTCGCGGCCAGCACGGGGCGGGGTGCGTGCGGCAGGTGGTCCGCGCAGATTCGGCAATTGCGGATCTCCGCCAGCAGCCGGTCGAGCGTGCCGGTCATCTGTCCCGCCGCGCCCGTTGACGGGCAAGCAGGCGCCGGAACGGAAACGGGGCGCACCTGTCAGATGACCGGCACGCCCCGTGTTCGTGACTGAATGCTTTCATGGCCTGCTGATCAGGCATCAAGCTCCATATCGGACTTCGGTGTCGAGATACAGGTAAGGCAGGAGCCCTTGTTCACCTCGGCACTGGGTTCGGTCGCATAGTTGACATCCCCCTTCAGCACGGCGGTGACACAGGTGCCGCAGGCCCCCGCGCGACAGCCGGAGTCCATGTCGATATCGTTGGCTTCCGCGAATTCGAGGATCGAGTCCGCCGAACCGTCCCAGACAATCTCCTTCTCGGAGCGGACGAACTTCAGCTTGAAGCCCGTTGCCGGAGCCGCGCCCGCATCGGCGGGGGCGTCGGTGGACTTCTTGGACTTCACCGTCGCGGGGCCGAAGGCCTCGAAATGGATATTGGCTTCGGGAACATCCCAGTCGCGCAGGCCGTGGAACAGGCTCTCCATCATCGGGGGCGGTCCACAGAAGTAGTAATCGTAGTTGTTGGACGGCAGGACTTCCTGGAACAGCGGAGCGCCGACGCGGGCCTTGTGATGATAGTCCTTGCCCTCGACATCCGTATCATCGGGCCCCGAGTAGCAGATGCGGACGTGCACGTTCTCGTGCGCACGGTCGATGGCTTCCAGATGCTCGCGGAAGACATGCTCCTTGCCGTTGCGGACGCCCAGGAAGAACCAGGTCTCCCGCTTCGAGCCGGATTCCACGATCGCGTTCAGCATGGACAGGACCGGCGTGATGCCGATTCCGCCGCCGATCAGGACCACCGGCGTCTGGCGATGCATATCGAGGAAGAAGTCCCCGTTCGGCGCCAGCACGTCGAGGATATCGCCCTCTTCGATGTTGTCGTGGAAGAAGTTGGAGGATGACTTGCCCACATCCGCCTTGGCCGGATCCTTCGGCGGCGGATTGCGCTTGATCGAGACCCGGTAATATTCGCTCTTCGGGCTGTCGGAGAGGGAATAGCAGCGTGTCGTCACCTTCTTGCCCGACGGCAGGTCGAGCTTGAACGTCAGGTACTGGCCGGGATTGAAGGGAGGCAGCGGACGTTCGTCGTGCGGGCGCAGGTAGAAGGAGCAGATGTCCTTGTTCTCGGGGTTCTTCCGCTCCACCCTGAACTTGCGGATACCGTTCCAGGAGAGCTCGTTCTTCTGCTTGTCGAACTCGCGAACCGCCTTGATCTGTTCGACCTTCTGGCGAAGGAAACCGATCTCCTCCTGCACGCCGCGATCAACGATGCCCGCCGTGCGGAAGTTGTTGTAGATCAGGCTGAGTACATAAAACCCGAGCAAAGCCAGTACGGCGAATGCTGCGGCATTGACCAGTCCGAATTCCATCCCGTCCCCCTTTGGATATCGCAGGTCAGCCCCGTCCGGCGGTCGGGCGGGTGGATCATGCCACCCGCCCGTTGCCGTATCCGGTCAGAACTTCCGGCGAACTTCGAACCGGACACCACCGATGTCGTCGTCGTTGAAGCGAACACCGTACATGGCGTCGGCACGAAGAATCCATGCCTTCGAAATCGGCAACTGCCAGCGCACGCCCAGGGCGTACTGGTCACCGGCGATGTTTGCCTGCTCCCCATACTGCTGCACCGTCGCGGCCTCGACAACCAGCTGCTGGTCGAGGTTGAACAGATACTGCAGACCGATGGCACCACCGAAGGTGTCAGCCGCGGTATCGTCCAGGAACGGGAAGCCGGTCAGACCGTCCGTCTCGAAGTTGATACCGGTGTTGACCAGCAGGCCCTCCGCGTTGGCGAGCGGCTGCGGCCGGTTGATGCCGAGAAAGAAGTTGGCGTAGGGAATGAGCGTATAGGGCTTGTGGGTCATCCAGCTGGTTTCCAGCAGGAAGGCCATGCCGTTGCCCAGGTCCCTACCGCCGTCGTCACGCTTCTGGCGGCTGATGAACGTCCGCAGCGAGTAGCCGAAGATGTTCTTGTAGCGGGCGGACCATGAAATGCCGAGGCTGTGCAGGTCCTGGTCACCGATCTTGCTGCGGTCGGCATCGAGGATGCCGTAGCCGATTTCCAGATACCCCTCACGTGCCTCGATGAAGGCATGCGCGCCATAGGCCTGGACGCTGTGGTCAGCCACGCCGCCGCCGAGATTGCGGATCGCCGGGTTGTTCACGTCGTTGAAGCCGTAGAACAGCGTGAAATCCATGTTGGAGATGTCGAGCACCGGCGAATTCAGTGCCGGGAAGGAGAAGGCACCGCCGAAGATCGCATCATCCATCCACAGGCCGTTCTGGAAGAACAGCGGCACGAAGCCGAACGTGAACGGACGGTCCGTCTTGTAATAGTCACCCGTGATACCCGACAGGATGTTCGAGAAATCACCTTCGAAGAAGAGCGTCTCCAGATTCAGGTCAGCCTGAAGCTTGCACCCCTGATCCTTGTCGTTGCCGGCAAGCTCGCAGCGGGTGAAATCCGCGCCGCTGTCCAGCGGACGAATGAAGGCATGCAACCGCTCCGTCGACGTGATCTTCATGTCGATGTCGATGTTGAGGCGGGTCGCGATCTGGGCCAGTTCATTATTGCCGAAATCGTTGAAGGCGACGGCCGTACGCCAGTCACCAAAGGCCTGAACCGCGAAATTGGTCGGATTCAGCTCACCGAAGACCTCACTCGGCTCCGGAAGCTGTCCGGGGACATACTGCTTGCGGCCCAGTTCGAAGAGCGGGCGCGGGGCCTCGACCTCCGACTTGCCACCATAGATGGCGAGCTGCGCATCGATATCATATGCCTGTTCCTCATAGGCCGGATCAGGCTTGAAGGCGTCATCCTGCAGTTCGACACGCTTCGCGCCGGATGACATCTTCGGATTGTAGTCTTCAGCGGCCCATGACGGCCCGGTGAATACGGCTAGCGCCGCGACTGCCGTGAGGCTCGCGACTGACCGTCGTACGAGACGGAGATCCAGAATACCCAACTTCCCCTCCTGCTCCTGACAGAGCACCTGTTATATCCGGTTGATGCTTCGGGGCGGCCCGCCGACCGCCCCGGCACCAATCGCGTGAGGTCCCTTCTTACTTGACCTCGATCTCCACAGTGTAGGGATGCATGTCCAGCATCCATTCGTTCATCGCCTGCTCCATTTCCTTCGTCGCGCCGACAAAGCGCATGAAGTAGATGGGCTCGGCACGGCTGCGCATGCGGGCCGACAGACGATAGGTTCCCGGCTTGGTCAACAGTTCACCCGGCACCGAATACTGGGCTTCCCGATCGCCCAGGGGCGGGATCGAGCGACCCTCCATCCGGATGAACTGCGGATGGTTCAGCACTGTGGTCGGCACGTTGGCCTGGCGCAGGAACGGGCGCTGGTCGATATCGAAGTTCACCGGCAGGAACATTTCCCGATCCGTACCCTTCAGGTTCGTCGTCAGGAACTTGGTCTGCAGGTTGAACAGCTGTTCATCGTACTCGATCAGACCTGCCTGGACATCCGCCGAGTGCTGGTCCGCCATGTCACCGGCACTGTCGACATAACCCGACTCCCAGATGCGGTTGCCATCCGGATCGGTCAGCGCGACGTTCAGCCAGATTTCCGGCTGGGCGCCAAGGCTGCCCGAAGGCAGGTTGTGCCCGGAGTTGATGTTGGTGACCAGATAGTTGAAGTCGAAGTCCTGACCGACCCGCGGGCTGCCATCGAAGAACGGACCATCCAGATGGCTGCCGTTCTCCATCACCGCGCGGCGCAGTTCCCGCTTGTACTCGAGACCTTCGATGTTCTCCTCGATGATCTCACGGGCCTCGAAGCGGTCGTCTTCCGAATCCCAGACTTCAGGGAACTTGACCTCGATCTCGCCATTGTAGACCTTTTCCTCGAACTCCTCGGTGCCCCACCCGGCGCGGTAGTCGAACTGCAGCCATTCATCAATGGTCCAGTTCTCTGCCGCAGGGTTGTGCGGGAAGATGCCCGGGTGCGCGATCGGATAACCAGGGCCGTAGAAGGCATGGTTGTGACGGACACGGTCAGGATTGATCTCCTCACCATTCACGACAGCAGCCGGGCCGCGGGCATAGCCGTTCGGCAGGCCCGGGTCCTTGCCCATGTGGCATTCCTGGCAGGTGACGCCAGCCGCATTGGCCGGGCTGTCACGATACTGGTCCCAGACAACCTCCAGCTTGATGCCGAGATTGACCGCCACCTGATGGCAGCTGACACAGAATTCCGACTCGGAGATCTGCGTGAACTTCACCACTTCCGTATGGATCTGGTTGCCACGCTCCTCGTCGCTGGTTGCGACGCGATAGAAGCTCTTGTCGTCCAGAACCTTCTTCAGGCCTTCGCCGTCGGAATTGGTGTAGACCGGCGAATAGATCTTGCCCGGCTCGATGCGGCGCTCACCGTTTGCCTTGGCGTAGGTATCCTTCACGCGGTGGCAGGTGATGCAGGTGATGCCCTCGCGGGAAACCTGGCTGCGTTCCCAGAGCGGGGCCGCACGGCTTTCACCGATCGTCGTGCCGACACTCTGGTGACAGCGCACGCAGAAGGTGCCGATCGTGCCCTGGGTCAGGTTGGTGATTGCCTGCTCGAACTTGTGGAACATCGGGGAAATCGATGCATAGGCATGGTTCGAAGACGACCATTCCTTGTAGATTTCCTCATGACATGCCGCACATTTCGAAGCACTCGGGAACACTTCCTCAGAGAAGAGTTCCGTATGGGCTGCGTCGGCGGCACTGGTCTCCTGCGCGTCAACCTGCGTTGACACGCTGAAGAACAGCACAGCTGCGAACAGCGAAAGAAACAGACGGGCCGACTTCGTGGCTACACGATGGCCCTCAAACGCGTCTAACATCCTCAACCTCCTTCCCTGCCGGTTTCAGATTTTCCCTGGGCTTGATGCTGAAAACCCATCGTCCGATTGAAACCTGGCTCCAGGTGGTACTCATGACAAAGCTGACAGTCCTGCCGGACCTTGCCCGCAGTATGACACTGCGTGCACGTTTCCTGCGAGACCGGCAGGAAGCCCGGAGCGAATTTCGTTGCGTCGTGTTGCTTGTATGACGCAGCGAACTCCGCCTGCAGATCCTGCTTGTGGCACGTCGTGCACAGGGTGCCCGGCCCAAGCAGGTTAACATGCGGCCTGTGGTCGTATTCGACGTACGGGCGATCAGTCACAGATTGATACCCCCATTCCACTTTCAGGCCAGTGATATTCTCGGCTGCTTCCGACCCGCCGTCGGTGACTTGGGTCACAGCGTGGCATTTCGTGCAGTTACCGAGACCGAATTCGGAGGTCAGCAGGTCGCTCAGTGCCGCCGCCTGCTCGATCACCACATCGTCCGCTTCGGCTGCCTTCGCGGCCTGTTCGGCATTCATCGCGAAGTCGAACCAGGCGCGGGCGACCGGATCGGCGTGACCACTCGGCTGATAGGTGACGGCCAGGCCATTCGATGACCAGCCGCCGCCGCGGACCTCGCTCGGCGATTCATGCTCGATCTTCTGCATCCAGGCACAGGCTGCCTGACGCAGGAGTTCACCATCCAGACCGGCGAGCATCATGCCTGTGCGGTGATCGCCGGGCAGTGCATCGATCCGGTCGAAGATTGCATCGACACCGGATTCAGCCAGTTCGGGATAGAGCGCGCCGATGGCATCCAGGTAGCCGTCCGGATCATCGTTCGCGACCCCCAGGGTCAGCGCGAGCGCCGCCGGAACATTGTCGCCATTGTCCTCGTAGAAATACTCGTCGGGCTCCAGCTCTTCCAGTTCCCCGGACTCCGCGGCTTCCCGCAGCAGTTCCACTTCCTCGGGCGTCGGGGCACAGAGTTCCGCCACCGCGTCAGGATCGAACGGGTCTTCCTCCATGTAGGGCACATTGATGATCGCAAGCCGACGGTCGACGATTCCACTCAGATGGCAGGAAGCGCAGTTCTGGTCGAAACTGCCCGGCGGCACGGTCAGGCCGGCCTTCTCGATCTGATGGCAGTCCACACAGCCACGCGTCTCGCCAGCCGGAAGCTTCTCCGGAAAATGCTTGCTGAAGTGGCTTGTGTGATCGAAGGCAATTGCCGGACGCATGTCGTGCGGAAAACGGTCGCCGAACGCGGGATGGTCCTTGCCGAAGGACTTGATCGACTGCACGTGGCAACTGTTGCACTGGGCATCGCGCATCGGTGCGATATTGGCTTCCTGACCCTTGTGCTCCGTGTGGCACATCACGCAGTCGGTCTTCACGTTGGCACTCGGCGAATCAGCCGCGAAGGTTGCCCCGGCCGCGGCAGTGAAGGTCGCATTGTGCGGCGACGTCGGTGAGCCACCGAAACTGTGGCAGTCGACACAGCTCTCGCCGACCGACTGGTTGGTCACGAAGGCATTGGCCCAGGCGACGACGCCCTTGCCATGGTTCTCGTGACAGGCCGCGCAGCCCTTTTCCTCCAGCGCGAAGTTGGAATGCGCACCCGATAGCGTGCCCGGGCTGATCGAGGACAGGACTGCCTTCTCACCGACGAAGGAATCCGGCGAAAAGTGCAGGAATGCGCCGATGATCGCGATGACGAAGGTCGCTACCAGCCAGGAGATCTGCTGGCGGCGGCGGCGCAGCGACGGGCGCGGCTTGCACGGCGGATGCGACTGACAGCAGGAGCCGTCGGGCAGCGGTCCATCCTTGCACGGCCCGCCGGCACTCGGCGGCCGACGGCATTCCCAGCGGTCACCGTTCCGGAACGGCCGGCACTCGGTCGTACCGCCGCACGAGCCATCGAAATTCGGCCCGCGGCTGCAGGGTTTGCCGAACGCGCAGGCCCGCCCGCAGACATAGGGAAACGTCGGACGCTCGTAGGCGCTCTTCTGGTAACTGAAGCGATCGGAGTCTGTAATCATAGCAGATACACATGCACCAGAATGATGTGCCAGATCATCACCAGAAATATACCGACGGCGAGAGGCACGTGGAAAAGAAGCCAGATCTTGAGAAACCCGTTCACCGCATAGGCGAAATCAATGCGGTTCTTGATCTGCGCCAGATCCTCGAGCTGGCGCAGATAGGTTTCTTCCGTTTCGTCGACATAGCGCCGCATGGCGGTGAATTCGCGCCTGATCCAGGCCCGGCCCGACTGCGCGCCGAAGAAATGGCTGAACATGAACCGCGGACGCCGGAAGAACCAGGCAAGGGTTTCGATGTAGTACTGCGCCAGCGTGTCCGAGGCGGCCTTGTCGGCGGCCTCCTCGACAATCGATTCGGCCTTGTCGCGGATGTCAGAGAGCTCGTTCGGAATGCGCTCCCAGATGATCTCCATGCCGTTGTCGGTCAGACGCTTCGGCATGATTCGCTGCAGCCAGTAACCGAGGATGCCTGACAGGCTGACCAGATAGAACAGCGCCGCGAACAGCTGCTCGTAGGCACCATCGGGCCAGAACACGCCATTGGTATGCACGAAGAACACGGCGATCGCGAAAATGCCCGCGACGCCATGTGCCGCCGTCCAGTAGGCGCCGCGCCCGAGCGGTATCATCGACAGGCGCTTGCGCATGTTGAACAGGGTCAGAAAGACGAAGATGCCGGCAAGCGTGTAACCGGTGACAATGGCGGGCTCGCCATTGTGCAGCCAGGTCTGCCACGCATTCCAGGCAACGAGGATGAAGCCCGCGATCGCCGCGAGCCAGAAGATGATGAGAGCGCGGTGCAGGGACCTCATTGATAGGGACTCCTGAACGGATCCGGGCCGCGGAAGTCGACACGGCGCAGGGCGTCATGCGGACAGGCCCTCTGGCAGGCCGGGCCACCCGGATTTGTTGAGCAGAAATCGCACTTGGTCGCCTTCATGATCGGCTTGTGCTCGTCATCGACCAGCGGCTCGCCCGAAAGGTTCGCCACCTGCACCAGACGGATATTGTCGTAGGGGCAGGACGCCGCACAGGTGCCGCAGCCGATGCAGGTGTCATCATTGATGACGACCGAGCCGTCGTGCATGGAGCGATGGATCGCCCCTGTCGGACAGCCGATCATGCAGACCGGATCAGCGCAGTGCATGCATGAATTGGCGACCATCCAGTTGTCGAATGTCTGGCCGTGCCGGATGAACCGCGGGTTGCCGCCATGCGTCGAGGCGCAGGCCCGGACACAGTCATCGCAGCGGGTGCAGCGGTTCAGGTCGATCAGCATCGACCGGGTGCCATTGATGTAGCGTCGCCCGACGGCCCATTCCTTGAGCGCGTCGGCGCTGATCTCCTCACCGGCCTGATCCTTCAGGCTGGTCCTTGGCGGCGCCATGTCGGGGAAGACGAACTCCTCCAGCACCTGGCGCGGAATGCGCAGCAGATCGACATAGCCGAGGGCCGTGAGGGAACTGCCGAAGACGATATCCGGGTCCTGATTCTTCCAGGCGTGATAGAGCTCCTCCAGCCCGAAGAAGTCCCCCGCGCCCAGATAGGTAAGCGTGCGCTCGCCATTGCCGAGATGGGTCGAGACCCGCGCGAACCCGGCCCGCACCATCAGGATACCGTCGGGATAATCGCCCTCGTTCGCGATCGGGGTGCCATGCTCCATCTCCCGGCCCTGAGCCAGCATGCGCTTGTAGCTGGTGTGCCAGTCGAAGGCGCCGTGGGTCTCGAACAGGGTCCTGTCCGCCACCTTCTTCAACTGCTCAGGTGACAGATGCTTGAACATCGGTGATTCGGAGAGGGCATTGCCCAGCGCGTTGTTGCGATAGGCGGTGTCGATCTTGGTCTTCCAGGTGGGGTCGAACCGGCGCAGTTCGCGCAGTCCCTGCCAGCGAATCTCCAGCACCCGTGCCTCGGTCTCGGCAAAGACGGTTGCGGTCCGCGGAATACGGCCGAGCGCGGCAAGCTCACCGAAGATCATCTCCGGGCCGAGCTGCGCCGTCTGATGCTTGTCGAGAATGACCGGAATGTCCTGCAGGAACGATGTCGCCCCGCCGGCCGACGAAGCATGCACCTGCTGCGCCGCATTGTTGTAGCGGTCCGGGTCGCGCACTTCGGGGCGCCACGAATTGCGCCACAGCTGACTCAGCGCCTCGAAGAAGCCCTTCTTGGAGGCGCTGGCGCGACCGAGCAGGTTCTGGGGCAGATCCGGACTGATGACGACGCGCAGGTTGCCGTCGAGAATCAGAAAGGCCGAATTGCCGTAATCCCCTTCGCGGACGACGATGTCGCCGGGCTGGAAATTGATGACCCTGGTATCATTGCCCAGGATGCCGCGCAGCGGCGTGTTTCCCGGGAACCGATCTTCGTCAATATCCCCGAAGATGGGATATTTCATCAGTTCATCAATGGTCTCATCGGTCATGTCCGGCCCGAACGGTGTGGACCACCGTTGCGGACGGGCCATCGTCTCGACGGCTGTCACCATCTGATCTCAACCCTCCACTGATGCCCATCGCCACACATCGTTCACGTGTGTGCACCCGGAACATCAACCCCTTTTCCCAGCGTCAACAATACCGGCCTGGATGGCAAGCCCCCGCATGCCGGTACCGGGTGAAACGTGGGCGAGGTGGTGCCATATGGCTACACCACCCCGCCCGTCCGTTCCGATCGTGAGCGGACGCCTACTTGTAGGTAGAGGGCGCCGGCAGCATCGAACCGACCTGGCCGGTCAGATCCATCTGCTCGCTGTAGATCTTCGCCACCAGAGCGCGGGCATTGGCCTCGCTCGGGTCCGCGATCAGCGCCTCGGCCTCCGGCAGACCGGTTGCCTTCAGCGCCGCCTTGGCCTTCTCCGCACGCTCCTGCTGCACACCGACATACTTGGCATGATCGGTCTTGCCCATGGCGTTGCTGGCCTGAACAAGCGAGGCAGCCTGACCGGTGACGAACCAGCGGGACTTCTCGGCCTCGCTCATTTCCTCATTGTCGGTCGCGCTGTTGTAGAAGCGGTGACGCACCTGACCCTGGCTGTACTGCACCAGCTCGAAGGACGCCTTCAGCGGATGACCCGCGTCGAGCATCTTGCCGGCAGTGTCGCCATCCAGGCTGTCCCGCGCCATGCCGTGGCAGTTGAAGCAGTTCGCGGCCACGTCGAAGTTGATGTCGGCAGGCATCGCGGGGATGTCCTGGCGCCAGCGCGGCCAGCGCATGCCCGCGTCACGGGACTTCTGATACCGCTCGTTCTTGTGGGCATCGGATTCGTCAGCCTTCTTGGTGCCCTTCGGCCCATAGACATTGTGAATCTCGATGAACTCGGAACCCGGGCCGTGACAGCTCTCGCACGACGGGCCGAAGTTGTTGCCGACACGTCCGCCGGGCTTCTTCGGCGCCTGCGTATAGTGACACTGGCCGCAGGTGTCGGAGCGCTTCATGCTCCGCTCGCCCAGCGCATCCGTGACCTTGTCGGCAAGATCCCGCTTGTGGATATCCTTGTACGACTCGGCGTGCGGCGTGTTTTCCCACACCTTGTATTCCGGCGAATGACAATCCTTGCAGGCATCGGGTCCGACATTGGTCGGCTGCGCGTTGACCGCAGCACCTGCCACCATGAAGCCTGCCGCCGCGAACAGCGCCAGGCCGAATTTGCGTAGTCCAGACATGAGCACGTCTGCCACCCCTTGAATCTGTTTACCACCACAGTTCACTGCTGCGCCTGCCCGCCCTGTTGTTGAATTTATCTGGACGGAACGTTTCATGACGCTGCGGCAGTGTAACAGTCCCCACGCCTGATGAAAGTATTGATTCGTCACGATCTGTCGCCGATATGACCGCTGTCGCACTATTCAACAGATTGGCGGAGCAGGATGCGCAACACATTGAACCGGAGATCCGGTGGAGGCTGGCTGATCGTGGTGGCCGTGGCGGCGACCCTTGGCGCGGCGGCCTATGGATACAGCGCAACCACCGCCGGTCAGGCTGACCGCGGGGCATTGCCGGCCTCGGCAAGCATCGCCGAGCTGGCGAGCGCGACCGAACGTGATCCGGGCAATGCCGCGCTCTGGAAACAACTGGCACAGGCCCATCGCCGTGCGGGCGACCGGCCCGCCGCAATCTCGGCCCTGGTCCGCGCCGCCCGCCTCACGCCGGATGACCGGGAAATCAATGCTGCACTGCGGGACCTGTCGGACCGCCGTCCCTGACCCCATCCGGCCGCCCCTGTTTGTGTGTCCTTTGCGCAACATGATGCCCGGAATTGGGGCACCCAAGAGGCAGAAACCCGGACATCACGGCCGCGTTACCGATTTATTTATCATTAACATCAATAGTTTAAATGAAATTCAGGCGGTCAGTCGCACTCTCATGGGAACCCGACGACTATTTGCCGAGACGCTTGCACCGGCCGTCCTGCTGGCGTAACAGACAATCAAGTCGCAAATCGGTGGGGAAGGGCCCCGACGAATGCGACGGAGGAAGTGCGTATTTCCTTTAGGAGGGCAATTAAGTGAACCATAAGCACCTGCTCGCTGGTGTTGCAGCTACTGCGCTGCTGACCGCCGGCTCCGCGTTTGCTGCGTCGCATAGTGGCGACCAGCTCCAGGCTCAGGCCGCCATGATCGACGCTCTGTCGAAGAAGGTGGAACAGCTGAGTGCCAACCAGGACGGCGTTGCCAAGGGTGTCAAGGGCGTCAGCCTGAAGGTGTCCGGCCAGGTCAACCGCGCCGTGATGTTCGTCAGCGACGGCAATGACAAGTCCGCGTTCAACTATGTTGACAACGACGCCTCTTCGACCCGCGTTCGCTGGGATGCCTCGGCCAACGTTTCCGATTCCACCAAGGTCGGTACCCGTCTCGAGATGGAAATGGAATCCAACACGTCCGCTGGTGCGGTCCTGAACGGCAACGCCGGTGGTAACGCTTTCGTTGCCCGCCATGCGTATGTCTACATCCAGGGCGGCTTCGGCACGCTGACCACCGGTCAGCAGGGTGAGGCGACTGAAGGCCTGCTGCACAGCTCCTTCAACTACGCGTCCCTGGCCGCGATCAACCCGGAAGACACCACCGGTATCGCCAACGCCGGCGTGAACTTCCTGTCGTTCGGTGACGGTGGCCGTCAGGATGCGATCCGCTATGACACCCCGAGCTTCGGTGGTGCCAAGGCATCCATCTCGACCCGTGACAACGGTGAAGTGACCGCTGCCATCCGTTATGCCGGTCAGGTTGCCGGTCTGGGCGTTCTCGCTGCCCTTGGCTACGAAGCCAACCCGGGTGCCGGTAACGATCCGCTGGTCGCCGGTTCCATGGGCATCAACTTCGGTGTTGTCGCGCTGAACGGCTCCTTCGGTACCGAGCTGGATGACGACAACAACGACCGTTTCTACTACGCCCTGGGCCTCGCCCATAAGGGTTCGTATGTGGACATGGGCCCGACCTCGCTGGGCGTGCAGTACATGTCCAACAACGGTGGCTTTGACGGCCAGGGCAACGTGTACAGCGTTGGCTTCGGTCTGGTGCAGGGTGTCGCGGCTGGTGCCGAGGCCTATGCCCAGCTGACCTTCCACGGTGGTAACGAAGGCGCCGTCGGCGACGCCGTCGCCAGCATGGTTGGTATGCGCGTCAAGTTCTGATGCGTCATCTTCTTCGCATCGCTTTCGCGAGTGCAGCAGTCGGCCTTCTGGCCGGTTGCTCGCACACGCCGCTTCAGGAGGAACCGCCTCAGCATGGTGAGATCGCACCCGGTCCGGGTGTTTTCTCCGGTGCAGACGGCTCCTTCACGATCGTCGGCGATTCGAAGAAGAGAAAGCGTTACTGACCGAAGTCACATTCGGTTCGTCAAAGGGCGGCTCTCACGAGCCGCCCTTTTTCGTTTGCGGCATTCCCGGGATTGCGGGCCGGCAAGACCGGCACGGGCAGGAAACGGCCGTTCCGACGGTCGGTCGCGGCAGACCGGCCCGCTCAGACCGGCATGATGTCGAAGGCGACACTGATGCGGTAATCCTGTTCCGCGAACGGAATTGTCCTGTGTCCGAGATATGACGGAAACAGCACGATCAGACCCGGCTGCGGCTTCAGCCGACGCACCGGCGGTTCGTCCCTGCTCCGCAGCATGTAATAGGCCCGACCGAACTCGATCCAGCCCTCATGCCCCGAGACACCATCCCCGACACCCGGCGGTACCTGCGGATAGTAGACACCGCTGAGCCAGCCCGGTGGGTGGAAGTGGACATCGTGGAAACCGCCGCGGTCCATGATGTTTGCCCAGCAGCCGATCCGCGTCCGGTGCGGACGCTGCGCCAGCCAGGGATGCGCCGGATCGATCGGATGATCCTGTGACCAGCGTGCCACGGCACTCTCGATCACCTTGCGGAAGGCCGCGATCGCGCCTTCCGGATTCTCGAAGAGTTCGTCGGTGCTCCGCCCCCGGGTCAGGGAGCGATTGAGCGGTGAATACTGCAGCGACGGATGGCCTTCGATCTCCGCCACCAGCGCGGCGTTGAAGCCCTCCAGCGAATCATACCCGTCCGGTGGCTCGGCGATCGCACTGCTGACCAGTCGCTCCATGGCCATCAGTTCCGCCGCAGCGTCCCTCTGGCCGATCTCGTTCAGGGCCATGCCCTTGTAGGCGATGGCGGTGGTCCTGCCGGGAAACCGTTCCAGGATGGCATCACAGCGCCGGATGCAGTCTTCCGGATCGCCTGCGCGAAAGGCCGCAAAGGCGGCAAGCTCGGAAAAGTCAGGTGGTGCCTTGCCCGTGGCAATGACCGGTTCCAGACAGGCCAGTGCCTCCTCCGGCGCATCGGAACTGGCGAGCGCATGCGCCAGGTCGTAGATCACCGCGCCGTCGCCGGGTGACAGTCGGAGGGCGGCCCGATTGACCACCGCCGCGTCGGCGAACCGGCCAATCTTCGTCAGCATGTTGCCTAACTGGCGGTGCGCGGAGACATGCGCCGGATTGAGCCTGATCGCCGACTGGTAGGCCCGCTCGGCGGCCACGTGGTCCCCGACCTTCGAACAGGCCGTCCCCAGCCAGAACGCAAGTTCCGCATTCTCGGGGCTGCCCGCCATTGCCGCCTGCAGATTATCGATTGCCGGCGCGGGCTGGTCAGCCTGCACCAGCGCCATCCCGAGCTGGCCCAGCACCTCCATATTGCCCGGCTGCATCGCTTTCGCGCGTTCGAGCTCCGCAATGGCCGCCGCGAAGTCGCCAACCGACCGCAGCATGGTGCCGAGGTTCAGCGCAATGGCCAGTGCGCCCGGCTCCAGCTTCGCGGCGCGCTTCAGATGCGTGATCCCGCGCCGGGTCTGACCACTGGCATGCTCCGCCAGTCCCGCCACGAACAGCAGCGACGGGTCACGCGGTGTCTTCTTCAGTGCCCTTGACGCCCGGCGCGCCGCCTCGCCGGCCTTGCCCTGCTGCACAAGTGCCAGCAGGTCGGAAGCCGAAACGGGGGTGGCGGCACCGGAAGCCATGGCCTGTGTCTCCCTATTCGCCCTTGAAGGTTGGTGTGCGCTTCTCGAAGAAGGCTTCCACGGCCTCCGCGTGGTCGGCGGTCTGATGCGCCAGCGCCTGATAGGCGGCGGAAAGTTCCAGCACACCCTTCAGGTCCGTCTTCTGCCCTTCGCGCAGCAGCCGCTTCGACATGCGCAGCACCTCAGGCGGGTTGCTGGCGATGCGGGCGGCCAGCGCCTGCGCCTCGGCCAGCAGTTCATCTTCCGGCACGCACTTGCTGGCCAGGCCCCATTCCGCCGCCTGCGGGCCATAGACCCGGTCACCGGTGAAGGTCATCTCCGCCGCCCGGCTCATGCCGACGGCGCGCGGCAGCAGGAAGGCACCGCCGTCGCCGGGAATGATGCCCAGCTTCAGGAAGGATTCGGCGAAGAATGCCTTTTCCGCCACCAGCCGGATGTCGCACATGCAGGCCAGGTCACAGCCCGCGCCCACCGCCGGACCATTGACGGCGGCGATGGTCGGCACCTCCAGTTCGTACATGGCCAGCGGGATCTTCTGGATGCCGTTGCGATAGCTGTCGCGGGTCTTCATGCCGCCGGAGCCGAAGATACCGGAGCGTTCGCGCATCTGCTTGACGTTGCCGCCCGCCGAGAAGGCCCGCCCCTTGCCGGTCAGGATCACGCAGCGGACACTCAGGTCGTTCTGGATGCGATCCGCCGCCGCGACGAAGGCCTCGAAGGTTTCCTGATAGGACAGGGCATTCATCTGCTCCGGCCGGTTCATGGTCAGTGTCACCACGTGACCGTCCTGTTCGTACAGCAGTTCTTCGCTCATCCCGTTTTTCCTCCCCAACTGGCTCGCGCTTGCCAGACACTATCGGTCGGCTCATGAGTTGAAAAGCGCGCACGCTGACGCTGGGGATCGCCGCCGGCGCTGACACGACCCGGAGTGGGCCGGTGCCGCTTCCATCATCTGATGCAACGATCTACTGTTGCATCCGCAAATCGGCAGGAGGCGCACAACGACCTCCGCGACAAGGATCATGGGGAGGGTTTCAGGTGAGCGAAGACAGCAGGAAATACCGCAGTGCGAACTGGTTCGGGGCCGGGGCCAAGGACGGTTTCAACCATCGCGCCTGGATGAAGAACCAGGGCACGCCGCATGACGCCTTCGATGGCCGTCCCGTCATCGGCATCTGCAATTCCTGGTCGGAACTGACCCCCTGCAACGCGCATCTGCGCGATGTGGCGGAGCGTGTGAAGCGCGGCGTGTGGGAGGCGGGCGGCTTCCCGCTGGAGTTCCCCGTCATGTCACTGGGCGAGACCCTGATGCGCCCCACCACCATGCTGTTCCGCAACCTGATGGCGATGGATGTGGAGGAATCGATCCGCGCCAATCCGCTGGACGGTGTCGTGCTGCTTTCCGGCTGCGACAAGACCCAGCCCGCCATGATGATGGGTGCCGCCAGCTGTGACCTGCCCACCGTGGTGATCACCGGCGGACCGATGCTGAACGGCAAGTTCCAGGGCCAGGACATCGGCTCCGGCACCGATGTCTGGCGCTTCTCGGAGGATCTGCGGGCCGGCAAGATGACCCTGGCCGACTTCATGGAGGCGGAGAACTGCATGTCCCGCTCCAACGGTCACTGCATGACCATGGGCACAGCCTCCACCATGGCCTCCATGACCGAATCACTGGGCCTGACCCTGCCCGGCGCCTCCGCCGTGCCGGCCGTCGATGCCAACCGCTATCGCATCGCGCATCTGGTCGGGCGGCGGATCGTCGAGATGGTGCATGAGGATCTGCGGTTCTCGAAGGTCGTGACCCGCAAGGCATTCGAGAATGCCGTGCGCGTCAATGCCGCCATCGGCGGCTCCACCAACGCCATCATCCATCTGATCGCCCTGGCCGGGCGGCTGGGGGTCGAACTGACCATCGACGATTTCGACCGTCTGGCGCGCGGCGTGCCGCTGCTGGTCAACCTGATGCCCAACGGCAAGTACCTCATGGAGGACTACTACTATGCCGGGGGCCTGCCTGTGGTGGTGCGGGCGCTGGCGGAGAACGGGCTGCTCAACGACGATGTGGTCACCGTCAACGGTGCCTCCCTGACCGCCAATGCGGCGGAAGCGCGGAACTGGAACGATGACGTCATCCGCCCCTTCGACAATCCGCTGAACAAGGATGTGGGCCTTGCCGTGCTGCGCGGCAACCTCGCCCCCGACGGTGCCGTGATCAAGCCATCCGCCGCAACCCCGGCCCTGCTGACCCATCGCGGGCGCGCCGTGGTGTTCGAGAGCATCGAGGAGCTGCGCACCAAGGTGGAGGATGACGACCTCGACATCGACGAGACCTGCGTCATGGTGCTGAAGGGCGCCGGCCCGAAGGGCTATCCCGGCATGCCCGAGGTGGGCAACTTCCCGCTGCCGGCCAAGATCCTGCGCAAGGGCATCACCGACATGGTGCGCATCTCCGATGCCCGCATGTCCGGCACGGCCTATGGCGCGGTGGTGCTGCATGTCAGCCCCGAATCCGCCGCCGGCGGACCGCTGGCGCTGGTGCAGACCGGGGACATGATCGAGCTGGATGTGCCGAACCGCCGCCTGCATCTGGATGTCAGCGACGCCGAGCTGGCCAGGCGCAAGGCCGCCTGGACACCGCCGCCGACACCGATGGAACGGGGCTATGTGCGCCTGTACCACGATCATGTCATGCAGGCGCATGAGGGCTGTGACCTGGACTTCCTGGTGGGCGGCTCCGGCGCACCGATCCCGCGCGAAAGCCACTGACATGCGGGTGGTCATCACCGGCGGTGCCGGTTTCATCGGCAAGCGGCTGGCGCGTCAGATCCTGCAGCGCGGCAGCCTGACCAACGCGGCGGGGGAGGAGAAACCCGTCACCGCCATCACCCTGTTCGATGTCGTCGAGGCCACAGGTTTTGAAGACGCGGAGATGGTGAATACGGTGGCCGGTGACATTGCCGACGCGGCCGAGGTCGCGGCGGTCATCGGTGCGGATGCGGAGAGCATCTTCCACCTCGCCGCCATCGTCTCGGCGCATGCGGAGGAGGACTATGACCTCGGCATGCGGATCAACCTCGACGGCACCCGCAATGTCATCGCGGCGGCGCGGGCCATGCCGTCACCGCCGAAGGTGGTGTTCGCCAGTTCGGTTGCGGTCTATGGCGGCACGAACCTGCCCCGTACCGTGACCGACGAGACCCCGATCACGCCACAGACCAGCTATGGCGTGGCCAAGGCCTGCGGTGAGCAACTGCTGAACGATGCCTCGCGGAAGGGCTTCCTGGATGCGCGCTCGCTCAGGCTGCCGACCATCTGCGTCCGCACCGGCAAGCCCAACCGTGCCGCCTCCACCTGGGCCAGTTCGATGATCCGGGAGCCTCTCTGCGGCATCGACATGGAGGTGCCGGTTTCCCCGGAAAGCGGCATGGCCCTGATGAGCCCGCGCCGTGTCGTTGATGCCTTCATCACCGCGCACGAAGTCGCGGCATCCGAACTGGGCGACTGGCGCACCCTGCTGCTGTCGGGGTTCACGGCTACTGCCGCCGAGATGCAGGAAGCGGTGGTCCGCAATCGCGGCAACCGGAAGCTCGGCGAGATCCGCTTCAACCCCGATCCGAAGACCCAGGCCATCGTCAATGGCTGGCCCTCCGGCACGAAGGGCGCACGCGCGGAGGCCCTCGGCATCCATACCGACGCCTCCATCGACGAGATCGTCCGCCACTTCATCGAGGACGACCTGGACAATCAGATCAGGGGCAACTTCTGAGACACCACGGCAATGCCGCTCCGCACGGGCGAGTTGCCGAAGGTGACACCGGTCGGACGTCTGTGGGGTAGTGGCGGCGGGCATCAATGCTTCACCCCTCCCCCACGCCGCTCGCGGACCTGATCCGCGAGCCCAGTCTCCGACGTCTGCGCGGCACTGCTGGGTACCCGGGTCAAGCCCGGGCACGGCGTCTGTGGGGTGGTGAGGCTTGCAGACCCGGCGACTCACGAAAAAGGGCCTGCCGCTTCCGACAGACCCTGATTCTTCAACGTTCCGGACGCGGCGGGCTGGCCGACCCGGCCAACCCCAGCCCAGTGCCACGGCTTGCGGCACCGGCGGCGTTCACCGGAGACGGCGGGCTGGCCGACCCGGCCAACCCCAGCCCAGTGCCCCGGCTTGCGGCACCGGCGGCGTTCACTGGAGACGGCGGGCTGGCCGACCCGGCCAACCCCAGCCCGCCTGCTCTTACTATGCCGCGTTGTGGCCCATGATGGCCTTGACCTCGAGGTATTCCTCCAGGCCGTACTCGCCCCACTCGCGCCCGTTGCCGGACTGCTTGTAGCCGCCGAAGGGGGCGAAGACGTCGGCCATGGCGCCGTTCACATGCACGTTGCCGGTGCGCAGCTGCTTGGCGATGGCCTGGGCGTGTTCCGGTGCGCCGGAGACATAGCCGGACAGGCCATAGGGCGTGTCATTGGCGATGCTGACCGCGTCCGCGTCGTCCTTGTAGCCAAGGATCGAGAGCACCGGGCCGAAGATTTCCTCACGCGCGATGGTCATGTCGTTGGTGACATTGGTGAAGACCGTCGGGCGGGCGAAATAGCCCTTGTTGACGCCTTCCGGCAGGCCGGTACCGCCGACGACCGGGGTCGCGCCCTCGTCGATGCCCTTCTGGATCAGGCCCTGCACCTTGTCCCACTGCGCCTTGGAGACCAGCGGACCCATGGTGGTGTTCTCGTCCGCCGGATCACCGACGCGCACCTTGGCGGCGGCGGCCTTGGCGATCTCGCCGGCTTCCTCCATCCGGTCCATCGGCACCAGCATGCGGGTCGGCGCGTTGCAGGACTGGCCGGTATTGCCGAAGCACTGCAGCACACCGCCGAACACGGCCTTCTGGAAATCGGCGTCGTCCAGGATGATGTTGGCGGACTTGCCACCCAGTTCCTGCGACACGCGCTTCACCGTCGGGGCGGCGTTCTGCGCCACCGCGACACCGGCGCGGGTGGAGCCGGTGAAGGACACCATGTCCACGTCCGGATGGGAACTGATGGCGGAGCCGACACCCGGGCCGTCACCATTCACCATGTTGAACACGCCCTTCGGCACGCCGGCCTCATGCAGGATCTCGGCGAAGACGATGCCGCTCATCGGCGCGATCTCGGACGGCTTCAGCACCATGGTGCAGCCTGCGGCCAGCGCCGGGGCGACCTTGGCGGCGATCTGGTTCACCGGCCAGTTCCACGGCGTGATCATGCCACAGACACCGATCGGTTCCTTGCTGAGACGCGTGGTGCCACGGTCCTCGTCGAATTCGAACTTGGCCAGCAGCTTCGACATGGTCTTGAAGTGGCCGATGCCGGTGGCGGCCTGGACCTTCTGCGCGAAGGTGGCGGGCGCGCCCATTTCCTTCGAGATCGCGTCGGCCATCTCGGCGTAATGGTTCTTGTAGGCGGCCATGATGGCGTCGAACAGCTCCAGCCGTTCCTGCTTGGTGGTCTGCGACCAGCTCGGGAAGGCGCGCTTGGCGGCCTGCACGGCGCGGTCCACGTCTTCCGCGTTGCCGAGCGAGATCTGCGCGAAGGCTTCCTCGGTTGCCGGATTGATGACGTCGAAGGGCTTCGGATCGACCGGATCGACCCAGGCACCGTCAATATAGAACTTCATGCTGTTGGACATTGTCTGCTTCTCCTCATGCAGGATTCGGGGGCAGGGCTTCCTCCCCTGAAGGCCCCGAAAGAATCTGTCTGAACGCCATATGGGGCGCTTGCCTGCAATAAACACGAGATCGGGCACGGTTAACAAGAGACACAACGTCCCGCGCCGGACCGGGCGCCTGCAGATCGAGCGGGGCAAGCAAGAAGCCCGCTCGCGCGTGGTGACATCGCAGACGCCAGTTGAGGTTGCAAAACACATCCTGTCTACTCGACCTGGCTGTGACGTGGAGAACCGCTCGATGACTGTATTGCGTTCGTGGCTGGCGACCGTTCCACTGGCATGCCTTCTGCTGCTGGCCGCCTGCGACGACCCGGTTTCCGATGCCGCTCTGGCGGCAGACTTCCACGACGTCCCGGCAGTCTTCATTTCCGAGGTTGTCCGCCCTGATGAAGCGGGGCGCATGGACCTGACATTGCGGGTCAACATCAGGCAGGATGTCGCCAATTCGGCGGTTCAAGCCGTCATGCGTGCCCTGCCCGCGCTCTACCGTGGTGAGAGGACGTTCGAATGGTACCGGCTGCCCAAGGAGTTCAGGGCGGGCAGCACGCAGAAATGCCAGCGCAGGGATTCGCTGGCCGGCGGATCGCCCTCGATGCATTGCGAGCATTCATCGCTCTATGTCGAAGGTGTCTACGGGATCTGGCCAGACGAGGGCATACCGCCACCCCCCTACAGATCGAAGTCGGACGCACTGGACGCGCTGCGGTTCGCCCTGAAGGGATCCCCGGAACTGGAGCTGTTCTATTGCGGACGCACGCCCAATTCCTGTGCACGGATCAGGCTTCCGCCCCTGTCGCTGTAGTTGATCCGGTAGCCAGCCGGCGCAACCGTCCGGCATCACAGGGCGCTGTCGAATCCGGCGCGCACATGATGGCCTTTGCCGGAACTGTGCTACGATGACGTCTGGCATGCCAAGTATGGTGAGATGACAGCACATGACGACAGAGTGACCACGGCGGGCCGGGGTGAAACCCGATCCATCGCTGCGCGCGTGTCAGAGAGACTGCGCCGCGGCCGGCGCCCGGCCCGTCTGCGCACCTTGCTGTTCGTCGCCTTTACCCTGATCGCCACGATTCCGGTCGGGCTGCTTGCCGCCTGGCAGCAGCAGTCGGCCTACCAGAAGGAACTGGCAGAGGTAAGTGAGCGGCATTTGCTGATCGCCCGGAATCTCTCTCACGCCCTCGACCGCTACTCCGAGGATGTCGAGGCCGTCTTCGGTCTGGCCGTATCGGAAATGAAGACTGCCAGTACAGATGTATCCGCCGTCGCGTCCCTGCTCGCCAGGATGGGGTTTCGCCATACCTGCATTGTCGACAGTGCCGGTCGCGTCACCGCCAGCCTGGATGGCACCGCGCCGGGGGAACCCATCGACCGACAGGTCGGCGACATGAGCGTTCTGCGCCGATTGGCCGAGGCGGCGCCGGGGGGTGAGGCCACGTTCTCAGGCGTGCAACTCGACCGGAACGGCAAGCCGACCCTGCATATCGTGCAGCAGCTCCCCGAAGGGCACCTCGCCATCGGCACCCTGGGGACGGACTATGTCGTGGACGTGCAGCAGCGGGTCGCATTCGGCCAGCGCGGCCATTCCGCGATCGTCGACCAGTTCGGTCACGTCATTGCCCATCCGAACAAGTCCTGGGAGCAGCAGACCAAGGACATCTCGCGCGTGTCGGCAGTTGCCCGGATGATGAAGGGGGAAACCGGCGTTACCACCTTCTACTCCCCCGCCATGGACGCGGAGATGATCGCCGGGTTCACCAGTGCACCGCATACCGGCTGGGGTGTGATGGTGCCGCAGCCGCTGGCGGAACTTTCGGCCCATGCCCGAAGCGTGCAACTGGTCTCGATCCTGATCGGCGGGCTCGGCCTGCTGGTCGCGATCGTCATTGCCTGGGTCATCGCCCGCTATCTTGCGCGGCCGATCGAGCAGGTGGCGGATGTGGCGAGGGCGGTCAGTGCCGGCGACAGCAGCGCCAGGGTGAGCAACCTGCCCCCCCGGACGCCGATGGAAATCGTGGCGATGGCGGAGGCAATCAACCAGATGCTGACCGACCTTTCGAACGCCAGTCGCCGGTTGCGGACCGAGGCCGCGCGGGCGGAGGCAGCCAATCAGGCCAAGGGACGGTTCCTGGCCAACATGAGCCACGAATTCCGGACCCCCCTGAATGCCATCCTGGGGTTCGCCGAGATTCTGCGTGACCCGAAGATGAACCCCGATGATCACGCCATGACCCAGGAGTTCTCGAACGATATCCTGCGCGCCGGGCGGCACATGCTGAACATGGTCGAGAACATCCTGGATCTGACACGGGCGGAGGGTGGTCATCTGCACCTCGAACTGGCCCCCGTCGATGTGCGGGAGGCTGTCGGCTTCGCCGTCTCGCTGGTGCGCCAGGACGCCAACGCGCGCAACATCACCCTCGGCACGGAGGCGGAATCCGACCTGCCGGTGATCAACAGCGACGTCAGCAAGATCCAGCAGATCGTCGTCAACCTGCTGTCCAACGCGGTGAAGTTCACCGACCCCGGCGGGACCATACAGGTCCGGCTGTCACGCGACCCTGACTGGCCGGTCGTCATCCGGGTCATCGATGACGGCATCGGGATCTCTGAGACCGACCTTGCCAAGGTCATGACCCCCTTCGGCCAGGTCGCGGATGCGCTGACCCGCAATCATGACGGCACCGGTCTCGGACTGGCCCTGACGCAGGAACTGGTGGATCTGCTCAAGGGTCAGGTCAGCCTGGAATCGACTCTCGGCGAGGGCACGACCGTGACCATCCGGCTACCCGACATCAAGGCCTGAGCGGCCCGCAGGTGCGCTCAGCCGGTCGGGCACTGCGCGACCGCCGCGCGATTGCGCCAGTGTTCCAGCAGCTTGTCGAAGTCGACCTGCGGAAAGCCCTGCGGCGGGCGGGCATCGAGGATTCTCAGGATCATGGCGCAGCCTTCCCGGCGTTCCTCCAGCCAGAAATGCACATCGGCCAGATACATCATGGCCCAGGCATTTTCCGGCTCGAGCTCCAGCGCCCGGATCAGCACGGGGCGGGCCTCCTCATGCCGTCGGCCGGCCACCATGTAGCGCCCGTAGTCGGCAAACCGGCCCGGGCGACCCTGCGGCTTGCTGACGGCCTGCGCGAACCAGTAGTCGATGACCTCCGCAGGCTGGCCCAGTTCGGCCATGGCGACCGCGATGCCGTGATAGACATCGCCATCCTCCGGCGCAAAGCGCCAGGCCAGGTTGAAGCGGTTGATGGCGGATCCCGGCTGCCGCAGTCCGATCCATTTCCAGCCCAGCCGGATCAGTTCCCGCGCCGTGTCCAGATCGGTGTCCCCGTCGTGCTGCAGCTTCTCGACGAACTGCGCGTCCGCATCCTCCCGCGCGCCGCTGCGCTCGGCACAGCCGAACAGGGGCCGGGCATCGCCGGGCAGCCGTTCGTCACCGAAGGCAAACGCCGGATGTTCCTGGGCCAGACAGGTCTCGCGCCAGGAACGCTCCTCCGCATCAGCCGCCGCGCCCAGTGAAAGCACGGCCAGGGACGCCAGCACGAAACCTGCAATGACGCCCCTCACAGGCCCAGCACCGCCTTGGCGATGACGTTCTTCTGCACCTCGTTGGTGCCGCCATAGATGGTCGATGCGCGCTTCAGCAGATGCTCCGGCATCACCCCGTCCGCATGGGCCGGGCCGACCGGGGACACATTGCCCTGCCAGTTCAGCGCCGTGTGGACATAGGGCGCACTGTAGTAGCCGATGGCTTCCACCATGGTCTCGTTGATCGACTGCTCGATCTCCGTGCCCCGGATCTTCAGCATGGAGGATTCGGCCCCCGGCGGGCGACCCGCGGCGGCGTCCGCGAGATTGCGCAGGTTGGTGACCTCCAGCGCCGCAAGCTCGGTCTCGATCTCCGCCACCTTGCGGCGGAACGCCGGGTTCTCGATCAGGCGTCCGCCACCATCGGCCTCAGCGCCCGCCATCTCCTTCAGCTGTTCCAGCCGCCCCTTGGAGCGACCGACCCCGGCAATACCCGTCCGCTCGTTGCCCAGCAGGAACTTGGCGCAGGTCCAGCCCTTGCCCTCCTCCCCGATCAGGCAATCCAGCGGCACCTTCACATCGTCCAGGAAGACCTCGTTCAGATAGTGGTAGCCGTCCATGGAGACGATGGGCTTCACCGTGACCCCCGGCGTGCGCATGTCGATCAGCAGGAAGGAAATGCCTTGCTGCGGCTTCTCCGCGGTTGGATCGGTGCGGACCAGCGTGAACATCCAGTTCGCCCGGTGCGCGCCGGACGTCCAGATCTTGTGGCCATCGACCACATAGTGATCCCCCTCCCGCCGGGCCTTCGTCGCCAGTCGCGCCAGATCCGACCCGGCCCCGCGCTCCGAATAGCCCTGGCACCACCAGTCCTCCGTCGAGAGGATGCGCGGCAGGAACCGTTCCTTCTGCGCCGGTGTGCCGAAGGTATAGATGACCGGTCCGACCATGGTGATGCCGAAGGGGATGATGCGCGGACAGTCGGCGCGGGCGCATTCCTCGTCGAAGATGAACCGCTGTGCGGCGTTCCAGCCGGTGCCGCCATATTCCACGGGCCAGCCGGGCGCGATCCAGCCACGCTCGTACAGGATCTTCTGCCAGCGCAGGTAATCGTCCTTCGGCAGGTAGGACCAGCCGATGCGGGCACGCTCCCGAATGTCGCTCGGCACCTTTTCCCGCAGGAACGTCCGCACTTCCTCGCGAAAGGCGATCTCTTCCGAAGTGAAAGACAGATCCATGTTCCCGATCCTCCCCGATCATCTGTATGTCGCCGGGCGCAGACAGACCGTGCGCGGGCGGGAAACATTCATAGCGCAAGCCCGGGCCGGGCGAAAAGCCCTCACGGGTCGCGCAGCGCCGCATCAAGGCACGCGACGGCCTGCGCGATCCGGGCCGCATCGAACCCGGCAAAGCCCAGGATCAGTCCCTGGCGGGGCGGCTCGGCGACATAGAAGGGGCTGAGCGGGCGCACGGTCACACCGGCAGCCGCCGCCCGCCGGGCCGCCGCCACATCCGTCATGCGCGCGTCGAGTGCCGGTGTGGACCAGGCAATGGCGTGCATGCCGCTGTCCACCTCCTGCAGGGTCAGCAGGTCGGCCATACGTTCCATTGCCACGGCCAGCGCCCGATAGCGCTGACCGTAGAGCCGTCGCATGCGCCGCAGATGGGTCGCGAAACCGCCACTGGTGATGAACTCCGCCAGGGCCGGCTGCGCAATGATGGATGTGGCCGGTGCGCGGACCCGCAGGGTCGCGTGAAACCGGTCGAGTGTCCGCAGCGGCACCACCAGGTAACTGATGCGCAGGGACCGGAACAGGACCTTGGAAAAGCTGCCGAGATAGACCACGCGCCCCTCACGATCCAGGTTGGCCAGGGCCTCCAGCGGGCTGCCGCGGTAACGGTACTCGCTGTCGAAATCATCCTCGATCACGAACCGGTCCGCGGCCCCCGCCCACTGCAGCAGCGCCAGTCGGCGGGGCAGCGTCATGGTGACCCCCAGCGGAAACTGCCGCGACGGGGTGACGACGATCCCCCTGACCTGATCGCCCTCCGGCAGCAGGTCGGTGCACAGCCCCTCCGCATCCACCGCGACATGCTCCACCGTCTGCCCCGCCTCGGCCAGCACCGCGCGCATGTCCTGATAGCCGGGATCCTCCATCACCACCGTGGCCTGGCCGGGAAACAGGGCAGCCAGCACCAGCCGCAGCGACTCCGCCGAGCTGGAGGTGATGATGATCTGGTCCGGCATCACATCCAGCCCGCGCCAGACCTTCAGATGATCGGCGATGGCTTCGCGCAGCACCGGCAGGCCGAAGGGATCGCCACGCTCCAGATGTGCGGGATCCAGACTTTGAAAGCCCCGCTGCAGCAACCGGCCCCACTCCCTGCGTTCCACGGCGCCGAGGTCCGGCACCATGTGGGCCAGCGGACGGGGGGGTTCCGGGGCGGGCAGCGGCCCCCTTCCGGGCGTGCCGGCGCCGCGCGCGACCGTCGCGCCCGTCAGCAGTTCCGGTACCAGTTCCGCCACGAAGGTGCCCGCCCCGCGGCGCTGCTCGACATAGCCCTCGCTCTGCAACTGGTCATAGGCGGCGACGACGGTCGTGCGGGACAGGCCCAGTTCCGCGGCAAGGTCACGGCTGGAGGGCAATCGCGTCCCGGAGCGCAGGCGCGCATCCAGGATGAGATCCCGCACCTGATCGTAGAGTTGCATGAAGACAGGCCGGGCGCGGGACCGCTCCACACTGATGGTCAGCAGGGCGGCCGGGGTGGTCAGCAGGGACGCGGGCGGGAGGTCGGGCATGAATTGGACTGGCAGATTTACTGTGAATTGGCACTTTCTACCATGCCAATCGAACGCTATCCAGCAACGGAACGGCCACCCAACCGATGGAGAGATGACATGGCACGCGAGACCAAGGCCCCCAGTGAACGGACCCGTGTGAAGCGCCTCAACGAGCGTGCGGTCTATGACCGGCAGGGCATCGACGCCATTCTGGATGCGCAGCCGCTGTGCCACGTCGGATATGTGCGCGACGGCCAGCCGTTCGTGACACCGACGTTTCAGTGGCGCGAAGGGGATCATGTCTACTTCCACGGCTCCTCCGCCAGTCAGGCGCTGCGCAACGCAAGGGATGCCGACGTCTGCCTCACGGTTTCCTGCTTCGACGGTCTGGTGCTGGCGCGTTCCGGCATGCACCACTCCGCCAACTACCGTTCGGTCATGATCCTGGGCCGACCCACGCTGATCGAGGACCCGGAGCTCAAGAGCACGCTGGTGAACAACTTCATCGAAGGGCTGTTTCCCGGTCGTGTCGAGACCCTGCGCCCCAACAATGCGCAGGAGATCAAGGCGACTTCGGTGCTGTCGCTGCCGATCAGCGAGGCATCGGCGAAGGTACGTACCGGCAACCCGGTCGATGATGAGGAGGACTATGCCCTGCCGATCTGGGCGGGGGTCATCCCGCTGCACACCGCGGTCGGCACACCATACGACGACGGGCGTGTGCTCGACGGGGTTGAAGTACCGGATCACGTGCTGAATTTCGGCAAGAACCTGTTTTGACGCCGGGATGGGCCGGTACGAAAACCTCCACTGTACCGGCTCATCTGCATGCTTACCCCATGACACCCATCACGCAGGCAGCGTTCGACAGCCATTGATGATCATGATACCACGGGCGTGGAACCGCGCGGGGTAGCAATCATGGCCGGGCATGCTGCGGATGAACTGGATATCCGAGATCAGCAGCTGAGAGATCTGTACACCTACTGGCAGAAGATGCGAGGGGACAGGCGAATTCCGTCCCGTTCAGCCTTCGATCCGGTACAGGTTCCCCGTATTCTGCCCAATCTGATCCTGCTGGACGTGGAACCGGACACCGGGCGGCTGGCCGTGCGGGTCCTGGGCACGCGCGTCGCAACCGTCTATGGCAAGGACTATACCGGTCACTATCTGGACGAGGTCTATTTCGGCGACAATACCACCAGTGTGCTGGAAGACTATGGCACCTGCGCGCGGGAAGGCATACCGGTGCTGGGGGAGCGCAACTTCCGCAATGTCAGGGATGTCGTCTATCGCATGGAGCGGCTGATCCTGCCGTTCTCCGACGATGGCGGGGTGGTCAACAAGCTGATCTCCGGCCTGCATTTCATCGAGCTTAACTGACCCCGGGACGACCAGTGATGAGCAATTCCGCGCCAATCGAGATCGTGGCCACGCGTGGCGGCGTGGTCGAGAGTACGCATCAGGTCCATGCCGTCATCGCCGGCCCGGACGGCGTCGCGACGCATGTCTTCGGCCAGGCCGACAGGCCGACCTTCCCCCGTTCGGCGATCAAGGCCATGCAGGCGCTGCCGCTGGTCGAGAGCGGTGCGGCGCGGGCATATGGCCTGTCGCCTGCAGAACTGGCACTTTCCTGCGCCTCCCACGAAGGCGAGGAATTCCATGTCGGTGCGGTGGGCGCGTGGCTGACACGCCTGGGCCTGACGGAGGAGGCGCTTGTCTGCGGGCCGCAATGGCCGCGCCGCTTCGATGACCAGGCGACGCTGATCCGCGAGGGCCAGCAGCCGGTGCGCCGCCACAACAACTGCTCCGGCAAGCATTCGGGCATGCTGACCACCGCGCTGCACCTGGGCGATCCGGTGCGCCACTATCAGGACCGGCGGCATCCGGTCCAGCAACGGATCTTCGCTGCCATCGGCGAGATGGCGGACGTCGACCTGTCCGACACGCCGTTCGGCATCGACGGCTGTTCCGCGCCCAACCCGAACCTGCCGCTGTCGGCGGTCGCGGTGGCTGCAGCACGACTGGCTGAAGGCGATACGGGGCGGCTTGGCGCGACTCGGGCAGAGGCGTGCCGCACCCTCTGTCATGCCATGCAGGCCCACCCGGAGATGATCGGCGGGACGGAACGCGTGGATACCGACCTGATCCGTGCCTCCGGCGGGCGCATCCTGTCGAAGACCGGGGCGGAAGGCGTCTACGTCGTCTATCTGCCGGAACGGAAGCTCGGCATCGCGCTGAAGGCGGAGGACGGGGCGTCCCGTGCCTCGGCTGCGGCCCTCTGGTCGGTGCTCGATACCCTCGGGCTGCTGGATGACGGAATCCGCACGGCCATGACCGGCCATTGCCGCCCGCCGCTGCGCAACTGGGACGGGCTGGTCACCGGGCAATTGCTGGACGCGCGGGAACTCTGACCCCCTGCCATCGCACCGGCATATCCGGCCCGCATTCATGCGTGCAGACGAGTCCCCGCGCAGAAGGTAGGTTCGCAACCAGGACTGCTGAAGGGGAGGGCACGCCATGGCCACAGAGGCAAAATACGGATTCACCGAAGCCGACATGCTGGAAACGCCGCTGTCGTTCCGCGACGGACTGTTCGCGGGCAAGACCGTTCTGGTCTCCGGTGCCGGCAGCGGGTTCGGCAAGGCCATGGCCATCGTCTTCGCCCGGCTGGGGGCCAGCCTCTACCTCTGCGGCCGCAAGCAGGAGAAACTGGACCGCACGGCGGAGCTGATCGCCGGGCTGGGCCGGGACGTGGAGACCCGTGCGCTGACCATCCGCGACGCGGAAGCCGTCGACGACATGGTGGGCGCAGCCTTCGAGCGGTTCGGCGGCCTGGACCTGCAGATCAACAATGCCGGCGGCCAGTTCGCGCAGGACGCCATCGACTTCTCCGTCAAGGGCTGGAACGCGGTGATCGACACCAACCTGAACGGCACCTGGTACATGATGCAGGCGGCGGCGAAACGCTGGCGCGACCGGGGCCAGCCGGGCAGCATCGTCAACATCACCGCCAGCGTTGATCGCGGCATCCCGCAGATGGCCCATACGGCGGCGTCCCGCTCCGCGGTCAACACGCTGTCGAAGACCGTGGCAACCGAATGGGCCCCTTACAACATCCGGGTGAACTGCCTCGGCATCGGCACGATCGCCAGCAGCGGCTTCGAGAACTACACCGACGCAGGACGCGAGACCTTCAAGGATTCAAATCCCATGAAGAAGGTCGGGGATCTCTGGGACGTGGCGGAGACGGCGGTCTTCGTCGGCGGCCCGACAGGCAAGTTCATGAACGGCGAGATCGTGCATGTGGATGGCGGTTCCCGCATGTGGGGCGACCACTGGGGTGCGGGACGCCCGGCCTACTTCGAACGCTGAGACGAACCGGATACCCTTGCTTGAACTCCTATCTCTCCTTCATCGCCGCCAACCGGCGCTTCCTGTCGTTCGGCGTCACGGCGGCGTTCCTGTCCAGCTTTGGCCAGACCTTCTTCATCGCCCTGTTCGGCGGGGCATGGCGGGCGGAGTTCGGGCTCAGCCACGGTGACTTCGGGACGCTCTATTCGCTGGGCACGCTCTGCGCCGGACTGACGCTGATCTGGCTGGGACGGAAGATCGATCATGTCGATCTGACCCGCTACACACTGATGGTCTCCGCCGGACTGGCGGCGGCCTGCCTACTGACCGCGATCGTTCCCTCCGCCATCTTCCTCGGCCTTGTCTTCTATCTGCTGCGCCTGACCGGACAGGGGCTGATGAGCCATGTCTCCATCATTGCCATGGCGCGCTACTTCGACCGCGCACGGGGCAAGGCGGTCAGCCTGGCGGCCCTGGGGCATCCGCTGGGGGAGGCCATCTTTCCCCCCATGGCGGTCATCCTGCTGGGTCTGATTGGCTGGCGCTGGACCTGGGGCGGCTTCGGCATCGTGCTGCTGGTCGGGGTGGCACCGCTGATGATCTGGCTGCTGCGCGGACAGGCGGAACGGGAGACGGCGCGACAGGCCGGTCTGACCGACGCGATGCAGGCAGGCGCCCGCCCTGCCCGGTCCCGCACCCTGTCGGAGGTCGTGCGCGACCCCGTCTTCTACCCGCAGGTCCTCGCCATGATGGCCCCGGCCTTCATCTCCACCGGCCTGTTCTTCCATCAGGTGCATCTGGCTGAGGTGAAGGGATGGAGCCTGGAATGGCTGGCGAGCTGCTTCGTCGGTTTCGCCATTGCCCAGGCCCTGTCCAGCCTGATCACGGGCAACCTCGTCGACCGTGTCGGCGGCATCCGCCTGCTGCCCTTCTACCTGCCGGCGCTGGGTCTCTCGGCGCTGAGCCTGATCGTCACCGACCATGCCCTGGGGGCGCTGGTCTACATGGTTCTGGTCGGCACCACCGCCGGTGCCGGATTCACCCTGATGGGCGCGGTATTCGCCGAGATGCACGGCACCGGCCACCTTGGCGCGATCCGCAGCCTGATCCAGGCCACGATGGTGATGGCCACCGCCGCGTCCCCGATCTGTTTCGGCCTGCTGCTGGATGCCGGGATCAGCTTCGACATGCTGGCGGCGGGCTGTGTGGGCTATGTCGCCGTCGGTGTGGTGATCCTCAGCCTGCTGCAGCCTGCCCTGCGCGCACGGCGCGACGCCCTCACCAGATAGCGTCACCGAGCAGCAGCGCCACGAGAAGTCCCCCGGCAACACCGGCAATTCCGGCAGCCACCGCCCAGCCAGCCGTCACCGAACCCGGCGTTTCCGCCGGTTTCACCTCGACCGCCTCCATCCGGTCGAAGGCCCGCTCCGCCCGCTCCAGCAGGCGCGGCACCTTCTCCACGATGTCCAGGGTGTCGGTGATGAACCCGGCGATCCGCGCCTCCGGTCCCAGGTTGTCCCGTGCCCAGCCCTCGATCACCGGCTGCGAGGCGCTCCAGAAGTTGATGTCCGGATCGATGCCGCGCGACACGCCCTCCACCGTCACCATGGTCTTCTGCAGCAGCAGCAGCTCGGTGCGCGTCTCCATGGCGAAGGTCTCGGTCACCCGGAACAGCTGCGCCATCAGCCGCCCGATGGAGATCTCGCTGACCGGCTTGCCACGGATCGGCGCACCGATGGAGCGGCAGGCCTGCGCGAAAAGATCGACGGAAGTCTCCGGCGGCACGTAACCGGCGGCGATATGCACCTCAGCCGCACGGCGATAGTCCCCGGCGATGAAGGACCCCAGCATCTCCGCCATGAACAGTCGGGTACGGTGGTCCAGACGCCCCATGATGCCGTAATCGACGGCCACCACCGTGCCGTCCGGATCGACGAACAGGTTCCCCTGGTGCATGTCGGCGTGAAAGAAGCCATGCGCCAGGCTCTGGCGCAGGAAGATGCGAATGACGCGTTCCGCCAGCGCCGGACGGTCAATCCCGGCGGCATCCAGCGCCGCATTGTCGCCGATGGGCACGGACTCGATCCGTTCCATGGTCATGACACGGCCTGCCGTGCGTTCCCAGTCGATCAGCGGCGTGCGGAAGTCCGGGTCCTGCTGGAAGACCTCCCCCATCTCGTCGGCGGCGGCGGCCTCCAGCCTCAGATCCATCTCCAGCGCCACGGACTGCTGCAGGGTGCGGACAATGTCCACGGGACGCAGCCGTTTCAGTTTCGGGTCGGCGCGCTCCGCGATCCGGGCGAGCCAGAAGAACAGGTCCATGTCCTGCTGCAGCTTCTCCTCGATGCCGGGGCGCAGCACCTTGACGGCGACCTTCGCGGGGCCTTCCGGGGTGGCGACGGTCGCGAAGTGGACCTGGGCGATGGAGGCGGCGGCGACGGGCTTGCGCCCGAAATCGACGAAAAGATCCTCCAGCGGGTGTTCCAGTTCGCTTTCGATGGTCTGGCGGGCCTCATCGAAGCTGAATTCGGGCAGCCGGTCCCGCAGCCGCCCCAGGTCATCGGCAATGCCTTCGCCCAGAAGATCGGCGCGGACGGAGAGCGCCTGCCCCAGCTTGATGAAGGATGGCCCCAGATCCTCCAGCGCCGCGGCCAGCCGCTCCCCCGGTCGCCGGTCGCGATTGCGCCGCGACCGTCCCGCGAACAGCCGCGCCAGACGCAGCACCAGCGGGGGGGCGTCCAGCCGCTCCAGCGGGAACAGGGCGTCATGCTTCTGCAGGGTCCGCGCAATGAAGACCAGCCGCGCGACATAGGTCAGGCGTCTGATCATCCGCTAGATTCGCCAGCCGCGATGGATGGCGGCGATTCCCCCCGTCAGGGCATCGAAACCGACCCGTCGCAGTCCCGCGTCGCTGATCATGGCCGCAAAGTCATCCGGTGCCGGAAAGCGGCGGATGCTCTCCGCCAGATACTGATAGGCGTCCGGGTCGTCGGCGATCATCTTGCCGATGCGCGGCATGGCCTGGAACGACCATGCGTCATAGAATGGCTTCAGCGCCGCCGCCGAGACGGTGGAGAATTCGAGGCAGAAGAAACGCCCGCCGGGCCGCAGCACGCGGCGGATCTCCCGCAGCGCCAGGTCGATGCGGGTCACGTTGCGGATACCGAAGGCGATGGTGACCGCGTCGAACTGCGCATCGCCGAACGGCAGCGCCTCGGCGTCACCCACGGTCCAGTCGATGCCCCGGAACAGGCCCTGATCCAGCAGCCGGTCGCGCCCGACCTGCACCATGGAAGGGTTGATGTCGCACAGCGTCACATGGGCCGCGCCATCGGTGCGGCGGTGGATCAGCCGCGCGATGTCGCCGGTGCCGCCTGCCAGGTCCAGCACCTTCTCCCCCGCCCTGGGACGCAGAGCGGTGACGAACCGGTCCTTCCAGATGCGATGCACCCCCAGCGACAGGACATCGTTCATCACGTCGTAGCGTGCCGCTACGGAATGAAAGACCTGCCCCACGAGCCCGGCCTTCTCCGCCTCCGGCACCTCCCGGAAGCCGAAGGAGGCCATGGATTCACCATCGCTGTTTCGTGTCTCGACCATGCGGCGCACCATAGCGGAGCCGCCGGGGCCACGCTACAGTGCCCCCCATGCCGGAGCTTCCCGAAGTAGAGACCGTTCGTCGCGGGCTGGACCGTCGCCTGACAGGGCGGCGCCTGACCCATGTGGCCGTGAACCGGCCGGACCTGCGCTTCCCGCTGCCCCCCGATCTGGGCGTACGCCTGACGGGCCGCCGGGTGGAGGCCATGCGCCGCCGCGCCAAGTACCTGCTGTATGATCTGGACAATGGCGAGACCCTGATCGGCCACCTGGGCATGTCGGGGCGGATGCATATCCATGATGCCCGCCCCAACAGTCAGCAGCCGCACGAGCATATCGTCTTCACCGTCGATGACGGCACGGTGGTGATCTTCCAGGACCATCGCCGCTTCGGCTATTTCGATCTCTGCCCGACCGCCGCGCTGGACGATCACCGCTTCTTCCGCGATCTGGGACCGGAACCGCTGGGCGACGCCTTCTCCGGCGCCAGCCTGTCCGCCGCCATCGCCACGAAGCGCACCCCCATCAAGTCGGCCCTGCTGGACCAGCGCGTGGTCGCCGGGCTGGGCAACATCTATGTCTGCGAGGCGCTGTTCCGCGCCGGTATCTCCCCCACCCGGCTGGCCATGACCGTGTCCGGCCGCCGCGCCGCGCGCCTGGTGCCGGAGATCAAGGATGTGCTGACGGAGGCCATCGCGGCCGGCGGATCGACGCTGCGCGACTATGTTCAGGCCTCCGGCGAGCTTGGATACTTCCAGCATGACTTCCGCGCCTACGGGCAGGAGGGGAAGCCCTGTCGCAAGCCGAAGTGCCGTGGCACCATTGCCCGGATCGTCCAGTCGGGGCGTTCGACCTTCCACTGTCCGGTGTGCCAGCGATGAAACAGGTCCCGCTGATCCTTCTGTCCCTGATCCTGTTCGCGGGCAGCGCCCTTGGCGAACCCTGGCTGGACCAGCTCGAGATTCCGCTGGCGGAAGGGCTGGTGGAGGATGACGCGGCGGGTACGGTCTTCGAGACCGCCACGGGCCGCGTCGTGGTGGTGGAGGCGCGCGGCGATGTTGCGGCGGCGACAGTGGAGCAGTACTACGTGCGGGTGCTGCCGGAGCTTGGCTGGCGCGCCATCGGGGCAAACCGGTTCCTGCGCGATGGCGAGGCGCTGACCCTTGCCGTCACGGCCAGCGACGGGGAGACACTTGTGATTTTCCGGCTTTCGCCCGAGGGCTGAGCCAGACCGAACAGTCAACTGACACGACCATGGGGAGACCTGAAGATGAGCTATGGATGCATCCTGACCGACACGCGCGGTCCCGTCGGCCTGATCACGCTGAACCGGCCGGACGCGCTGAATGCGCTGAACAAGCAGCTGATGGACGAACTGTCCCAGGCGCTGGACGGCTACGAGGCGGATGACGCCATCGGCTGCGTGGTCATCACCGGCTCGGTCAAGGCCTTCGCCGCGGGCGCCGACATCAAGGAGATGCAGCCCAAGTCCTACATGGATGCCTACAAGGAAGACTTCATCACCGCGAACTGGGAGCGTGTCACCCGCTGCCGCAAGCCGGTCATCGCGGCAGTGAACGGCTACGCACTCGGCGGCGGCTGCGAACTGGCGATGATGTGCGACTTCATCCTGGCCGGCGACGGTGCCAAGTTCGGCCAGCCGGAGATCAACCTGGGTGTCATCCCCGGCTCCGGCGGCACCCAGCGCCTGACCCGCTTCGTCGGCAAGTCGAAGGCCATGGAGATGGTGCTGACCGCGCGCATGATGGACGCCGAGGAGGCCGAGCGTTCCGGCCTGGTGAGCCGCATCATCCCCTCCGACGATCTGGTGGAGGAGGCGCTGAAGGTCGCCACCCGCATCGCCGAACTGTCCCGCCCGTCCGTCATGATGGCCAAGGAAGCGGTGAACAAGGCCTACGAGAGCATGATGCGCGAAGGCGTGATGTTCGAACGTCGCCTGTTCCACTCCCTCTTCGCCACCGACGACCAGAGCGAGGGCATGGCCGCCTTCGCCGAGAAGCGGAAGCCGAAGTTCACCCACAAGTAGGCTGCAGGGAACGGGTGCCGCCGGATGTGCGGCACCCCACCCCACTCGCGTCAGAGCGCGTCGATGTCGCTGATCGCCCAGGTCTCGCTGGCCGCGCGTTCGGACCATTCACGCATCAGCGGATGGTTCATCACGGCGGCGCAATAGGCTGTCGCCTGCGGATCCAGCGGTGCGCCATAGCTGACGAAGCGGCTGACCACGGGCGCATACATGGCGTCCGCAGCGCACCAGTCACCGAACAGGAACGGTCCGTCGTCCCCGGACCCTTTCGCGCCGAAACGCGCCCGGCAGTCGGCCCAGATGGCGCTGATCCGGGCGATGTCCGCGGCGACGGCGGCGTCAGGCGCCAGTGCCGGCCCCTTGCGTTTCAGGTTCATCGGCCAGGCCCCGCGCAGGGCCTGGAATCCGGCATGCATTTCCGCCGAAACCGACCGCGCCACCGCGCGGGCCGCCGCATCGGCGGGCCAGAGACCGGCATCCGGTGCCTGCTCCGCGCAATATTCCGCAATCGCCAGACTGTCCCAGACGGTCAGACCGTCCACCACCAGCGTCGGCACCTTGCCGGAGGGTGAATGCTTCCCGATCGCGGCAGCCGTGTCAGGTGTGCGCAGGGGGATGACGATCTCCTCCACAGCCAGTCCCGCCTGGCGGACCAGCAGCCAGCCGCGCAATGACCAGGACGAATAGATCCGATTGCCAAGCACCAGGGTGGCCATCCCGAACTCTCCTGCACATGAGCCATGCGCGTCTCCATCTGCCGGTTCACGCGCGTCCGGTTGCGGTTTAGCATTGGCTCAAGGGGAGGACTACCATGGAAGCAATCGCGATCACCGGCACCGGTGTCGTCTCGTCCCTCGGCAGCAATGTGCCGAAGTTCCACACCAACGTCATGGCCGGGGCTACGGGTATCGGCGTGGCCCCCTGGTATGATCCGGCGCGGGATCCGCGCAAGATCTTCTGGGGCGTGGTCACCGACTTCGACCCGGACGACTGGATGTCGCCGAAGGTCGCCGAAGGCTCCGACATGTTCGCCCAGTTCGCCATAGCCGCCGCACGCCAGGCAATGCAGCAGGCGGGACTGGATGGCGGCGGCTTCGACGCGGAACGGACGGGTGTCGTCCATGGCACCTCCGGCGGTGGCGTCCGTGCGTTCCAGAAGGCGCAGTACATGCTGGATACCCAGGGACCGACGGCGGTGCCGCGCAAGACCCAGCTTCAGGTCTGGGCCAACATGGCGGCGGCGCAGGTGGCGCTGCATTACAGGCTGCACGGCCCCAATCTGACCGTGACCACCGCCTGCGCCAGTTCGCTGGATGCCATCGGCACGGCGGCGAACCTGATCCGCGCAGGCGAGGCCGATGTGATCGTCGCGGGCGGCACGGAGGGCGGGCTGGCCCTGTCCGACGGCACCCAGGACGGCGATTTCGTGCCGGCCATGTACTACGCCGGCGGCGCCTATGGCATGGAGGGACCGATCGAGGACCCGAAGCGTGCCATGCTGCCCTTCGACGTCAACCGCTCCGGCATCGTGGTCGGCGAAGGCTCGGCAATGATCGTGCTGGAACGGGAAAGCCATGCGAAGGCCCGAGGTGCCAGGATACTTGGCTACCTGCGCGGCTATGGCTCGCTGGCCGACAGCTATCACCCCTCCTCCCCCGACCCGAGCGGGGAATGGGAGGCCCGCGCCATGCAGAAGGCCCTGCGCAGCGCCGGAATCGGCCCGACCGATGTCGGTGGCCTGTTCGCCCATGCGACGGCCACACCGAAGGGCGACACGGCGGAGATCAATGCGATCAACCTGGTGCACGGCAAGGCCTCCGGTCGGGCGGCACCGCTGCCGGTCACCGGGCTGAAGGGCCACACCGGCCATTCCGGGGCCTCATCGGGCGGCATGGCCCTGATCGAGGGGCTGCTGGGCATGGCCGATGGCCGCTTCGCCCATACCGCCAATACCACGGACCCCGATCCTGCCGCCGAGTTCGAGATCGTCACGGGCCGTCCGAAGGACCTGGATTTCGATGTGGTGCAGGTCAATTCCTTCGGCTTCGGGGGGCAGAATGCCTCCATGATCGTGACACGGAGCTGATCGCCATGCGCCTGACCCTTGCCGAGACCATCCTCAACCGCTGCATCAATCACCCCGACCGCATCGCCATCGAGGTGCTGCAGGGCGGCCCGACGCTCACCTACGGCCAGGTCCGGGACCGCATCCTGGCGCTGGCCGACGCGATCGCCGGGGTGGGCGCCGGACGGCACGGCCGGATGGTCGGCATCCTGCTGCCCAACGCGTCGGATCACGTGCTGGCCTACATGGCCTGTCAGTGGGCCGAGGCCGGGGCGGTGCCGGTGAACAGCCGCATGGCCCCGCCGGAGATGCAGTTCGTGATCGAGGATTCGGACGCCAAGCTGATCCTTGCCGCCGAACCCTACATGGAGGCGGCGCGGACCCTCGCGGCTGCCACCGGTGCCACCGTGATCGATGCCGACAGCATCGATACGCCGGACCGGTCCGGTCCGCTGGTGTTCGGCGAATCAGGGCGCGGCGCGGAACATGCGGTGGTCGGCTATACCTCCGGCACCACGGGTTTCCCGAAGGGTGCGCTCTATTCCAACGACCACTACCTGACATCCTGCATGCGCTGGGGCTGGGAGTTCGGCCTGACCGCCCGCGACGTGATGCTGGTGCCGGGGCCGCTGTTTCACCTGTCCTATGCCGGGCTGTCCTTCGCGGCGCTGGCCATCGGTGCCCGCATCCGCATCATGCAGAGCTTCGAGGCGCCGCTGGCCATGGAAGAGCTGGCGAAGCGGAGCACCTTCGCCTTCCTCGTCCCCTCCATGACCACGATGATCGCGGAGGAATGGCGCAGGCAGGACTGTCCGCCGATCAGTGCCTTCCGCTTCATGATCTCCTCCGGCGCGCCGGGACCGCTGTCCCTGACAAAGCAGTGCCTGGAGATGTTCCCCAACGCCCAGATCGCGGAGGCCTATGGCTGGACGGAGGGGGGCTGGGTCACCTTCGAGGTCAAGGACCGGGAGACCCTGCTGGCCCATTCGGTCGGCTGGCCCACCTTCGGCAACGAGGTCGCGGTATTCGACGAGGCGGGACAACCCTGCCCGGTGGGCGAACCGGGGGAAGTCGGCGTCAAGGCGCTGACCCATTTCTCCGGCTACCTCGGACGCGACGACGCGACGGAGGCCGCATGGCACCGCCCGGAGGGCCACGCGCAGGGCTATGTCATGTCCGGCGATGTCGGCATCTGGCAGCCGGACGGGCGGCTCTGCATCGTGGACCGGAAGAAGGACATGATCATCTCCGGCGGGGAGAACATCTATACCGCGGAGGTGGAGCGCATCCTGCACGAACACCCCGACATCATCGAGGCGGCGGTGGTCGGCCTGCCCGATGACCGCTGGGGCGAACTGGTCACCGCCATGATCGTCAGCCGCGACCCGGAGCTGCAGCCGGACGCGGTGGAGAAGTTCTGCCGCGAACGGCTGGCGGGCTACAAGGTGCCGCGCCGGGTCATCGTGACGGCTGAACTGCCCCGCAACCCCATGGGCAAGGTGCAGAAGTTCCGCATCATCGAGGCACTCACGGGCACCTGAGACCGGTCGCCTGTTCAGAGGCCCCAGTGACGCCGGGCGTAGTCCGCACCTTCGCGGATGGCTTCCAGCCCCTCCGGGATCGCCTTGGTCAGCATCATGAAGCCATGGATCTGGCCCGGATATTCGTGGTGCGTGGTATGGACCCCGGCATCGCGCAGGCGGTTGGCGTAGTCCAGCGCCTCGTCGCGCAGCGGATCGAACCCGGCGGTCTGGATCAGTGCCGGCGGCTGGCCTTCCAGACTGTCGGCCAGCAGGGGGGAGGCGCGCACGTCCTTCCCGTCCGATTCCTGCGTCAGATACTGGTCGCGGTACCAGATCACCCGGTCGCGCGGGATGATCGCGCCCTCGACGAATTCATCATGGGAGGCGGCGGTCATGGCAAAATCGGTGGCCGGATAGATCAGCCACTGGAAGTCCGGCACCGGCTGTCCCGCGGCTGCGGCCTGCTGGCTGACCGCAATCGAGAGATTGCCCCCCGCCGAGTCACCGCCGACAGCCACCCGTGCCGGATCGCCACCGATCTCCGCCGCATGCTCGCGCAGCCAGCCATATGCGGCGATGCAGTCGTTCAGGCCACCGGGAAACTTCGTCTCCGGCGCCAGCCGGTAGTCGATGGCCACCACCATCGCCCCGGACCATCTGGCGAAATGGGCACAGAGACCATGGTGCGATTCCAGGTCACCCTGGACCCAGCCGCCGCCATGGAAGAAGGCCAGCACCGGCAGCGGCCCGTCCCTGTCGGCATAGACGCGCGCATTCACCGGCCCCTCGGCCCCCGGCACCTGAATGTCCTCGATCCGCTTCAGTTCCGGCGCGGGCGTGTCGAGCAGCTGCACCAGCGTGCGGATCTGCTGGCGCAGTTCCGGCAGCGGCGGGAAATAGCCGGGCACGCGGACGGAGCGGGAGAATTCCGCCACCACCTGCGCCTTGGGGTCCATGACACGGCCCTTGCTGCGTTCCCGCTTGCCCTCCAGCATCGGCAGGATCTGTTCAGCCGGCATCAGGCAGTGCTGCAGTTCGAAGGCGGGTGTGTCGGTCATGTCAGTGCTCCCCATGTGCAAACCGGGCGGGAGCATACCGGCATTCGATCCGGTTTGGCAGCACCGGTATGGCATCGGTTCCGATCCGCGTGTATTGCTTGGAACCCATGACCACGACCCCGCTTCTGCAACTCGACAGCCTGACCCGTTCATTTCCCGGGATCGTGGCCAACAACAGGATCGACCTGACCGTCGGGCCGGGCACGATTCACGCCCTGCTGGGGGAGAATGGTGCGGGCAAGTCGACGCTGGTGAAGATGATCTATGGCGCGCTGCGCCCCGACAGCGGGCGCATGCGGTTCGACGGTCGACCCTATGCCCCCGCCAACCCGGCTGCGGCGCGGGCCACCGGTGTCGGCATGGTGTTCCAGCATTTCTCCCTGTTCGAAGCGATGACGGTGGCGGAGAACATCGCCGTCGCCCTGCCTGCCGATCTGGCCGGGTCGGATCTGCCGGACCGGATCCGCGATGTCTCGGCCTCCTACGGTCTGGTGCTCGACCCCTTCAGCCGGGTGGACCAGCTGTCGGTCGGGGAACGCCAGCGGGTGGAGATCGTGCGCTGCCTGCTGCAGTCGCCGCGGCTGATCATCATGGACGAGCCGACGTCGGTCCTGACCCCGGGGGAGGTCGGGCGGCTGTTCACGGTCCTGCGCAAGCTGCGCGACGAGGGCCGTTCCATCCTCTACATCTCCCACAAGCTGCGGGAGATCCGGAATCTCTGCAGCCACGCCACGATCCTGCGGCGCGGCAGGGTGGTCGGCACCTGCGACCCGGGGGCGGAGACACCTGAATCGCTGGCCGAGATGATGATCGGCAACGCGGTCCGCCGCCATATCCGCAAGGTGCAGGAACCGGGGGCGGTACGGCTGTCGATCGATCACCTGACCCTGCCGGCAGCGACAGAGTTCGGTGTGGACCTGAAGGACATCTCGCTGGACGTGCGGGCGGGGGAGATCATCGGCATCGCCGGGGTGGCGGGCAACGGCCAGGACGAACTGATGGCCGCGCTGATCGGGGAACGGCGCAGCGCGACCCCGGATGCGGTCAGCCTGGATGGCGCGCCGGTCGGCACCCTGGGCCCGACACGTCGCCGCGCCATGGGCATGGCCTTCGTGCCGGAGGAACGGCTGGGTCACGGGGCCGCCGCCGCCATGAGCCTGACCGAGAACACCCTGATTTCGGCCCGGGGACGACGCAACCTGGAGCGCCGGGGCGTCCTGGACTTCGGTGCCGCGAAGCGTTTCGCGGCGGAGATCGTGAGTGCCTTCAACGTTGCCACCACGGCAGTGACCCGCCAGGCCGGCAGCCTGTCCGGCGGCAACCTGCAGAAGTTCGTCATCGGACGGGAGATCCTGCAGGGACCGACCGTGCTGATCGCCGCGCAACCGACCTGGGGTGTCGATGCGAAATCGGCGGCCGAGATCCACACGGCCCTGGACCAGCTTGCCCGCGCCGGAGCCGCCATCCTGATCATCAGCCAGGACCTGGACGAGTTGCTGTCGATCTGTGACCGCTTTGCCGTCCTGGCCGGCGGCACCCTTTCCGCCCCCCGCGCCAGCGCCGACGTGACAGTGGCAGAGATCGGCATCCTGATGGGCGGCGCGGCGCGCGAACAGCAGGACGACGCCGCATGATCCGGCTGGAGCGGCGGCCCGAGACGTCCCGCATCATGCTCTGGCTGACGCCGGTGCTGGCCCTGGTCCTGACGATCCTGGTCGGCATGGTGCTGTTCGCGATGCTCGGCAAGGACCCGCTGCAGACCGTGGCAGTGATCTTCGTCAGCCCCTTCTCCGACCTCTACAACCTTTCCGAACTGCTGGTGAAGGCGACGCCGCTGATCCTGATCGCCATCGGTCTCTCGCTCGGGTTCCGTGCCGGAATCTGGAACATCGGCGCGGAGGGGCAGTTCACCATCGGCGCGCTGGCGGGGGGCGCGGTCGGTCTGGCCTTTCACGGCACCGACGGCCTCTGGCTGATGCCGCTGATGTGGATCACCGGCTGTGCCGCCGGCATGGCCTGGGCCGCCATTCCGGCCTTCCTGCGCACCCGCTTCGGGGCCAACGAGATCCTGGTCAGCCTGATGCTGGTCTATGTCGCGACCCTGCTGCTCTCGGCGCTGGTCACCGGACCGCTGAGGGATCCGGACGGTTTCAACTTCCCCGAAAGCCGCCTGTTCGAAGGCTCCGCCGCCATGCCGCTGCTGATGGAGGGCACGCGGGCGCACATCGGCTTCTTCGCGGCGCTGGTGGCCGCGTTCGTGGCCTGGCTGCTGCTGGGTCGCCATGTCGTCGGCTTCCAGATCCGGCTGCTGGGGGAGGCCCCGCGCGCCGCCCGCTTCGCCGGATTTGTCGAGGCGCGGGTGATCTGGTTCTGCCTGCTGGTCTCCGGCGGGCTGGCCGGACTGGCCGGACTGTTCGAGGCAACGGGGCCGGTGGGACAACTGGTTCCCAGCCTGCCGGTCGGCTATGGCTTCACCGCGATCATCGTTGCCTTCCTGGGGCGTCTCAATCCGCTGGGTATCATCATCGCCGGATTCGTCATGGCGGTGACCTATCTGGGGGGCGAGGCCGCAGAGATCACCATGCAACTGCCCAACGCCGTCACCGCCGTGTTCCAGGGACTACTGCTGTTCTTCCTGCTCGGCATGGATGTCCTGTCCACCTATCGCTTTCGCCTGCGCAGGCGGGTGCGGGAGGTCGCCTGATGGAACTGGCCATCAACATCATCCTCGGCATGATGCTCGCCGCGACACCGCTGCTGTTCGCCGCCACGGGGGAACTGGTGGTGGAGCGTGCGGGGGTGCTGAACCTCGGTGTGGAGGGGATGATGGTGATCGGCGCCGTCGCCGGATTCATCGTCACCGCGGAGAGCGGATCGCATCTGGCCGGTATCGTGGGTGCGGCGATTGCCGGCGCGGCCATGGCGCTGCTGTTCGGGCTGATGACGCAGGTCCTGCTGGCAAATCAGGTCGCCTCCGGCCTGGCGCTGACCATCTTCGGGCTGGGCCTGTCGGCATTGCTCGGCAGTGGCTATTCGGGACTCTCCATACCCGCGCTGGCCCGCATCGAGATCCCGGTGCTGACCGACATTCCCTTCTTCGGACCATTGCTGTTCCGTCATGAGCCCATGTTCTACCTGTCCATCCTGCTGCTGGTGCTGACCGGCTGGTTCCTGACCCGCACACGCGCCGGACTGATCCTGAAGGCGGTGGGGGAGAACCATGACGCCGCCCACGCCATCGGGCATCCGGTGGTGCTGATCCGGCTGCTTGCGCTGGCCTGGGGGGGTGCGCTGGCCGGACTGGGCGGTGCCTATCTCTCCATCGCGCGGACACCGCTGTGGTCGGAGGAGATGACGGCGGGCCGCGGCTGGATCGCGCTGGCCATCGTGGTCTTCGCGGGCTGGCGGACGAACCGGGCACTGCTGGGGGCCTACCTGTTCGGCGGCGTCACCATCCTGCAGCTGCACGTGCAGGGTCTGGGGATCGCGATCCCGTCGCAGTACCTGTCGATGCTGCCCTATCTGGTGACCATCGCGGTACTGGTCGCCATCTCCGCCAGCCCGACACGGGCCATGCTGCGCGCGCCGGGCAGCCTGGGCAGGACCTTCCACGCCCAGGGCTGAGGAGGAGTCTGTTTGCTGCCTTTTCCGTCCCTCTCCCCCACCCGGCCACCCATCAAGGATACTACCGTGGGGGACCGGGTAGGGGAGAGGAACGGGGAGAACAGACTCCGGACTCCCGGCTTTCCTTCCGGTGAAAATGCAATAGGCTTCGGCCATGGATGAAGAAAACCCCTCCTTCGAAGGCTACTTCCCGGTCCCCGACTGGGCGGCACATACGCGTACCTGGATGGCCTGGCCGACAGACCCGACGGAGATGCCGGCCGGGCTGCTGGAAAGCCGCGTCGCCTTCGCCCAGATCGCCCGCACGATTGCCGCCTTCGAGCCGGTGCGGATGATCGTGCCGGAGCCGGACATGAAGGAAACCGCCCTGACCCTCGGCCCGAAGGTCGAACTGGTGCCGCATGACGTCGCCCACGGCTGGATAAGGGATCTGGCACCGACGTTCCTGGTGAACGAGCAGGCGCGGACCAAGGGCGTGGCGTGGAAGTTCAATGGCTGGGGCGGGCGCCACATCGTGCATGAGGAAGACCACGGCTTTGCCGAGGAACTGGTGCGTCTGATGCAGGTACCCTATTACCGCGGCCCCATCGTTCTGGAGGGCGGTGCCGTGCAGACCGACGGTCTGGGAACGGCGCTGGTCAGCGAGCAGACCCTGATGAGCCCGAACCGCAATCCGCTGGTGGGGCGGCGCGACATCGAAGAGATCCTGATGAACTTCTTCGGCATCGTCCGCGTGATCTGGCTCGGCGAAGGCATCAGCGGCCTGGTCGGCGGCGGCGGCCACGTCGGCCGCTTCTGCCGCTTCATTGCGCCCGGCAAGGTCCTGCTGCATTCGCCCGCCGACCCGGAGCATCCCGATTTCCGCGCCATGCAGGACAATGTGCAGCGGCTGCGCGCGGCCACGGATCCCTTCGACCGGCCCATCGAGATGCTGGAAGTGCCGGTGCCGGAGGCCATCGGCCCCGCGTCCATGACCTATTGCGGCTTCTATCTCGCCAATGGGGCGGTGCTGATCCCCCGCTTCGATGACCCGCGCGATGCGGAGGCCTTTGACCTGATCGCAGGCTGTTTCCCCGACCGGAAAGCCGTGCCGGTCGATGGCGAAGTGGTGGGCGGTGCGATACATCATCTGGCTCTGGGTGAGCCGGTGGGAGACCACCTGGCCACCTGAACGGCCAGGGAAGAACAAGCGAAACGAAACGGGGGAAACGGAATGGCTGGACGTCTGCAGGGCAAGAAGTGCTTCGTCACCGCAGCGGCACAGGGTATCGGCCGGGCAACGGTGGAGGCCTGGTCGGCCGAGGGCGCGACCATCATCGCGACGGATCTGAACGCGGAGAAGCTGGCGGAACTCGATGGCCTGCCCGGGGTCGAGACCCACCCGCTGGACGTCACCGACCAGGCCGCCGTGGCGGCTATGGCGGCGAAGGTCGGGGCGGTGGACGTGCTGTTCAACTGCGCCGGCTATGTCGATCACGGATCCCTGCTGGACACCACGATGAAGGGTTGGGACTTCAGTTTCGAGCTGAACTGCCGGTCGCTGTTCGTGGTGACCCAGGCCTTCATGCCGGCGATGCTGGCGAACGGCGGCGGCTCCATCATCAACATGGCCTCCGTCGTCAGTTCGGAGATGGGGGTGGTCAACCGCTGCGCCTATGGCGCCACCAAGGGCGCGGTGATCGGTTTCACCAAGTCGGTGGCGGCGGACTACATCGGTGACGGCATCCGCTGCAACGCCATCTGCCCGGCCACCGTGCAGACCCCGTCGCTGGATGACCGCATCAATGCGTTCGATGACCCCGTCCAGGCGCGCAAGGACTTCGTGTCGCGCCAGAAGATGGGTCGCCTCGCCCGCGCCGACGAGATCGCGTCACTGGCCACCTATCTGGCCGCCGACGAGAGCCAGTACGTCACCGGACAGGCCATGGTGATCGACGGCGGTATGCACCTGTAGGGCGATCAAATGGATCTGGCGCACTGGATCGAGGGCTGGGCCGGACAGGCACCGGACAAGCCCGCCATCATCACCGACGATGAGACACTGACCTATGCCGGCTTCGCCGCGGCCATCGACCGGGCGGCGCGGGCGTTGCGGCACGAACTGGGGGTCAGGGCCGGGGACCGTGTGGCGCATCTGGGCGAGAACTCCGTCGCGGAACTGGTGCTGTTCTTCGCCTGCGCCCGGGCGGGTGTCAGCCTGGTCACGCTGAACTGGCGGCTGGCCCCGCCCGAACACGGGTTTCAGCTTGCCGACAGCGGTGCCGGCGTGCTGTTCGCCGATCCCGGTTTCATTCCCCACGCCGACGCCATTCCCGACACATTGCCCGGCCTGAAACATGTTTCCCTCGGCCCGGCGGAGGGGCGGTGGAGTGCCTGGAGTGACCATCTGGCGGCGGCCGCATCGGGTGCCGCCATCGCGCCGGAGGCCAGCCATGAAACACCGGTGCTGCTGGTCTATACCTCCGGCACCACGGGCCGCCCGAAGGGCGCGGTGCTGACCCAGGGCAATGTCTTCTGGAACGCGGTCAACGCGACCCATGCGCATGACATGGTCAGCAGCGATCTGGTCCTGACCAACCTGCCGCTGTTCCACGTCGGCGGGCTGAACAACCAGACCACGCCCGCGTTTCATGCCGGGGCGACGGTCTATCTGCAGCCGCGTTTCGACCCTGCGATGACGCTGGGCGCCATCGACCGGCTGCGCCCGACACTGGCGCTGGCCGTGCCCGCGATGATGCAGGCCCTGACCGATCACCCGGGCTGGGCCACCACCGACCTGTCATCGCTGCGACTGGTGATGGCCGGATCGACCACGGTGCCCACGGCACTGATCGAGCGGTTTCACGCGCGCGGGGTGCCGATTGGCCAGATCTACGGCTCCACCGAGACCTCACCGCTGGCCATCGTGCTGCGCGGACAGGATGCGCTGGACCATGTCGGCTCCTGCGGGCGACCGGCAGTGCATGTGCAGGTGCGCGTCGTGGACAATGACGGGCGCGACGTGGCGGAGGGAGATGCCGGGGAGATCCTGGTGCGCGGCCCCAGCGTCTTCTCCGGCTACTGGCAGAACCCGGACGCGACGGCGGAGGCCTTCGTCGAGGGCGGCTGGTTCCGCATGGGCGACATCGGCCGCCGCGATACGGACGGCTTCTACCGCATCGAGGACCGGGCCAAGGACGTGGTGATTTCGGGTGGGGAGAATATCTACCCCGCCGAACTGGAACAGGTGCTGGCGGCACACGCCGACCTGGCCGAGTTCGCCGTCGTGGGCCGCCCCGATCCGCGCTGGGGCGAAGTCCCCGTGATCTTCGCCGTCCCGCGGGAGGGGCAGACCCTTGATGCCCCGGCCCTGCTCGCCCTGTTCCACAACCGCCTCGCCCGCTACAAGCACCCGAAGGACGTCATCCCCATCGACGCCCTGCCCCGCAACGCGCTGGGCAAGGTGCTGAAATACGAACTCAGGGCGATGTTGGCGAAGGCAGGGTGACAGCTGACTCCACGTCGGTGTGGATGAAGTCATTGCCCTTGAACAGCAGAGCCCGGCCCGTATCGACCGCCAGGGCATAGGCAAGACAGTCGCCGAAATTGAGGCTGGCCCGATGGTTGCCGCGACCGAAACGGCGATAGGCTTCGCGTGCCATCTGTGCCTGGACCGCAGTCACTGGCATGATGTCGATCTGGGCCAGTTCAATGAAACGGTCGAAGCTTCGCACCGCCAACTCATCGCCGACATTGTCGATCCGCACCGCTGCCTCGACGTGGTTCACGGCCGATATGCCGACTTCAGCCGTTCCGGCTATTGCATCGGCAAACAGTTGTGCTTCCGGTTCCTGGAACAGGATCGCAAGAATGGCGGAGGCATCGACGATCATTCCGGCAGGCCGTCCTCGCCATAAAGCTCGTCGTGATCGCCGGATACGGCATGCCCGCGGACGTGTCCGGCGCACTCCGCTCCGATCTGCATCAGAGCGTTGGACAGGGCCTGCCTGTCCTGTGTTCTTCGAACCTCGCGAAGCCTTTGACGCAAGGCGTCAAGCACGACGCGGGTCTTGCTGTCACCTGTAAGTGCGGACAGTTCCGTTGCCAGTCGGAAGACTTCCTCGTTCTTGATATTCAGCATGGTCCAGGCCCGTTTCTACCATCCAGAACAGAATTCTACCAATCTGGTCCCTGGCAAGGCAATTGCAATGTAGGCGGCTTCCGGAACATCACCCGCCCAGCAGGGCGCCGGTGATGCTGTTCAGCAGCAGGCGGCCCCGGGGGTGGACGCGCAGCGTGCCATTGATGGTTTCGATCAGGCCGTCCTCGGTCAGCCGGTGCGCGGCGGTCGGGTCCAGCAGGCGGTCGAGGGACTGGCCGCCGGTGCGGGCCTGAAACATGTCGCCGGCAATGCCGTCCGCCAGCCGCAGGCCCATCATCAGGGCTTCCTCGGCCTGTTCCTCCGTCGGGAGGGCGCGCGCCTCCGCGAGGGCGGTGCCACCTGCCTCCACCGCTTCCAGCCAGGCCTCCGGCTTGCGGTGGTTGGCGGTCGCATGGCGCTGGCCATCCTGAGACACCGGTCGCCCGTGCGCGCCGGGGCCGACACCGATCCAGGAGCCATATTGCCAGTAGAGCAGATTGTGGCGGCATTCCCCGCCGGGGCGGGCGTGGTTCGATGTTTCGTAGGCGGGCAGACCGGCATCCGCCGTGATCCCGGCCGTCAGCTCGAACAGGTCCGCCGCCCGGTCGTCGTCCATCGGATCGAAGACACCGCGCTTCACCTGCCCCGCGAAGCCGGTATTGGGCTCGATGGTCAACTGGTAGAGCGACAGGTGATCCCCGGCCAGATCCAGCGCCGCGGCCAGCATCGCCCGCCACTCGGCCTCCGTCTGGTCGGGCAGGGCATAGATCAGGTCGAAGGAGAAACGGTCGAAGGCGGAAGCCGCCACGGCGATACCGCGTTTCGCGGCCTCCGCATCATGCGCGCGCCCCAGAAACCGAAGCGCCCTGTCGTCAAGGCTCTGCACCCCCAGGCTGACCCGGTTGACGCCCGCGCTGCGGAAATCCCGGAACCGCCCGACCTCGATGGAGGACGGATTGGCCTCCAGCGTGATCTCGACATCCGCCGCGAGGCCGAAGCTGTCATCGATCTGCGCCAGCACGGCGGCGACGGTGGCAGGCGGCATCAGCGACGGGGTGCCGCCCCCCAGGAAGACCGTGTCCACGGCCTGTTTCGGGACACGCTCCGCCCAGGCCCGGATCTCCGCCAGCAGCGCCGCACGCCAGCGGTCCTGATCGACGGTTTCACGGACATGGCTGTTGAAGTCGCAATAGGGGCATTTGGAGACACAGAACGGCCAGTGGACATAGACCCCGAAGGCCGGTGCAGCGACATGTTTCATCCCGGCAGGGGCTGCGTCGCCGCCGCCAGCCAGCCCGCCGTCTCCGCATCCAGCAGCGGCGTCAGGGTTTCTGCCACACGGGCGTGATAGCGGTCGATCCAGCCCCGTTCCGCCGCCGTCAGCATCCCGGTGACGATCAGACGGCGGTCGATGGGGGCCAGTGTCAGGGTCTCGAATTCCAGTGTCGGCCGCTCCCCGCCCTCGATCACCGTCGCCACGACGGTCACCAGATTCTCGATGCGGATGCCATAGGCCCCGGCCTTGTAGTAGCCGGGCTCGTTGGAGACGATCATGCCGGGCTGCAGGGCCACCGCACTGTGGACCTTGGAAATCCGATGCGGCCCCTCATGCACACTCAGGTAGCTGCCGACGCCGTGGCCGGTACCATGGTCGAAGTCCAGCCCCGCCTGCCACAGCGGCGCGCGGGCCATGGGATCAAGCTGGCTGCCCGTCGTGCCCGCCGGAAACCGTGCCATGGCCAGCGCCACATGGCCCTGCAGCACGCGGGTGAAACGGTCCCGCATCTCCGGGCTGGGATCGCCGATGGCGATGGTGCGGGTGATGTCGGTGGTGCCGTCGAGATACTGCGCCCCGGAATCCACCAGGAACAGCTCCCCCGGCTGAAGCTGCCGGTTGGTCTCCGGTGTCACGCGGTAATGCACGATAGCCCCGTTGGGTCCGGAGCCGGAAATGGTGTCGAAGGACAGGTCGCGGATCAGGTCATTCCGGCGGCGAAAGCCCTCCAGCGTTTCCGCTGCCGTGATCTCGTCCACCGACCCGTCGCCTGCATGGGCGTCCAGCCAGGCGAGGAAACGCACGACCGCCGCCCCGTCACGGACATGGGCGTCGCGGCTGCCCTGCACCTCCACCGGATTCTTGCAGGCCTTGGGCAGCATGGTCGGGTCCTCGCCCAGCACCACCTCCGCGCCCACGTCGCGCAATCGCTCCGTCACCGCCTTCACGGCGCTGGGCCGGTCCACCAGCACATGCTTGCCCGCCAACGCCGTCAGACCATCGGCAAAGGCGGCCTTCGGGGCGATGGAAACGGCATTGCCCATGTGCGTGCGGGCCGCGTCGGTGATCTTCTGCGGGTCCATGAACAGGTTGACGCGCGCATCGCCATGCAGCACCGCAAAGCCCAGCGGCAGCGGCGTGCGGGGTACGTCGCCACCCCGGATGTTCAGCAGCCAGGCAATGGACTCCGGCAGGGTGAGCACGGCGGCGTCCGCGCCCTGCTGCTTCACGATCTCCGCGATGCGCTGGCGCTTGGCCTCCGCCGTCTCGCCTGCGCGTTCCAGATCATGCGGCACGACCGGTGCCATCGGCGGCGCGGGCCGGTCCTGCCAGATCAGATCGACGGGATTGCGGGCGACCGGCACCAGCTCCGCGCCCGCCGCATCCACGGCCTTGCCGATTGCCGCCAGGCCCGCCGCCGTATGCAGCCAGGGGTCGAAACCCAGTCGCTGCCCGGGCTTCAGCACGTCCCGCAGCCAGTCGCTTGCCGGCTCCTCGGTGACATGGCGGATATCGAAGATGTCCAGATCCACCTGGTCGCGAACAGCCAGCGTGTACCGGCCGTCCACGAACATGGCGGCGCGTTCTGCCAGCACGATGGCCAGGCCGGCGGACCCGGTGAAGCCGGTCAGCCAGGCCAGCCGCTCCGCATTCGCGGGCACCCACTCGCCAAAATGCTCGTCATTGCGCGGGACCAGGAACCCATGGATCCCGGTGGCCTGCATCTCCGCCCGCAGGCGGTTCACGCGATCAGACACGTCTGTACTCCAGCTATGGCAAGGGCGTCGGCCGGTGCAGCCGTCACATCGGAAATCTGCCTGCTACCCTACCCGACCCGAGGGCCGCCGCAACCGCAGCACCGACCATTCGTTCTGCCTGTGATGCGTCACCAGTTTCAGGCCGAGCCGACAATAGCGCGTCAGCACCATCGGCACCTGCCGGGTCAGGATACCCGCCAGGATCAGATCACCCCCCGGTGCCACATGGCCCGCGATCATGCGCGACATGCTGGCCAGGGGCCGGGCGAGGATATTGGCGAAGACCAGATCGTAGGGACCGCCGTCACGCACCAGCCGGTGACGGGTGCCGTCGGCAACGGCGAACCGCGTCAGATGCTTCGCATCATTCAGCTCCGCATTCTCGATGGCAACGGTCACCGAGACCGCATCAATGTCGGTGCCGACGCCCTGCGCCCCGGTCAGCCGGGCCGCGGCGATGGCCAGGATTCCGGCCCCCGTGCCCACATCCAGGACGCGGCGGATGCGCCGTTGCCGGGCGAGCTGCTGCAGCAGGATCATGCAGCCTTCGGTGCTCTCGTGCCGTCCGGTGCCAAAGGCCTGTCCGGCCTCGATCACCAGATCGATGCGCCCGGTGATGGCCGGGGTGTCCCAGCCGCCACGGACCCGGAACCGACCGATGTCGAGCGCGGGCAGCGCCGCCTGCGACTCGGCCACCCAGTCGCGCATCTCCAGCGGTGCGACCTCGCTCTCCCCCGGCACGGGCCAGTGGGCGAGGTCGGGTTCATGATCGACGATCGCGGTCACCCGCCAGCGTCCGTCCTCTGACTTGAAGACGGAAGTGGAGAGCGGCAGGTCGCCCAGCGCCGCCTCCACCGCCTGCATCGTCGGCAGGTCGGTCAGGGTGATGACCTGCCAGTAGGCATCTTCCGCGCTGTCGTTCGTGGCGTTCATGCCGTTGCCGTCCGGTTGCGCAATCTCACAGCCCGTCGAACAGTGCTGTCGAGAGATAGCGCTCGGCGAAGGACGGCAGGATCACGACAATCACCTTGCCCGCCATGTCGGCCCGCTGCGCCACTTCCAGCGCCGCCGCGACGGCGGCACCGGAGGAGATGCCGACGGGAATGCCTTCCTCCCGCGCCAGACGGCGGGCGGTCTCGAACGCGGTTTCATTGCCGATGGTCAGCACCTCGTCCACCAGCGCGGTATCGAGGTTCTCCGGCACGAAACCGGCGCCGATACCCTGGATCTTGTGCGGGCCGGGATTGCCGCCGGACAGTACCGGGCTGTCCTCCGGCTCCACCACCACCAGCTTCATGGCCGGATTGCGCTGCTTCAGCACGCGACCGATGCCGGTGGCCGTGCCGCCGGTCCCGACGCCGGAAATCACCACGTCCACATTGCCCGCTGTGTCGGCCCAGATCTCCTCCGCCGTCGTGGCGACATGGATCGCGGGATTGGCCGGGTTGGCGAACTGCTGCGGCATCACCGCGCCGGGCGTTGCCTCCACCATCTCCTTGGCCTTGGCAATGGCTCCGGGCATGCCCTTCTCCGGCGGGGTGAGTTCCAGGGTCGCGCCCAGCAGCTTCAGCATCCGCCGACGCTCGACCGACATGCTCTCCGGCATCACCAGGGTCAGCGGATAGCCCTTGGCGGCGGCGACGAAGGCCAGCGCGATACCGGTATTGCCCGACGTCGGCTCGATGATCTGACCGCCCGGCTTCAGGGTGCCATCGGCCTCCATCGCCTCGATCATGGCGACGCCGATCCGGTCCTTCACAGACGACAGCGGATTGAAGAACTCCAGCTTGGCGAGCACCTGCGCGCCCTCGGCGACGCCAGCGGTGATCCGGTTCAGGCGGACCAGCGGGGTCGAGCCGATGGTGTCGGTGATGGATTCGTAGATGCGACCGCGCGGGGCGGTGAAACGTTGGTCCGTACTCATGATGTACTGCTCCCCCGGAGTTGATTGCTCTTCTGTTCAGTTGATCAGATAAGGCTGACCGTCAGATCGTGAAGTCCCGTGATGCACGGCTGGCGCGCGCAACGCCCGCGTCCTGGGCGCGACGGCAGAGATCCTCCAGCGTCACGGTCTCCAGACGCTCCATGATCTCGTCCTGAATCTCGCTCCAGAACGGACGGATGATCTCCTGACCCAGCGGCGAACCGCCCTGGTCCTGTTCCTCATCCTCTGCGGCGATGATGCGGATGATCTCCGCCACGCTGATGCGCCGCCGTTCCCGCGCCAGGGTATAGCCGCCGCGCGGCCCGCGCACCCCCTTCAGGATACCGGCGCGCACCAGTTGCTGCATCGCCTGCTCCAGATAGCGGGGCGGGATGCCCTGCCGGTCGGTGATGTCCTTCGACTGCACCGGGTCGGGCCGGGCGTTGTAGGCAATGTCCACCACCGCATCCAGGGCATAGAGGGTCTTCTTCGGCAGCCGCAGTGCATCCCTCATGCGGATCGTCCCCCCGTCGAACCAAAGCCGCCCGCACCGCGTTGCGTGTCCGCCAGCGCGTCGCGTTCCTGCCAGTTGCCGCGCGCGACCTTGGCCACCACCATCTGCGCGATCCTGTCGCCATGGCTGATCCGAAACGGCGCGTCCCCGTGATTGATCAGGATGACACCCACCTCGCCCCGATAGTCCGCATCCACCGTGCCGGGCGTGTTCAGCACCGTCACGCCGTGCTTCAGTGCCATGCCGGAACGGGGCCGGACCTGCGCCTCGTACCCCGCAGGCAGCGCGATGGCGATCCCGGTCGGCACCAGCGCCCGCCCGCCCCGTGCGTCCAGGGTCAGACTGCCGTCCGTCAGCGCCGCCCGCAGGTCCATGCCCGCCGCGCCATCGGTTTCATAGGCCGGCAGGGGCAGGTCGGCACCATGCGCCAGCCGCCGGATCTCGATGGAGACATCCTGGATCATGCGCGCCCCAGATGCCGGGCGATGCGCCGGGCCAGCCGTTCCGCCACCTGCTGCTTGCTGAGGGGCGGCCAGACATCCGGCTCCCCACCCGAGATCAGGGTGACGCTGTTGTTGTCACCGCCGAAGGTGCCGGTGGCGGGACTGACGTCATTGGCCAGGATCCAGTCACAGCCCTTGCGCTGCCGCTTGGCGACCGCATGTTCGATGACCTTCTCGGTCTCGGCGGCAAAGCCGATGACAAGACCGGGCCGGTCCTTCGCCCGTCCCGACAGCGTGGCGAGAATGTCCGGATTCTCCGCGAAGGCCAGGCTGGGCGGGCCGCTGCCCTTCTCCTTCTTCAGTTTCTCCCCCGCCTCCGTCGCGACCCGCCAGTCGGCCACGGCGGCGGCGCAGACAGCAATGTCCGCAGGCAGGGCCGCCTCGCAGGCGTCCAGCATCTGCCGCGCGGTCTCGACCCTGCGGATCTCCACACCGGCCGGATCAGGCTGGTGCGTCGGGCCGCTGACCAGCACCGTCTCCGCCCCCGCCGCTGCCAGGGCCGCGGCAATGGCATGGCCCTGCTTGCCGGAGGATCGGTTGGCGATATAGCGGACGGGATCGATGGGTTCATGCGTCGGGCCGGAGGTGACCAGGGCACGCAGGCCCTGAAGCGGGCGCGGTCCGAAATGCGCCTCCAGCGCCGCGACGATCTCCAGCGGTTCCGCCATGCGGCCCGGTCCGAACTCGCCGCAGGCCATGTTGCCCTCGTTCGGGCCGACCACCATCACCCCATCCCCCTGCAGGACCGCCAGATTGCGCTGCGTTGCCGGATGCAGCCACATGCGCACGTTCATGGCCGGGGCCAGCATGACCGGCTTGTCGGTGGCCAGCAGCAGCGTCGCCGCCAGATCGGGCGCCATTCCGGCAGCCATGCGGCCCATCAGATTGGCGGTCGCCGGGGCGACGAGAACGATGTCGGCCTGGCGCGAGAGCTGGATATGCCCCATCTCCGATTCATCGGTCAGGTCGAACAGGTCCGTGAAGACCCGGTCCTCCGACAGCGACGACAGCGCCAGCGGGGTCGTGAACTCGTGGCCTGCCCGGGTCAGCACGCAGCGCACGGCGGCCCCCCTTTCGCGCAGCCGCCGGATCAGATCCGGCGCCTTCACGGCGGCAATGCCACCGCCGACGATCAGCAGGACGCGGCGACCGGCAAGCGGCGAGGCACCAATCGGGACCGTCATGGGCAAATGTCCAATTCACGAAATGCGCGTGTGGATCGCATATAAACCCGAATGCGCCGCACCGGCAACCGGAAGCCGTCCCGTACCGCCGCCCCGACGTCAAAGATCAAGGATTGATGACCATCAACAAGTGCTTGGTTGGCCGAAGCTTCGTTTGACAGGACTGCCCCTGTAACCGCAAACTGATCTCCTGCGCGGTCGGGGGGCCGGAAACATCAATCTGATTCCCGCCGATCACGCTGAGGATTGGGGGATGGCACGGCACGTTCGAGGGTCGGACGGCGCGCCATCATTTTCCCACGTGGTCTTCCTTGGACATGCACTGTCCGGAGCCCGTGGCAGGCAAGCAGGGGGTCAGACATGGCGAACACGAATCGCCCGTTGTCACCGCATCTACAGGTCTATCGTCCCCAGCTCACGTCCATGCTGTCGATCCTGCATCGCGGTACGGGTGTTGCGCTGGCCGGTGGCCTCATCCTGATGCTCTGGTGGCTGGTCGCATTGGCGAGCGGACCGGAATATTACGATTATGTCATGGGGATCGCGGGCAGCATCATCGGCCGGCTGGTCATGCTGGGCTTCACCTGGGCGCTGTTCTTCCACCTCTGCAACGGCCTGCGCCATCTCTACTGGGATGCGGGCTGGGGCTTCGAGATCGCGTCCGTATATCGCAGTGGCTACATGGTGGTGATCGGGGCAACGGTCCTGACCGTACTTGCATGGATTGCCGCTTACGGATGGGGAGGCTGATCATGCAGAAGTCGCGTCTGAATACACCGCTGAAGAACGTCCGTGGCCTGGGCTCGGCCCGCGACGGGACCGAGCACTGGTGGATGCAGCGGGTAACGGCTATCGCGCTGTTGCCGCTGGTCTTTGCCTTCGTCGTGCTGGCGATCCGCCTGACCAAGGCTGACTATCTGACTGCCGATGGCGTCGTCGGCCACCCGGTGGTTGCCGGTGTGCTGCTGCTGCTGATCGTCGCCGTCTTCTGGCACCTGAAGCTGGGCTTGCAGGTGGTGATCGAGGATTACGTGCACGGCCATGCGCCGAAGCTGTTCCTCATGTTCGTCAATACGTTCGGCTGCTGGATCGGTGCCCTGATCTGCGCGCTTGCCGTCCTCAAGATTGCCTTCGGGGGTTGAGCACGATGTCAGATGCTTACGAGATTACAGAGCACAAGTTCGATGTGGTGGTGGTTGGTGCCGGCGGTGCCGGACTACGCGCCGCCATGGGCTGTGCGGAGGCCGGGCTGAACACGGCCTGCGTCACCAAGGTGTTCCCGACGCGGTCGCACACGGTTGCAGCGCAGGGCGGCATCTCCGCCTCGCTGGGCAACATGGGCCCCGACAACTGGCGCTGGCACATGTACGACACCGTCAAGGGGTCGGACTGGCTGGGTGACCAGGACGCCATCGAGTACATGGTGCGCGATGCCGTCAACGCGGTGCTGGAACTGGAGCACTTCGGTGTGCCCTTCAGCCGTACCGACGAGGGGCGGATATACCAGCGCGCCTTCGGCGGCATGACCACGGAGTTCGGTGAGGGCCCGGCCGCGCAGCGGACCTGTGCCGCCGCCGACCGTACCGGTCACGCCATGCTGCACACGCTCTATGGCCAGTCGCTGAAGAACGACACGCATTTCTTCATCGAGTATTTCGCCATCGACCTGATCATGGACGAGGAAGGCGCCTGCACCGGCGTGCTCTGCTGGGACCTGTCCGACGGCTCCCTGCACCTGTTCCGGGCGCAGATGGTCATCCTGGCCACCGGCGGCTATGGCCGCGCCTACTTCTCCTGCACCTCGGCCCATACCTGCACCGGCGACGGTGGCGGCATGGTGCTGCGCGCGGGCCTGCCGCTGCAGGATCTGGAGTTCGTGCAGTTCCATCCCACCGGCATCTACGGTGCGGGCTGCCTGATCACCGAGGGCGTCCGTGGCGAGGGCGGCTATCTGGTCAATTCGGAGGGTGAGCGCTTCATGGAGCGCTATGCCCCCTCCGCCAAGGACTTGGCCAGCCGTGACGTCGTCTCCCGCGCCATGACCATGGAGATCCGGGAGGGCCGTGGCGTCGGCAAGGACGGCGACCACATCTTCCTGCACCTGGATCACCTGGACAAGGACATCATCGCCGAGCGCCTGCCGGGCATCTCGGAATCGGCGCACATCTTCGCCGGTGTCGATGTGAACAAGGAACCGATCCCCGTGCTGCCGACCGTGCACTACAACATGGGCGGTATCCAGACGAACTACAAAGGCGAGGTGCTGACGCTGCGTGACGGTGATCCGGACGCGGTGGTGCCGGGCCTGATGGCCGCCGGCGAGGCTGCCTGCGTCTCAGTCCATGGTGCCAACCGGCTCGGCTCCAACTCCCTGATCGATCTGGTGGTGTTCGGGCGGGCCTGTGCCAAGCGCTGCTCGGAGATCCTGGAACCTGGTGCCCAGCACAAGGACACCAACAAGGAATCGCTCAACAAGGCGCTGGACCGCTTCGACAGGATGCGCCACGCCAAGGGCGACATGCCGACGTCCCGCATCCGCAACAACATGCAGCGCGTGATGCAGAACAACTGCGCCGTCTTCCGCACCTCCGAGGTGCTGGCGGAGGGCAAGGGGCTGATCGACGAGGTCTATACCCAGATGCCGTCGATCGGCGTTCAGGACCGCAGCCTGGTCTGGAACTCCGACCTGGTGGAGGCGCTGGAACTCGACAACCTGATCCGTCAGGCGGTCGTGACCATGCATTCCGCCGAGAACCGCAAGGAGAGCCGCGGCGCCCACGCGCACGAGGACTTCTCCGACCGCGACGACGAGAACTGGATGAAGCATACGCTGAGCTGGTTCGATGAGGACGGCAAGGTCACCATCGACTACCGCCCGGTGCACACCTACACCCTCTCCAACGAGATGGAGTATGTGAAGCCGAAGGCGCGCGTTTACTGATCGAGCACCGGAATTCCCGGGCCGGATAGTTTCTCCGGCCCCGGATTGGGGGACACGACATGGTCGAATTCAATCTACCGGCTAATTCCCGGATCAAGTCCAACGGCAAGACCTGGCCGAAGGTCGGGGACGGCAGCAACACGAAGAAGTTCAAGATCTACCGCTATGACCCGGACTCGGGCGAGAATCCCCGGGTCGATACCTATGAGGTCGATCTCGACGACTGCGGCCCGATGATCCTGGACGCACTGATCCGCATCAAGGACGAGGTCGATCCGACCCTGACCTTCCGCCGCTCCTGCCGGGAGGGGATCTGCGGTTCCTGTGCCATGAACATCGACGGCACCAACACCCTGGCCTGCACCAAGGGCATCCAGGAGGTGAAGGGAGATGTGAAGATCTATCCCCTGCCGCATCTGGAGGTGATCAAGGATCTGGTCGGCGACCTGACCCATTTCTACGCCCAGTATGCCTCCATCGAGCCCTGGATGCAGACCAAGACGCCGGCCCCGCCGGATCGGGAGCGGCTGCAGGATCGCGATGACCGCGTGAAGATCGACGGCCTGTACGAGTGCATCCTGTGCGCCTGCTGCGCCACGTCCTGCCCCAGCTACTGGTGGAACGGCGACCGCTATCTCGGCCCCGCCGTGCTGTTGCAGGCCTATCGCTGGGTCATCGACAGCCGCGACGAGGCAACGGGCGACCGGCTGGACAAGCTGGAAGATCCGTTCAAGCTCTATCGCTGCCACACCATCATGAACTGCGCCAGGACCTGTCCGAAGGGCCTGAATCCCGGCCGGGCCATCGCGGAACTGAAGAAGATGATGGTGGAGCGCAAGCTCTGAGCGCTGTGGCCCCCTGACGGGCCGCCCCGCGTTTCGATATCCACGCTGAACGGCGCATCCGGATCCTCCCGGATGCGCCGTTCCTCGTTCCGGCCCTCTCTTGGCTGCATGTGTCACCAGCCACCCCAAGACTCACGCCGTACCCGGGCTTGACCCGGGTACCCGGCAGTGCCGCACAGACCTCTGAGACCGGGCTCTCGGGTCAAGCCCGAGAGCGACGTGGTGTTGTGGAGGTATCGTAGCATCTGCGCCATCCCCCCACTGACGCCGCCGCCGGACTTGATCCGGCGGCCCACCAGCCCCGCCACCCCACCGAAACGCTGACACCTGACCGTTCGGACAGGTACAGTTCCGGCTCCGGCTGCATCAGGATGGGACTGACGGAGGGAACCGGATGACAGGACAGGGACCGGATCTGGAGTTCGAGCGCCAGATGGCCGATGCCATCTCGCTGGATGACCTGGGCGACGCGCTGGAATATCGCGTGCGGGCCATGGGCTACGCGGGATTCGTCTATTACACCCACAGGCGCATGCCACTGGACGAGGTCGCGGCGGGGGAGGCCTTCGTCCTGTCCCGCGGCCCGGCGTTCCTGAAGGCGTTCGAGGCGATCTACTACAGCCGCCGCATGTTCCGTTTCGATCCGATGCTGCAACTGGTGTCGGAACGGCATGCCCCCTTCACCACCCTGGCCGAGCGCTCACAGATGGCGCTGACCCGGCGGCAGCGCTGGATCTGGGCACTGGAGAAGCGGTTCGGCATCAAGTACGATCTGTTCATCCCCATGAACACGCCGCTCAGGACCCAGGCGCTCTATCTGTTCATGCTGGGCGATCCGGCGGGGGCGGCGGAGACCATTGAGGCGACCACCGACGAGTTGCACCGGCTGGCGCTGCGCTTCACGGTCAGCATCGCCGACTATCTGGTGCTGGGCGGGGAGAACGAACTGGCGGACATGGTCTTCTCCCGCCGGGAACAGGAATGCCTGCTCTGGATGTCGAAGGGCCGCAGCAATGCGGAGATCGGCGAGATCCTGGGGATCAGCGAGCGCACGGTGAAGTTTCACGTCGCCAACCTGATGAAGAAACTCAACGCCGCCAACCGCACCGAAGCCATCGCCATCGCCGCCCGCTCCGGCTGGCTGACGAACTGACCCTGCGGGAACGGACAAAGGACCACCCCGCACGCTTCTGCTCCTCCCCCATCAGGGGGAGGACAGGAGTTGGTGGTGGTTTTCGGCAGGGCCGGGGGGATCAGCGGGGTGCGATCACCATGACCATCTGGCGGCCTTCGGTCTTGGGGTGCTGCTCGACCTTGGCGGTTTCCTTCATCTCTTCCTGCACGCGGATCATCACGTCCAGGCCGAGATTCTGATGCGCCATCTCGCGGCCACGGAACCGCATGGTCACCTTGACCTTGTCGCCTTCTTCAATGAATTCCACGACCTTCTTCATCTTGGTCTCGTAGTCGTGGTCATCGATGTTCGGGCGCATCTTGATTTCCTTCACCTCCTGCGTCTTCTGCTTCTTGCGGGCGGCGTTGGCTTTCTTCTGCGCTTCATACTTGAACTTGCCGAGGTCCATCAGCTTGCAGACCGGCGGGCGCATGTTCGGGGAAACCTCGACAAGGTCCAGTCCGATGGTGCGCGCAGCCTTCAGCGCGTCGACCGTCGCGACGACCCCGTGATTGTTCCCCTCGTGATCGATCAGGCGGATTTCCCGGACTTCGATACGTTCGTTGGCGCGCGGTCCGTCCCGGACGGGCGCGGCATTCATTGGCGGACGGGCTATGGGTTTCCCCTTTCAGTCAGTGATCAACAGGTTACAGGTCGGAAGGTGGCTTCGGGCCGAATAGAGCACGGCCCGAGGCAACGCGGCAGTTATACCATACTGCCGGGCATTACCGCCTCCTCCTTAAGGATAGCAAGCGCGTCTTCAAGGGCAAGAACTTGTTGGCGCTTGTCGCCAAGTCGGCGGACGGACACGGTGCCCTGCTCCGCCTCGTTCTTGCCCACCACCAGCATGACCGGCACCTTGGCGAGACTGTGCTCCCGGACCTTGTAGTTGATCTTCTCGTTCCGCAGATCGCTTTCAACCCTGAGACCGGCCTTCTTCGCGGCGGCCACGACTTCGGCCGCATAGACGTCCGCGTCCTGGGTGATCGTCGCGACCATGGCCTGCACCGGTGAGAGCCAGAGCGGGAACTTGCCGGCGAAATTCTCGATCAGGATTCCGGCAAAGCGCTCGAACGAGCCCAGGATGGCCCGGTGCAGCATGACCGGGCGATGGCGCTCGCCATCCTCCCCGATGTAACTGGCATCCAGCCGCTCCGGCAGCACGAAATCCACCTGCAGCGTGCCGCACTGCCAGTCGCGACCGATGGCATCCCGCAGCACGAACTCCAGCTTCGGACCATAGAAGGCGCCTTCGCCGGGGTTCATCTCGTAGGGCAGGCCCACTTCCTCGATGGCTTCGCGCAGCGCCGCCTCCGCCTTGTCCCAGGTCTCGTCGGACCCGGCACGCACCGGTGGCCGGTCGGAGAATTTCACCCGCACGTCCTCGAACCCGAAGTCCCTGTAGATCGTGGTCAGCAGGTCGCAGAAGATCGCGCTCTCGCTGTTGATCTGGTCCTCGGCGCAGAAGATGTGGGCGTCATCCTGGGTGAAGTTGCGCACCCGCATCAGGCCATGCAGAGCCCCCGACGGCTCATAGCGGTGGCAGCAGCCGAATTCCGCCATGCGCATCGGCAGGTCGCGATAGCTCTTCAGCCCCTGGCGGAAGATCTGCACGTGGCCCGGGCAGTTCATGGGCTTCAGCGCATAGTTCCGCTCGTCCGCGTCGGAGGTGAACATGTGCTCGCGGAACTTCTCCCAGTGGCCGGAGGCCTCCCAGAGTTTCCTGTCGACAAGCTGCGGAGTCTTCACTTCCCGATAGCCGGCCGCATCCAGCCGCTGACGCATGTAGCGTTCCAGCGCCAGATAGAAGGTCCAGCCCTTCGGGTGCCAGAAGGCCATGCCCGGCGCTTCCTCCTGCATGTGGAACAGCGACATCTCGCGTCCCAGGCGGCGGTGATCGCGCTTCTCCGCCTCCTCCAGCATGGTGAGGTAGGCCTTCAGCTCCTTGTCCGTGCGCCAGCAGGTGCCATAGACCCGCTGCAGCATCGGGTTGCGGGAATCGCCGCGCCAGTAGGCCCCGGCCAGCTTGGTCAGCTTGAAGGCATGACCCAGCCGCGCGGTGGAGGCCAGATGCGGGCCGATGCAGAGGTCCATCCAGTCGCCCTGGGCATAGATGGAGATCGGCTCGTCCTCCGGCAGATCCTCGATGATCTCCGCCTTGTAGTGCTCGCCCTGGTCGCGGAAGTGGCGAATGGCGTCGTCGCGCGCCCAGACCGAGCGCTCGATGGGCAGGTCGCGGTCCACGATCTCGTGCATCCGCTGCTCCATCGCCTCGACGTCTTCCGGCGTGAAGGGCTCGTCGCGGGCAAAGTCGTAGTAGAAGCCGTTCTCGATCGACGGACCGATGGTGACCTGGGTGTCGGGGAACAGTTCCTGCGCCGCCTGCGCCAGCACATGCGCCGCGTCGTGGCGCAGCAGGGGCAGCACCACGTCGTCGGGCGACTTCGCGGTCACGATCTCGATCTGCGCATCCTGCTCGATGGGTCGCTTCAGGTCGCGCAGCTCACCGTCGATCTTCACCGCCAGCGCGGCCTTGGCCAGGCCCGGACCGATGGCTGCCGCCACATCCAGACCGGTCGGCGTCCGCTCGAACGTCAGGGCATTGCCGTCGGGCAAGGTGACGTTGATCGCGGCCTGGGCCTGGGTGGTCATCGGCTCTCTCCTTCAGTCAAAGAGCGGTTCGGAGTTACCTGCGCTCTTTTAGAGTGGAGCCGTGAAAGGTCAAGCGAACAGCGGGAAGACGCAGGTGAATTGCGTCAATCGCCGCTGCCCGGACACACATGGCGCGCCAGGAAAGAAGCAGAAAAAACCGGCCGCGACAGAGGTCGCGACCGGCTCTTCATTCCTGTCGTGCAGGGGGCAATGCCAGCGGCACCGCCCCGACACGTGCCGGATCAGATGACGGCGTCGATCTCGCCCAGACGCTTGGTCATCTTCACGTTCTCGGCGTAGTCGATCGGCAGGGCGATCAGCGCCGGACCATCCTGCTGGAAGGCTTCTTCCAGGGCAGGCTTGAGTTCGGCGGCCGACGTCAGGTTACGGCCCCAGATGCCGAAGCTCTTCGCCATCATGGCGAAGTCCGGATTGGTGAACTTCAGCTCCGAATGCTTGCCGTCGAACTGGTTCTGCTGCTTCCACTTGATCAGGCCGTACTCGCTGTCGCACCAGACCATCCAGACCACGTTCAGCTTCAGCCGGGCCGCGGTTTCGATGTCCTGCACGTTCATCATGAAGCCGGCATCGCCGTTGATCGCCAGCACCCGGCTTTCGGGCTTGGCGAACTTGGCGCCGATGGAGCCCGGCATGGCAAAGCCCATGGTGCAGAAGCCGTTGGAGATCAGGCAGGTGTTCGGCGTATCGCACTGGTAGTAGCGGCTGATCCACATCTTGTGGGCACCCACGTCGGACAGCAGGATGTCTTCCTCGCCCATCACCTCACGCACGTCCCAGAGAACCTTCTGCGGCTTCATCGGGAAGGCGTCGGAGTCCTTCTCCATGGCGAAGTCGTCCAGGATGCGCTGGCGCAGCGGCTGCACCTTGGCAATGTCGAACGGCGGCTTGGAAACGCCCCGGTCATCCAGTTCCTTGTTCACCTGCCAGAGGGCATCGGCGATGTCGCCCTGCACGTCGACGGTGGCGTCATAGTCGGTGTCGACCTCCGCCGGCCAGAAGTCGATATGCACGATCTTCTTGCCCTTGGTCTTGTTCCAGTGGCTCGGGCTGTATTCGACCAGGTCATAGCCGACCGAGATGATGGTGTCGCAGGCATCAATGGCGACGTTCGCATGGTCCTTGCCCTGCAGGCCCATGGTGAACAGGCAGTACTCGGACGAACGCGGCACCGCGCCCTTGCCCATGAAGGTATTGATCACACCGATGCCCAGCTTCTCCGCCATGATGGCGAGCTGCGCCGCGGCGCGCTTCCGGATGGCGCCGTTGCCGGCCAGGATCATCGGGTTCTTCGCCGCCAGGATGACGTCGACGGCTTCCTTGATCGCCTTGTGGTCGGCACCCGGACGGCGGGTCCGCACCGGCTTCATCGGCTTGGCGGCGGCTTCCGGCACATCGTTCTTGGCCAGATCCTCGGGCAGCTCGATCAGCACCGCACCCGGCTTCTCCTGCTCGGCGACCTTGAACGCCTTGCGCACGATCTCGGGGATCGCACCGGCGTTGGACACGGTCTGCGCCCACTTGGTGATCGGACGGAACATGGCGATGGAGTCCATGTTCTGGTGGCTTTCCTTGTGCAGGCGGTAGGTACCGGCCTGGCCAATGATGCCAACCAGCGGCGCACGGTCCATGTTGGCATCGGCAATACCGGTGACCAGGTTGGTCGCGCCCGGGCCCAGCGTGGCAAGGCAGACACCCGCCTTGCCCGTCAGGCGGCCATAGACGTCGGCCATGAAGGCCGCGGCCTGCTCATGCCGACACAGGATGAAATCGATCTTGCTGTCGAGCAGCGAGATCATGGTGTCCGCGTTTTCCTCACCCGGCACACCGAAGATGCGCTCGACACCCTCTTCTTCCAGACAGCGTACAAAAAGATCCGAAGCTTTCATTGTTCAACCCTCCAATGCGGCATCCCGTACCGCGAAACCCCAAGACCCGGAACGGGCAAGGTCATCCCCCGTCCTGTTCCGTTTCCCCTTTCGCCAGTTGCTTGCCGTCCAGCAAGTCCTGACGCCTGTTGCTTTCGGTTTCCTGACGCCGCCGCTCGGCATCCGTTCGTCCGAAAAGTACCCTGTTCTCCGCAGCCCGCACGGCCTTGGCCTTGCGGTCACGGTTCTTTCTCTCTCGACGGAGATTGATCAGCTCTGCCATGGCTCCACTCCCTGTGACCGTTCCGGCCTGGGTTCGATGCAGATCCACTCGGCACCGGACCAGACCCGTGGTCCGGGCATCGATGCGTTGAAACACACGTTACGCGCAGTCTGAATGCCAACCCCCTGTCATTCAGAAAAAAGCTTAGCTGAAAGTCCCGTTGACGCAAGGTCTGCAACCGGCATGGTGTCGGTCATCACCATCAATGGCGCGTCGGGGAGACAAGGTCTCCGGTGCCGAGAGGAACAGGAGCGGACTGGCTGAATGGCGTACGGAAGCGACCGGGTGGTCGGCAACAGGGTGAAACAGGCATGAGGCACCGGTCATGAGTCACCGGGCATGAGAGGTCTGATCGCCGCGCTTGCCGGGCTTGCCGTGCTGGTTGTTGCCGGCCTTTTCGCCGCGCCCTTCCTGATCGATGCGGAAAGCCATCGCGACACGATTGCCCGGCAGGCCCGCGCCCTGCTGGGACAGCCCGTGACGCTGGACGGCCCCATCGGGTTCCGCCTGCTGCCCACCCCGCGGTTGCGGGCTGAGGCTGTGGCCGTGCAGGCGGTGGAGTCCGACCTGCCGCCGGTGCTGCTGGCCCGCGCCGTCGATATCCGCCTGTCGATCTCCAGCCTGCTGCTGGGCGATGTGGTGGCGAACCGGGTCACCCTGATCCGTCCGCAGCTCAATCTGGTGACCCTGGCGAACGGGCGGCGCAATCATGCGGGGATCGGGCATCTGACCGACATGCTGGGCCAGCCGGGGGGCGAAGGCGCCGTTGGTGCCGCCGCCGATGCACCGATCCGGCACGTGGATTTCGTCGATGGGCTGATCGACCTGAAGAACGCCAGGACCGGTGTCGATGTCACCCTGACGGAAATGGCCGGGACGCTGGAGGCGGAACGGGAGGGCAGACCGCCAACCCTGCGCATGGCCGGGCGCATGGTCGGGCTGCCGCTGGCGGTGGAGGTCAATGCGACCGCCCCGGCCAGCGGCACCCGCCTGTCGGTGGTGCTGAACGATGAAACCGGCGGCACGGCGACATTCCGGGGGAAGGTCACGCCCGAGGCACCGGGGCGGATGCGCGGATCCCTGACGGCAGAAACACCGGACCTGCTCGCCAGCCTGCGCCTGCTCGGCATCGACCTGACCGATGACCGGATTCCCGATCCCGTGCCGGGCAACATCATTGGCGACATGACCTTCACCGACGAAGGCGCGGTGATGGAGAAGATGACCTTCGACATCGCGGGGATCGAGGGCCGGGGCCGGGTCACCGCCACCCTGCCCACCGGGCCGGGCGCAGGGGATGCGCCGGTCCTGGATATCAGCATCGGGTTCGAGCAACTGAACGGCGATGACCTGCTGCGCCGCGCCAGGCCCCTGCTGTCCGGTGACGGCCCCCCCGGGCCGACCCTGCCGACCGGGATCACGGCGGCGCTGCGCCTGGATGTGGGCGTGGTCTCGCTCGGCGGCAGCCAGCTGCGCCAGCTCGCCTTTGACGCGGCCCTGTCACGGGGGGACCTGACGATCGGCCGGCTCAGCACGCTGCTGCCGGGCGGGTCCGATCTCGCCTTCACCGGCAAGCTGCGGACCCCGACCGGGCACCCGCGCCTGGACGGCACCCTGGAAGCCGCGACCGACAACCTGCGCGCGCTGCTGGACTGGAGCGGGCTGACGGTCACGGACCGGGCGGCGGACCGGCTGCGCAACGCCAGCATCACCGCCACCATCAGCGCCACCGACGACGTGATACAGGCCTATGGGCTGGACATGCGGCTGGACCGGTCGCGGGTCAGTGGCGGATTCGCCGTGGCGGTGCGCGATCGCCCCTCCTTCAGTCTCGACCTGCGCGTCGACCAGCTCAACGCCGATGCCTACCTGCAGGCGCTGGGACTGGACGGGCATGTGCGCCGCATCAGCGGCGTCGATGGGCCGCCGGATGTGAGCTTCCTCAGCGGCCTGGATACCAACAGCAGGCTTGCCGTGGATCAGCTCTGGCTGAACGGGCGCACCTACAGCGACCTCACGCTGGACGCCAGCCTGATCGGCGGCCAGCTTTCCCTCAACGGCCTGCAGCTCTACCTGCCCGGCGGGGCACGCCTGACGCTGGACGGGTCGCTGGACAATCCGGAGGACCCCCGGTTTGCCCTCAACGGGACGGGCTCGGGCGATGACCTGCGCGCGGTGCTGCTGGCCTTCGGCCTGCCGCTGGACAGTGTCGCCGCGCGGTTCGGGGCATTCGAGACCGGGTTCAGCCTGGAGGGTTCCCTTGACGCCGTGCAACTGACCAGCCGGATCGAGCTTTCCGCTGCCCGGCTGTCGGTAGAGGGCGGCGCGACCGGCTGGCTGACCGATCCGCGCTTCGACCTGACGGTGGCGGTGGACAACGCGCGGCTGCTGTCGGGGCTGGATCTGCTGTTCCCCGACCTGCGCTGGCCCGACCATCTGGACGACACGATGGTCGCCGACCTGCGGCTCGACGGTACGGTCGCCGACTATCGCCTGCTGGGTCATGTCGATGCCCTGTCGGCCCGGATGGAACTGGACGGCAGCATCAGCGGGCCGCCGGAACAGCGGCGCTTCCGGGGGGGCGTGGCGCTGCGGCACCAGAATCTCTCGGCACTGGCCGTGGCCCTGTTTCCTGACCTGTCACCGACCGTGGCCAACACCGGGCCGGTGGAAGTACTGGGCACCCTGACGATCACGCCGGGAGGGCTGGAGATCAGCGGCATGGACCTCGGGTCCGCACCGCTCAACCTGCGGGGCGACCTGCGCTGGGACAGCGGGGCGCAGCGGCTGACCGGCGCAGTGGCGGCGGGCAGCATCGCACTCGACCCCCTGTTGCCGGCGGCCGACAGTGGCGCCGCCCTGGCCGCGCTGCAGTCCGATACGGCAAGGCGCTGGTCGCGGGCGCCGCTCGACCTGCTCTGGATGACACGCATGCAGGGCGCGATGGACCTGCGGCTGGACCGGCTGGAAGTACGTGGCCTGATCCTGCACGATCTCGCCGCATCGGCCAGCCTGGAGGCCGGGTCGCTGGCGCTCTCCGATCTGAGGGCGCGGATGGCGGATGGCGATGTGCGGGGCACGCTGCGCCTGACCGGCGGCACCCGACCGGAACTGGACCTGGACCTCACCTGGCGGGATGCCGATGTCGGTGCGCTGATCACCCTGGCCACGGCGACCAGCGTGATTGCCGGGCGCGGGGACCTGGATCTCGACCTGCGTGCCCGTGGTGTCGCGCCCTTCGACATGGTCCGGGCGGCGGAGGGAGACGTGCACCTTGCGATGCAGCCGACCGTGGTTCAGGGCATCGATGTTCCGGCGTGGCTGCAGGTCACGAGCGCCGACGCTTCCGAGGCGGCCCTGCGCGGCGGCCGGACCGAACTCGCCGGGTTCCGCTCCGGCCTGAACATACGGGCAGGCATCATCTCACCCGTCGCGCCGATCAGCATCGCGGCAGGCGCGGCACGCACCACCTGGCGCGGCAATGCCGACATCGCCGACTGGACGCTGGATCTGGAGGCCCTGCTGGAGACGCCCGAGGCCAGCGACCGGGGGACGGTCCTGTCATTCACGGGTCCGCTGAATCAGCCACGGCTGCGGATTGCGCCGCAGCCGTGATGCATCCGTCTGGCGTCGGAGTGGTTTGCTGACCGCTCCCGGTCTATCGGTTGACCGTTCCGCCCCTCTCCCCCTCCCGGCCACCCACGCAAGTATCCTGAAATGGGTGGCCGGGAGGGGGAGAGGGGCGGAACGGTCCCCGAACGACTACATCAGTCGCGGAAGCTCGGGTCGATGCGGTCCAGCTTGCGCAGCAGGCCGGGCCAGTCGCGATGGCCAAGGGGTGAAAACTTCTCGAACTGCTTTGCGGTGTGCTCGCAGACTTCCTCGCTCGGCAGTTCCAGTTCGACACCACCGGACAGGGCATCGATCTGCGACTGGCAGGCCTTCTCCAGATAGGCCAGCACGTTGAACGCCTCCGGCACCGTCTCGCCCACGGACAGCAGACCGTGGTTGCGCAGGATCATGGCCTTGTTGGTACCCAGGTGGCTGATCAGGCGGTCCCGCTCCGAATGGTCCAGCGCCACGCCCTCGTAGGGGTGATACGACAGACGCTTGTAGAAGCGCAGGGCCGTCTGGTTCAGCGGCAGCAGGCCGTCCTTCTGCGCCGAGATCGCCATGCCGGCACGGGTGTGGGTATGGGCGACGGAGAACACGTCGGGACGACCGGACAGCACGGCGGAATGAATGGTGTAACCGGCCGGGTTGGCCCCGAAGTCACCCTGCATCAGCACATTGCCGTCATAGTCCAGCTTGATCAGGCTGGAGGCGGTGATCTCGTCGAAGAAAAGGCCATGCGGGTTCAGCAGGAAGGCATCTTCTCCCGGCACGCGGGCGGAGATGTGGGTGGCGGTCAGGTCATCCCAGCCGTTCAGGGCCACCAGGCGATAGAATGCGGCCAGGTCGACACGGACCGCCCATTCCTCTTCTGAGACCTTGTTGCGGACTGACTTCACGATTGGTGCGGTATCCGGCATCATTTCCTCCCGGTTTCGCTGAGTTTCCTGATGTTCCGCCGATCATCGCCGACGGTCGTTTGCCCCCTGGACCGGGGCCATTTCCTGCAAACTGACGCAAGGAAAGCCCACACACAAGTACAGATGCTGCACGGTGACCCTTCGCCTGCCGCAATCCCGGGCCCGGAGAACACATGCACCGGCGCGATTCCCTCCGGCGCCGCCCTGCTGTATCGTCACCCGATCAATCCGGGGAGGGGTTTCATCATGAAGGTCATGCAGTTCTCGCGCTTTGGCGTGCCGCACGAGGTTGTCGAGCTTGTCGAGGTCGATGCGCCGGGTGCGCCGGGACCGGGCCGGGTCAATGTCCAGGTGCTGGCCAGCCCGATCAATCCGGCCGACCTGCTGAACATGGAAGGCCGCTATGGCGCCGAGCTGCCGACCCTGCCGATGACGCAGGGGGCGGAGGGTGTCGGTCGTGTCACGGCAGTGGGCGAAGGCGTCGACAATGTGAAGGTCGGTGATCTGGTGACGCCACCGGCGCGCGGACTCTGGCGGGAGCAGGTGCAGGGTCCGGCGCGGGGGCTGGTGCCGCTGCCGGCGGAGGCCGACATGCTGCAGCTCGCCATGCTGCGCGCCAACCCGGCCACCGCCTGGCTGATGCTGACGAAATACGTGACGCTGGAGGCCGGGGACTACGTGATCCAGAACGCCGCCAACTCCGCCGTGGGCCGCCATCTGATCCGGCTGGCGCGGGCGTCCGGCTGGAAGTCGGTCAATGTCGTGCGGCGGCCCGAGCTGGTGGCGGAACTGACCGAACTGGGTGCCGACGTGGTGCTGGTGGACGGCCCGGATCTGGCTGACCGGGTGGCAGAGGCAACCGGCGGCAACCTGCCGAAGCTGGCCATCGATGCCATCGGCGGCAGCGCGGTGCAGCGGCTGGCACAGGCCACCGCCGACAAGGGTACCGTGGTCAACTATGGCCTGCTGTCGGGCGATCCGCTGATGATCGACGCGCGGGAGACCGTGTTCCGCGACATCACCGTGCGCGGCTTCTGGCTGGCCCCCTGGTTCGCAGAGGCGACCCCGCAGGAGATCGGCGAAACCTACCGCTTCCTGTCGGAGAAGGTCGCAAGCGGCGACCTGTTCGTGCCGGTGGAAGCCACCTACGACCTCAGCAAGGTCGCCGACGCCCTGCGCCACGCCGCGAAGGAAGGCCGCGACGGCAAGATCATCATCACGATGGAATAGGTTGCGCCGACCCCGCGTCTGAATCGTTTGCTGACCCCGGCCAGCCCTGTCCCGGATTCTCCGTGGACCGTGCCAGCCCACTCCCCCTCCCGACCACCCATAAGGATAATCCCGTGGGTGGTCGGGAGGGGGAGTGGGCTGGCCGGGGACCGCAAACAATTCCCGAGAGGGCAGGCCGGGGACCACGAATGAATCGCTACCGCACCGAAGCATCTTGCGCTTGATTGCTGCACGCGCGAACATTGCGCATGCCTGACAAGGAACAGCCTCCCGCTTCGTCACCCGACACGGTCCTGCTGGTCGTGCATCAGCGCCATTCCGACCCCGGTCGGGTCGGCCTGCGCCTGCGCACCATGGGCTATCGCGTCGACATCTGCCGTCATGCCTGCGGCGAGCCGCTGCCGGAGAACCTCGACCGTTACGCCGGGGTCGCGGTCTTCGGCGGGCCGATGAGTGCCAACGACGTGCACGAGGACTACATCCGCAACGAGATCGACTGGATTCCAAAGGTGGTGGAGAGCGGCACGCCGTTCCTCGGCATCTGCCTGGGTGCCCAGTTGCTGGCCCGCGCGGCGGGCGGCACGGTCGCCGAGCATCCGGAGGGACGGGTGGAGATCGGCTATTACCCCGTGCGCGCGACCGAGGCGGGAAAGGCGTTCTTTCCCGACGAGATGCGGATCTTCCAGTGGCATCGCGAAGGTTTCACGACCCCGGAAAGCGGCACCCTGCTGGCCACCGGCGACTGCTTTCCGGAGCAGGCCTTCGCCATGAACGGCAACGCCCTGGCGATCCAGTTTCATCCGGAGGTGACGGAGCAGATGAACCGGCGCTGGCTGATCGGCGGCGCCGCCCGGCTGGTCTGTCCCGGTGCGCAGCAGCCGGACGAGCACATGGCAGGCCGCCGCCAGCACGATCCGCATGTGGATGGCTGGGTGGATGGATTCCTGCGCGGCTGGCTCGCCCTGGACCGGCGCGACCCGGATCAGCTTTCGGGGCATGACCATGAACGGAACGGGATCGCAGGCGATGCAACAGCGGCCGCAGGTGCCTGAAACTTGACTCTGTTTACCGGAACAGACGCGAACAAAGTCGGATAATCCGGACACTGAAAACGAATCGATTCGCGGGCCCGCGAATCTTGCGGGTCGGGGAGGGCCCCAGCAGATGATCTTTCGTGATCCTTCACAGATGACCGAGGAACTGGGGATGCTGCGCGATACCGTGCAGCGCTTCGTGGCGGAGGCCGTGACACCGCATGGTGACGCGTGGGAGGCGGAGGGCCGCAGCCCGAAATCGGTGCTGAAACAGATGGGCGATCTCGGCCTGCTGGGCGTGCGCTACCCGGAAAGCTACGGGGGCTCCGCCCTGGACACGCGGGCCACGGTGACCCTGCATGAGGAACTGGGCCGCGCCACCTTCGGCGGCTTCAACGCCATGGTGGCGGTGCATACCGACATGGCCTCCCCGCACCTGGCCCGCTATGGCACCGATGAGCAGAAGGACCGGCTGATGCCCGGTATCGTTTCCGGTGACATCCTGACGGCGGTTGCCGTGACCGAGCCCGGCGCCGGATCGGACGTGGCCGGCATCACGACAAAGGCGGTGCGCGACGGCAACGGTTGGCGGCTGAACGGATCGAAGGTGTTCATCACCAACGGGGCCACGGCGGATGTGCTGTTCGTCGGGGCCAAGACCGATACCGACGTCAAGGGCAGCCGCGGCATCTCCATATTCATCGTGCCGCGCGACACGCCGGGTTTCAGCGTGGCCCGCACCCTGGACAAGACCGGCTGGCGGTCGTCAGACACGGCGGAACTGGTATTCGAGGACGCGTATCTGCCCGCTGACGCCCTGCTGGGGGAGGAGAACCGCGGTTTCTACGCCATCATGGACAATTTCCAGAACGAGCGGCTGACCCTGGGCGCCATGGCCGTCGGCATGGCCATGGCCGGGATCGAGCTGACGCTGGACTGGGTGAAACAGCGTCAGGCCTTCAGCAAGACCCTCTGGGACATCGGCGCGATCCGCCAGCGCCTGTCCATGGCGGCGGCGGAGGTTGAGGCATCGCGCCAGTTGCTCTGGCATGCCGCCTGGCTGGATTCACAGGGTCAGGACTGCGTGCGCGAGGTCTCCATGGTCAAGGCCCTGACCGGGGAAATGGTGAACAAGGTGCTCTACGACTGCACCCAGTTCTTCGGCGGCATGGGTTTCATGCGGGAGAACCCGGTGGAACGCCTCTATCGCGACGCCCGCGTCATGTCGATCGGGGGCGGCGCGACAGAGGTCATGCTGGAGGAAGTGGCGAAGCGGCTCTAGCCGGTCCGTGCGGTCGACCGGGCGTCAGTCGCGCGTTTCGACCACGAACTCGATCGGCACACGCCCGGCATCGCGGAAGATCAGCACCAGATCATGGGAATAGTCTGCCTGCAGCCCTGCCTTCAGGCCCATCAGCATGATGTGGTCGCCGCCCGGCTGCAGCTTTGCCTCGCCGCCCGCGGGGATCGCAATCTGTTCCACCGGGCGCATCATCATGCGCCCGTTCTCGTGGATGTGGGTATGCAGTTCCGCCCGTGCGGCGTCCCCTGATTCAACACCCAGCAGCGCGTCATCCTTCGCACCGTCATTGCGCAGGGTGACGAAGACCGCCCCGGCGCGCGCCGCACCGATGGTGGCGTAGGCGTAGGGGTGAAGGATGCTCAGATCACCCTTCTGGTATTCATGTGCCGATGCGTTCTGCAGTCCCAGGCCGAGCAGGATCGCCAGCATGGGAATGATGCGTGTCATGTGTCTGTACATCGTGTCTTTCCTTTGTTTCCGGATTTGCCACGCCCGTGCCGATGTCTCGATCTCCGGGCGTGGCGGGTTGCAGGTTCACCAGGCGTATTGCAGGCCCAGTGTCAGGATCAGGTCCGTGTCCATCTGCGGACCGTTGAGGTTCTGGTAGACGGGCACGGTCGCTTCCATGGCGAGCCGCAGCCCGCGCAGGTCACCGCGCTGCGCCACCAGGTTGACGCCGAGGGAGACATCCAGCCGCTCGCCCCCGTAATTGTCCGGGTCGGCAGTCTGGTTCGGCACCGCGATGCGGTTGTCGATCCCCTCGATCTGCCCCTCCGACTGGGCCCCGATCCGCAGCGATGTGCTGGCCCAGGGTGCCCACTGCCTGGAGGCCCAGACATCCAGCCGCAGCCGGTCACCATAGGCGTAACCCTGGCTGTTGCGGTAGGGATGGATACGGGCAGCGAGCTGTCCGCCCCAGCCCAGATCGCCATCCGTACCGGTATAGGTGATGCCCGGCATCAGGTCGAAGGTGCCGGTGCCAAGCTGCATGGCATAGGGCACCCGCAGCACCGGTCGGGCATTGTTCGGCGCCACGATGGCCGCTTCCTCCTCGATGGAACCGGTCGGGATGCTGAGGCCGAGATTGAGATGCAGGTGATGCATGTCGTCGTCGAACAGGCGCACCAGACCGGCGACGCTGGTGTCACCCAGGCCGCTGGTGTTCACGTCGAACTTGGCCAGTCGGGTTGCCCCCGCCCCACCGGCGAAGGTGATATGGCCCATGCTCTTCTCGACGTAGTTGCCCATGACCATCAGGGTCAGGTCATCGGTCGGCGCATACATGGCACCGAACATGTGCATCTGCATTTCCATGTCGGTCGGCACCACGCGCAGGGTCGGCGGCTGGCCCGGCTGGCCGAAGAAGCGGTTGGGCACGGTGGTGGCGATGGTTTCGGCCGAGATCTGGCTGTCACCATCCAGATTGCCCCGCATCAGCATCGCCATGTAGCGGTAGGAGACCATCCACTCCCCCGCGTGATGCATGTGATCGCCCATGACCCCGATGGGGGCGTGGGAATCCGCGCGGATTGCACTGTGCGGCGCGCCGCTGATGCTGACCGTTGCATGATCGGTGTCGTGGTTTGCCGGAGAAGCTGCAGGCGGTTGCCCTGCCTTCTTCTCGTGGGCTTCCGTGGGACTGGAGAGCGCCAGCATGGCCACCCCCAGGGCAGCGAGCATGTGGCTCGCCGCGAATAGTGTTGTTCGCATGAATATCCTCGCGTTCAGCGCGATCACGCACTGCGTTTCCGGCCCCGGCGGGGTCGGCGAACGTCAGACGTGCCGCTGCTGACAGTTTCCAACTGTCGAAATCAGGTGATGTCGATGCCGGAAACCGGTGGCGCGCGCGGGCGCGACCGGGCGAGGATGAAGGACGGGCGGGCCGGTTCGGCGGCGAGCCGCTCTGCCAGCACAAGTTCCGCGACAGTGGTCGGATGCAGCGACTGCGCGGAAGGGGCGGCCAGACCGCCGCCGCACATCTGGCTGCAATCCGGGCAGGTCTCGGTGGAAGGTGCCTTTGTCGTGCCGTCAGGCAGCACCGTCGGCTGCAGCCCCTGCGGCGTACAGATCAGGATGCTGAGATCCGCCGTCGATGAGCCCGTCGCCTGGTGCGTCGTCTGCACGGCACAGGCCACCCAGAACCAGGCGTGAAACGCCAGCGCCACCACGGCGATGGCGCAGACGACAGGCTGGATCATGTACATTCGGGCATGCATCGGGCGGCATTCGGTTCCGTCAACGGGTGGGGCAGGATAGACCGCCCCGCCATCGGAACGGGATGCGGCGGAATGGCATCGCGGGCCGCGCGCCTGCAGATCAGGACTTGCGCATGCGCCGCAGGACGGAGGAACAGGTCAGGATGACGCGCTCGTCGGTGTAGATCTCGCCACGGACGAAGACCATCTGGCCGGTGCGCCGCACTACCTCGGCCCTTGCCTTGATGACCTCGCCCCGGTTGCCGCTGGCCATGAACTCGGCATTGAAGGAGACGGTGAAGACGCCATTGTCTTCCGTGCCCTCGGTCCCCGTGGCGCACATCATCAGATCCGCGAAGGTCATCAGCAGGCCGCCGTGGACGATGCCGCCGGAATTGCAGTGCTTCTCCTCCGCCTCGAAGGCAAAGCGCAGGCGACCGTCGCGCTTGCGCCAGAAGAACGGACCGGTATTGGTCTCGTGCGGGTCCTTCGGATCGAAGACCTTGTAGCGGTCGCCGGGATTGCGCTTCGCGGCGAAATAGTCGGTATCCCTGTCCAAGATGGTCTCCTTCAAGAGCGTCAGGTGCCCGGTGCCCTGCCACGGGAGTCATTTGCCGGCCTGTTCCGTCCCTCTCCCGGGCACCCGCGGAAGCATACTTGTTGGGAGGCCGAGAGAGGGGAAAAGACCGTTATCGACTCTCCTCAGTCAAACCCTTCCGGAGCCTGGAAGCCCCCGGTCAGGCTTTCGATCACGCGGGCCACGGCCAGGGTGCGGCGATCCCCCATTTCCGGCCCGACGACCTGGATGCCGATCGGCAGCCGTCCCTCGGTCATGCCGCCGGGCACCACCGTGCCGGGCAGGTAGCTGACGCCGGTCATGCCGGCCCAGAACAGCTGGTCGAAATAGGACACGGTCTTGCCGTTCACCGTCAGGGTGCGGGCATTCATGTCCTCCGATTCGTCATGCGGGAAGGCCGGCACGGAGGCCACGGGACAGAGCAGCACGTCATAGTTCTCGAAGAAATCCGCCCAGGCATAGCGCATGCGGGTCCGCGCCTCGTTGGCGGTGGCCCAGTCCCGGTGGCGGATCGTCTGGGCCCGCAGGACCTGCGCCCCGTCGGACATGTCGTCCGGCGAAAGACTCTCCAGCCGCCGGATGTTCTGCTCGAACAGCGCCTGCGGCTGCCGGGCCGCCATGGCGGAGAACAGCAGCGTCCGGTAGGTATCCATGCAGTGCTGCGGCGTGAAGTCGGGCCGGGCCTGGTCATCGACGATGGCACCTGCCTCGGACAGGGCCTCGGCGGCATTGCGCAGGACCGCCTGCACGCTGTCATCGACAGCCGCAATGGGGTCATCGCACCAGAGCGCGACCCGGAGGCCCTCCGCCCCCTCCACCTCGGACGGCGCCAGGTCCAGCTTCCAGCCCGGTTCGTGCAGCCGGTCGGAGCCTGCGGTCAGTTCCAGCGCCAGTTCCAGATCATCGATGCTGCGTGCCAGCGGACCCACGACGGAGATGTCGGTGGGCGTCAGGGCGCCGGTCAGCGCATGGCCGCGCATCGGCACGATGCCCCAGGTGGGCTTGTGCCCGCAGACACCGGAATAATGCGCCGGGTTGCGGATGGAACCGCCGATGTCGGAGCCATATTCCAGCGCCGTGAACCCGGCTGCCAGCGCCGCCGCGCCACCGCCCGACGACCCGCCTGGCGTATGGCCCTGACGATGCGGATTGTGCGTGGTGCCATAGACGGCGTTGTAGCTCTGGAAGTCGGCCAGCATCAGCGGCACGTTGGTCTTGCCGAAGATCACCGCACCGGCATCCTTCAGCCGCTGCGGCACCACGCCGTCGCGGGCCGCGATATTGTCCTTCATTTCCGGCACGCCCCAGGTGGTCGGCAGCCCGGCGAGGTCGAAGCTTTCCTTCACCGTCATCGGCACACCGTGCAGCGGGCCATGCGACACGCCGCGCCGTGTCGCGGCATCCGCCTCATCGGCGGCGGCCCGGGCACGGTCGAAATCGCGCACGACGACGGCATTGACCTGATTGTCGTAGCGCTCGATCCGTTCGATCATGTGATCCAGCAGTTCGCGGGAGCCAAGGCGGCGCGCGCGGATCAGACCGGCAAGCTCGGTTGCCGATTTCCAGGCAAGTTCAGACATGACACTCCCTCCCCCAACAGACATTGCACAGGGAGGATAACGCCAAATCGCCCGGCGGCAACGTCGGGATCAGGCAGCCAGCGCGGCTTCGGTTTCCGGGCTGCCGGCAATCCGGCTGTGCCACATGCGGCGCGCCTGGGTGAAGGGCCAGGGCGTCGCCTGATGCATCAGACGACGGTTGTCCCAGATCACCACGTCGCCGGGTTCCCAGTCATGGTGATAGACCCGCGGCGGCTGGCAGGCGAAATCCACCAGTTCCTGCAGCAGCTTCTCGGACTCCTCAGGCGCCATGCCGATGATGTCATAGGCGTGCCGCCCCACCAGCAGGTTCGGCCTTCCGGTCTCCGGATGCACCTTCACCAGCGGGCGGATCGAGACGGGACCTTCGTGAAAGCCGTAACCGCCATAGGTCTTGCCGGAATCATCGTCCGTATTGACGCTCGAATCCTTCACAGGCGCCGCCTGATGCCCGACCTTGGCCTGCGAATGATAGAGTGAATGGTGGCACCGCAGCCCCTCGAGCCGGGCCTTCATGGCGGCGTCGAGGGCGTCGTAGGCGTGGCGCATGTCGGCGAAGCCGGTCTGCCCGCCTTCCTGCGGCACGATATCCGCCGTGAAGACCGCACCCTTGGCCTGCACCGGCATGTAGGTGCTGTCATGGTGCCAGCCCATGTTGCCGCGATTGATCTTCATCATGTCGTCGGAGCCATCGTCGGGACGCAGGCTGCCGTCCTTGCGCATGTTGCCGATCTCGGCAATGTCGAACTCCAGATCGCCGAAACGCTTCGCGAAGGCCACCTGCTGTCCCCTGTCGAGGAACTGCCCGCCAACGATCAGCAGCCCGTACTCCAGCCACCGGTCATAGAACGTCCGGAAGCTGTCGGCATCCATGTCCGCCAGCGTCACGCCGGAGACCCGTGCGCCGAAACAGACATCGTCCAGGGGCTCGAAGGTCATGCCGCTCATGTCATCCTCCCACAAATGCACGCGCATCAACTGTCGCAATTGTGCCGTCTCCCGAACCACCTGCCAAGCGATCCAGCGCAGGGCTGCCGCGCGTCTGGGGATGAGTTGGGGAAACCTTGCCCCGACCGTTCCACCCCTCGGGAGGTTCGTTTGTGGACCGTTCCTCCCCTCTCCCCCTCCCGACCACCCATAAGGATAATCCCGTGGGTGGTCGGGAGGGGGAGAGGGGAGGAACGGTCAGCCACCGAATCCAGAGCCTGCGGCAATCAGGGGGTCACGCGGAACCGTGTTCGTGACCCCCCGACCGCAGAACGGGCACTAGGCTTGGCCCGGCCGATTGACGGCCCGTCCGCAGAATCCGGACACGCCATGGCTCAGGGCTGCCATGTCCGTGTCCGAACGCCCCCGACCCCACCAGGTGGCGGCGCCTCGTTCGCCGCGCCGCGCAGGAGGACGCGGCTGGGCGATCTCTTTTCCGGTTCCGGCCGGGATTTCAGAAATCCCGGGAAGGGATGCCGGAGCCGGCAATTTCATCAACCGGAGTCAGGGGGTATTCGCGAACTCTCCGAGATGGTGCGGTATCATAATGCCGCGCAACTGGTAATTTCGTTCGTGCCCCTGAGCGGTCTTCGCTAGACTTGCCCGAACAACACACCGGACCGGGTGCTTATTCATATCGTCATGACGGATGTCGATCACGAAACTGTGAGAGATGGGTTGGAAGCCCATCTGCCGCGCCTCTGGCGGTATGGCCTTTCCCTCAGCCGCAACCCGTCCGTGGCGGAGGATCTGGTGCAGTCCACCTGCGTGCGGGCCCTTGAAAGACAGGCACAATTCCGTCAGGGCACCAACCTGCGCGCGTGGTTGTTCACCATTCTCTCATCAATCTGGAAGAATAATCTGCGGGCAGAGAAGGTCCGTACCGGTGGCGGCTTTGCCGACCCGGAGACGGAACTGGTGTTCGACGGATCCGCCAGCATGGAAACGAATAATTTGTTTCAACGCGTGTTGAGTGAGGTGTCGGAACTGCCGGAAGCGCAGCGACAGGCTGTGATGCTCGTTTACGTGGAAGAGTTTACCTATCGTGAGGCGGCTCACATTCTGGATGTTCCAATCGGTACTATCATGAGCAGGCTGTCTGCCGCGCGGGGCAAACTGGCCGGGCTTGATCCCAGCGCAACTTGTGCGCGAAGAACCCGCGATGGTGAGGTCGAGGAAAACTGATGTCATCCGCCGGCAAGGCAGATCATCCGAGAGACGAGGACCTGGTGGCCTACCTGGACGGGGAGCTGTCGCTTTCCGACCGGCAGCTGATCGACCGGGCTCTTTCGGATTCCGCCGAACTGCGGCAGAGGCTGGAACTGTTGCGGCAGGGCGACCGGCCCTTCCGCGCGGCATTCGACACACTGCTTGACCAGGCCCCGATGGACCGGCTGCTGGCGGCATTGCCGGAACCGACATTGACTGCCTCGGTCATTTCCACCACCCAGGCACCGCCGCCGCGTCCGGCGAACGACTGGCACTCGATCGGTGTCGCGGCCATGTTGCTGCTGACGCTGGGTATCGGCTTTGCCGTCGGTTTCGGCACCAGTGCGGACCGGGCCGGGCAGCGGGAAATCGCCCTGCTGGCGGAACTGGACGAGATGGAGGCGGAGCTGGAGGAAGCCGAGGCCGCAGCCGATGCGGCACCGGTCGTCGCCGCGAAGGGCTGGCGCCAGGCGGTGGCCGACTACCAGATGCTGTTCACCACCGACTCCCTGACGCCGGACCAGGGTGGTAATGCCGCCCTGGCGCTGGCCTCGGAACGGGTCGGACTGCCGCTGGATCCGGCGACCCGGGCCGCGACCGGGCTGGAATTCCGCCGCGCGCAGTTGCTCGCCTTCAACGGCAAACCCCTGGTTCAGCTTGCCTATCTGGGCGACGACGGCGTGCCTGTTGCCTTCTGCATCATCGCCTCCAACAAGCCGGAGGCGGATACGCAGTATGAGGTCCGCAATGGGCTGGGGATCGTGCACTGGATCATCGGCGGCTACGGCCTGATGGTGATCGGCGACCTGCCGGAGGACCGCCTGAGCCGCATCGCCAGCGAACTGCGCAAGAGCATCGACCTGTAATCGCTGATCCTACCGGGTGGGCGCGGCCCCACGGCCCGGCCCGTGGCGGCAACCGGAAAGGTCACCGCCGCCGGTGGGTGTCAGGCCGGATCGGGGCCGAGGCGGATGATCTGCTTGCCGAAATTCTCGCCCTTCAGCATACCGATGAAGGCAGCGGGGGCATTGTCGATGCCTTCCGCGATGGTCTCGCGGTACTTCAGCTTGCCGGCACGCATCCAGCCGGTCATGTCGGCGATGAAGCCGGGCAGCCCGTCGAAATGCTCCGAGATGATGAAACCGCGGATCATGGCGCGGTTGATCAGCAGCGACTGGAGATTGTTGATCCCCTCCGGCTGGGTCAGGTTGTACTGGCTGATCATGCCGCACAGCGCGATGCGCGCGTAGGGATTGATGTTGGCCAGCACCGCGTCCAGCATGGCACCGCCGACATTCTCGAAGTAGATGTCGATGCCGTCCGGGCAGTGCTCCCGCAGCGCCTCGGTGTAGGAATCGACCTTCTTGTAGTTGAAACAGACGTCGTAGCCGCAGGCTTCCATGGCCCAGGCGCATTTCTCGTCATCCCCGGCGGAACCGACCACCCGACACCCCTTGATCTTCGCCACCTGGCCCACGACCTGGCCGACGGCACCGGACGCTGCCGAGACATAGACGGTCTCGCCCGGCTTCGGCTCACCGATCTTCAGCAGGCCGTAGTAACCGGTGAAGCCCGGCATGCCGAGAATGCCGAGGTAGTAGGACAGCGGTGCCGCCTTGGCATCCACCGGCATCAGGCCGGCCCCGCCCTTCACCAGGGAGTGGGTTTCCCACCCGAGCATCCCGTTGACCACCGTGCCCACGGGGACATTGTCGTTCTTCGAGGCAATGACCTCCCCCACCGCACCGGCATTCATCACCTTGCCCAGCTCGAAACCGGCGGCATAGGACTTCCGGTCCGACATGCGGCCGCGCATGTAGGGATCGACGGACATGACGATGTTGCGGGTCAGCACATCGCCGTCGGCAAGTTCCGGAATCGGTGCATCCTCGATCCGGAAGCAGTCCGGCGTCACCCAGCCCTCGGGCCGTCTGGCAAAGATCACGCGGCGGTTGGTGTCGGTCATGGCGGTCGTTCCCTCTGAATTTTCTGTTGGCCTGTAGATAAGGCAACGCGCGCCGATTGGAACGGAAAATCCGAAGCCGGGAAGGGGCGCGACGCAGCATCCGCCCGAACGGGGATGTCGCATTCAGGCGGCCATTGCGCTCCCGGTCCTGCCAGTCTGGCGCAAAGACGGTTCCAACGGATCTCCCGGAAACAATCATGAGCCAGGTTTCAGCCGCGGCGGATGGACGCCGCAACGGTATCCTGCTGGTCCTCGGGGCCGGTGTCCTCTGGTCGACGGTCGGACTCGGCATCCGGCTGATGGATGATGCGACGGTCTGGCAGATCCTGCTCTACCGCTCGGTCAGTCTCTCGCTGTTCCTCTACCTCGTGATCCGCATCCGGTCCGGCGAGAGCCCGATCCACCAGGTCAGCCGTGCCGGTCTTCCCGCCGTGATCGCCGGGCTGGCGCTGACGGCCGCCTATGCCGGCGGCATCTATGCGATCCAGGTCACCTCGGTCGCCAGCGCGATGCTGCTGTTCGCCACTGCGCCTTTCATGACAGCCGTGCTCGGCTGGATCGTGCTGCGGGAACCGGTGCGGTCGGCAACCTGGCTGGCGATCGCCGTCGCCATCGCCGGGATCGGCATCATGGTCGCCGACCGGACGGGCAGCGTCGCTCTGGCAGGCAGCCTTGCCGCGCTCGGTTCGGCGTTCGGCTTCGCGATCTTCACCGTGGCCCTGCGCTGGGGACGGTCGGGGGAGATGCTGCCGGCCGTATTCATGTCGGGCCTGTTCGCCATCGTCATCATGGCGGCGATCTGCCTGATCCAGGGGCTTCCCCTCGTCCTGTCCCCCCGCACCGGCGGCATCGCGACGGCAATGGGGGTCTTCCAGGTCGGTGCCGGGCTGATCCTCTACACGCTGGGGTCCAGAAGCCTGCCGGCGGCCGAACTCGCCCTGCTCTCGCTGGCGGAGGTGTTGCTGGCACCGCTCTGGGTCTGGCTGCTGCTGGGGGAGACGGCGACCGTCAACACGCTGATCGGCGGCGCGGTCCTGCTGGGCGCGATTGTCGGCAACGCCCTGTCGGGCAAGCGGCGCAAGCCGCCACCGATCACGACACCCTGAGGGGCGCGGGGAGCGGACTCAGTTCACCGTGCGGGATGCCCTGGCGATCTCGTCGGCGGCGATCCAGAGGCCGTTGCCGTCGAACTGGGGCATCACGGCCTGGATGAAGCCTTCCATGATCTCCTCCGGCGCCGGCAGGGTCATCGGGTCCTCACCGGGGAAGGCGCCCGCGCGCAGGGCGGTGCGGGTGGGGCCGGGATTGATGACATTGACCCGCACCTTCGTCTGTTTCATCTCGGTCGCGTAGGTCTCCGCCATCTTCTCCAGCGCCGCCTTGGTCGCGCCATAGAGGCCCCAGAAGGGGGAGGCGACACGGGTGATGCCGCTGGTGACGAACAGCACCCGCCCGGCGTCGGAGGCCCGCAGCAGCGGGTCCAGCGCCCGGATCAGCCGCCAGTTGGCATGGACATTCAGCTTGAAGGTCTTTTCCCACACATCCGGCGGAAAGTGCCCCATGGGCGAAAGCTGGCCCAGCATCGCGGCATTGCCGACCAGCACGTCGAGGTGGCCATAGCGCTCCAGCAGCGGTGCGGCGAGCCCGTCGATGGCAGCCCATTCGGTCAGGTCCATCGGCACCAGTGTGGCGGTGCCGCCAAGACCGTTGATCGCATCGTCCAGGCTTTCCAGCCCGGCGGTGTCACGGGCAAGGGCGATGATGTGCGCACCCTCTGCCGCATAGGCCATGGCGATGGCACGCCCGATCCCCTTCGATGCCCCGGTGACCAGGGCGATGCGGCCTTCCAGACGTTTCAGGCTCATCGCTGACCCTCGCGGAACAGGCTGCCCTGATCGGCCTCGACGCCCTTGTCGTTCTCGTCCAGCAGCGGAATGGCATAGTCGCCGCTGAAGCAGGCATCGCAGTATCCGGCCTCCATGCTGCGTCTGGCTTCGCCCACCGCGCGGTACAGGCCGTCGATGGAAAGATAGGCCAGGCTGTCGACCTTGATGGCACGGCGGACCTGATCCAGCGATTCGAACTGGTTGTAGATCAGCTCCGACTTGGAGGGCGTATCGACACCATAGAAGCAGGGGCTGACGGTCGGCGGGCTGGCAATGCGCAGATGCACCTCCGTCGCGCCGGCATCGCGCACCATCTCCACGATGCGTTTCGAGGTGGTGCCGCGCACGATCGAATCATCCACCAGCACGACCCGCTTGCCGCGCAGCAGGCCCCGGTTGGCATTGAGTTTCCGCAGCACCGCGAGATCGCGATGCTGCTGGTCCGGCTCGATGAAGCTGCGCCCGACGTAGTGATTGCGGGTGATCGCCAGCTCGAAGGGAATGTCCAGGACCTCCGCATAGCCCAGCGCCGACGGCGTGCCGGAGTCCGGCACCGGCACCACCATGTCGGCGGAGACCACTTCCTCCCGCGCCAGTTCGCGCCCGATGTTGCGGCGGATGGAATAGACGTCCTTGCCGTTCACCCGGGAATCCGGGCGCGAGAAATAGACATATTCGAAGATGCAGAAATGCCGCGGCTCCTCCGCCAGCGGGAAATGACTTTCCATCCCGCTCTCGTCGATGACGATCATCTCCCCCGGCTTCACGTCGCGCACGAAGTCGGCACCGATGATGTCGAGACCACAGGTCTCCGACGACACCACCCAGGCTTCGTCCAGCCGCCCCAGCACCAGCGGGCGTACCCCGGCGGGATCACGGGCGGCAATCAGCTTCTTCTTCGACAGGGCGACCAGCGAATAGGCACCGACGATGCGCTTCATGGCGCTGACCAGCCGCTTGACGAGCTGGCGTTCGTCGCTGCGCGCCACCAGATCCAGGATCACCTCCGTATCGGTGGTCGACTGGAACCGCCGCCCCTCCGCCCGCAGTTCCTTCTTGATCTGCCGGGCATTGGTCAGGTTGCCGTTGTGGGCCAGCGCGAAGCCGCCGGATTCGTCCAGATCGGTCCAGAGCGGCTGGATGTTGCGGATCATGGTCCGCCCCGACGTGGCATAGCGGGTGTGGCCGATGGCGGCCCGCCCGGTCAGCCGCGCGATCGGACTGTTGCTGTCGCTGTCCGCCGAGCCCTTGCCGAACACGTCGCCGACAAGTCCCAGCGCGCGATGCACGTTGAAATGGCCGCTGTCGAAGGCGACGATACCGCAGGCTTCCTGCCCGCGATGCTGCAGGGCATGCAGGCCGAGGGCCGTCAGTCCGGCGGCGCCGTCGGCACCCCAGACGCCAAAGACGGCGCATTCCTCGTGGAAATGGTCATCGTCGAAAGGGAGGGTCGTCCCGGAAGAGATGGTGCTCATTGGCGCTCCGTCACGGAATCCATCAGGCGTTCGAGGTCTCGTTTCTGCTGCTTCGTATAGCCCTTCTCGGGCTCCGCGTCCTGTGCTTCCCCGTCGCGGCTGTCATTCGTGCCGTCACTGTCGTCCTGCCGGTCCAGCAGCGGCCGCAGGATGCGCGCCGCCCGGTTCGCATCCTCCGCCGCGCCCCGCGCATCATCCGCGGATCCGCGCGTCTGTTCCCGCACCCGGCGTGGAATGACGGAGGTGACATAGTCCGTCGCCATGATGACATAGGGCAGCGACCGCGACTCCCGTACCGTCTTCGGCGGGTTGTCCGGCATCAGGTAATCGATCACCAGCCAGGCGGCGATGATCACCAGCGCCCCGCGCCCGATACCGAACAGGATGCCCAGCGACCGGTCCAGGGTGCCGATGGCGCGGCTGTCGCGTACCCGGCTGGCAATCCTGTGGGTGATCAGGATCAGCACGATCAGCGCGCCGAGGAAGATGACCAGGGCGGAGACAATGTCGGCGGCGGTGGGGTCGCCAATCTGTTCCAGCGCGAAGGGCCGCAGCAGCGGCTGGCCGTACCAGGCCGCGACTCCGGCGCCGATCCAGCTTCCCAGCGACAGCACCTCGCGCGTGAACCCGCGCATCAGGCCGAAGACGGCGGAGAGCGTGATGATCCCCAGGACGATCAGGTCGGCAAAGGTCAGAGCCATCTCAACGCCCCTCATCCAGCGGGAACAGCGCCGCCAGCGCGTCGAGGCGGTCGATTTCCGTCACCCGCAGCAGGTCGCGCCCCTCCGACCCCGCCGGGGCGATGGCATGACGGAACCCGAGCTTGGAGGCTTCCTTCATCCGCGCCTCGGCGCGGGCAACCCGGCGGACCTCCCCCGACAGGCCGATCTCTCCGAAGACGACCGTCGCAGCGCGTACCGGATCATCGGACAGCGAGGAGAGCAGCGCCGCCGCCACGGCCAGATCGGCGGCAGGTTCGTTGATGCGCAGGCCACCGGCAACATTCAGATAGACCTCGTTCTGGCCCAGCGACAGGCCCAGCCGGGTATCCAGCACGGCCAGGATCATGGCCAGCCGTCCGGCGTCCCATCCCACCACGGCGCGGCGCGGCGTGGCCAGCGGTGACGGCGCCACCAGCGCCTGTATCTCCACCAGGATCGGGCGGCTGCCCTCCATCCCGGCGAAGACAGCGGCCCCGGCCACCGGCTCCTCCCGTTCCCCCAGGAACAGGGCGGACGGGTTCGGGGTCTCGATCAGCCCGGCCTCCGCCATCTCGAAGACCCCGATCTCGTCGGCGGCCCCGAAGCGGTTCTTCACCGCGCGCAGGATGCGGAACTGATGGCTGCGGTCGCCCTCGAAATAGAGCACCGTGTCCACCATGTGCTCCAGCACCCGCGGCCCGGCGATCTGGCCGTCCTTCGTCACATGGCCGACCAGCACCACGGCGGTGCCGGACTTCTTGGCATGCTGGATCAGCTCGTGGGCGGTGGCGCGCACCTGGGCGACCGTGCCCGGCGCGCTTTCCAGTGCCTCGGAAAACACGGTCTGGATCGAGTCGATGATCACCAGGTCGGTATCGGCATGTTCCTGCAGGGTGGCGAGGATCTCCCCCAGTCCGTTGGCATTCGTGACCTGCACCGGGGCGCCATCGACACCCAGCCGGCGCGCGCGCATGGCGATCTGGGTCGTCGCCTCCTCCCCCGAGACATAGATGATCCTGGCGCCGGTCGCGGCCATGGCGGTCGCGGTCTGCAGCAGCAGCGTCGACTTGCCGATGCCCGGGTCGCCACCGATCAGGATGGCGGAGCCGCGAACCAGTCCGCCGCCCAGCACCCGGTCCAGCTCCCCGATCCCGGTGCCGCGCCGGGGTTCGTCCAGCGTCTGCACGGACAGGTCGGTCAGGGGGGCGGGACGGCTGCGGCTGCCGCCGACGACGCCGAAGGCGCGGGGCCGGGGCGTCACCGTCTCCTCCTCCACCGAGGACGCGCCGCACGCGTCGCAGATGCCACGCCACTTGGGGTAGCTGGCACCGCAATCGCGGCAGACATATCGGATGCTCGCCTTGGCCATCGTTTCCGGTTCAAGCCCTGTGTCGGATGGGCGGGTCTGGTGCGCTCAGCACCGGGAATCAGTTTCTGCCTACAAGCCATGCCACGCCGGGGCGGCAGACGGAATCACAATTTCCGGACCTGCATCTGGATCGGCCCCTCGGCGCGGCCATTGATGAACTGGTCCACATGGTCATTGCCGGAGTGATCCACATCCCCCGCCATGCCATGCCAGATGATCCGCCCCTCGTATATCATCGCCACACGGTCGGCGATCTTGCGGGCGGAAGCCATGTCATGGGTGATCGACATGGTCGTCGCCCCCAGCTCCCTGACGCATTTCACGATCAGGTCGTTGATCACGTCGGCCATGATCGGGTCCAGGCCCGTGGTCGGTTCATCGAAGAAGATGATTTCCGGATCCGTGGCGATGGCGCGGGCCAGACCGACACGTTTCTGCATGCCGCCGGACAGTTCGGCCGGCGACAGCTCGCCCACGTCCGCGCTCAGGCCGACCTGGGCCAGCTTGGCCATGGCAATGTCGCGGGCCTTGTCGCGCTGCATGCCCTTGCCCTGGATCAGGCCGAAGGCGACGTTCTCCCAGACCTTCAGGCTGTCGAACAGCGCCCCGCCCTGGAACAGCATGCCCATCCGGGCCATGACCTGTTCCTGCTCCCGCCCCTTCAGGTGGGTCACGTCCTGGCCGTCGATATGGATGCTGCCGCCCGTCGGATGCAGCAGGCCAAGGATACATTTCAGCATCACCGACTTGCCGGTCCCGGACCCGCCGATGATGACCAGCGACTGGCCGCGCTGCACCTCCAGATCGATGCCGCGCAGGACCTGTTTCGGCCCGAAATGCTTGGTCACGCCCTTCAGGCTGATCTTCGGATGTCCGGTGCTGGGGGCTGCGGTGCTCATTGGGCGAAGAACAGTTCGGTGATGATGTAATTGGCGGTCAGGATCATGATGGAGGCGGAAACCACGGCGTTGGTAGTGGCGCGCCCGACGCCCTGCGCCCCGCCCCGGCTCATGAAGCCGTGGTAGCAGCCCATCAGGGAGATCAGGAACCCGAAGATGGAGGCCTTCACCAGGCCGGAGACGACGTCATCCACATGCAGGAAGTCGATGGTGTTCTGCAGGTAGATGCCGACGTTGAAGCCGAGCTTCTCCGTGCCGACGACGAAGCCGCCGAAGACCCCGATGACATCAGCCACCAACACCAGCAGCGGCAGCATGGTGGCACCCGCGATCAGCCGCGGCGCCACCAGATACTTGAAGGGATTGGTGGACAGCGTGGTCAGGGCGTCGATCTGTTCGGTCACCCGCATGGTGCCGATCTCCGCCGCCATGGCCGCCGAGACCCGCCCGGCGACCATCAGGCCGCCGATCACCGGCCCCAGTTCGCGGGTGATGCCGAGCACGACGATGGAGGACACCAGGCTTTCCGCGTTGAAGCGCGCGCCGCCGATGTAGATCTGCAGCGCCAGCACTGCGCCGGTGAAGAAGGCCGTGAGACCGATCACGGGCAGCGAGTAATAGCCGATCTGCAGCATCTGGCGCAGCAGGATGCGCGGATAGAACGGTGGCGTCACACAGTGCAGCAGCCCCTTGCCGGTGAAGATCGCCAGGCGACCGACCGCGCCGAAGAACTGGAGGATGACGCTGCCGATCAGGGCAAGGAAATTCCAGCGCATGGCTCAGACCGCCCCCTGGCCGCTGTAGATCCGGGCATAACGCGGACCCAGTCCGGCCAGAAGCTCATAGGCGATGGTGCCGCCGGCCTCGGCCAGCGCATCGACATCGACGCCGCCGCCAATCAGGGAAATCTCCGCACCCGGACAGGAAAGCTCCTCCGGCACGCCCGAGACATCAAATGTCGAAAGATCCATCGAAACGCGCCCCACCAAAGGCACCACATGGTCGCCGATCCGACCGACTGCCTGACCACTGAGTGAACGGGGATACCCGTCCGCATAGCCGACACCAACGGTCGCGATCCTGGCAGGCCCGGCCACCGGATGGGTCGCACCGTAGCCAACGGTCCGGGGGGTGTCAACGCGATGGGTTTGCAGGATTTTTGCTTTCAAATGAACCACTTCCCGCATTCTGACGGTCGCGACGGGTGAGGGGTTGGCGCCATAGAGGGCCACGCCGGGCCGGATCAGGTCGAAATGCCGGTCCGGCCCCATGTGCAGGGCGGGCGAATTGCAGAACGATGCGGGTGCGGGCGGCAGCAGGGCCAGCCGCGCCCGGAACCGCTCAAGCTGGGTCCGGTTCAGCGGGTGATCGGGCAGGTCGGCACAGGCCGGATGGGTCAGCCAGAGCACCACCTGCAGCCCCTGCAACCGGGTCAGCTCCGCCGCCAGCCGCTCCGTATCCGGCCCGCGCAGGCCCAGCCGGGTCATGCCCGTATCAAGCTGGATCGCGGCGGGCAGCACGGTTTCCTGCCGTGCCGCCCAGGCCTGCCAGCGTTCGATGTCCGCCAGATCATTCAGCACCGGAATCAGGTCATGGCCGGTGAAGCTGGCCTCGCTGCCCGGCAGCAGACCGTTCAGCACGAAGATGCGCGCCTGGCCGTCCGCGCGCCGCAGCCGCAGGGCCTCGTCGATGGTGGCGGTGAAGAAGGTCCGGCACCCGGACGCCGCGAAGGCCCGCACCGCCGGTTCCAGTCCGATACCATAGGCATTGGCCTTCACCACCGCGGCCGTCTCCGCCGCCGGTGCCAGTGCCGCCAGCGTGCGCCAGTTGGCCGCCAGCGCGTCCAGATCAATGTGAAGGCTCGCCGCCGCCGTCATGCCAGCCGGACGTCCGGGGACAGGGACGATGCGATGCCGTCTGCACTCCTTCCCCCTCGACGGGGGAAGGTCGGGAAGGGGGTGCGCGGCGGTTGTTGCCGGTTCATGTGATGGACCTGAAACACCGGGCCTCCCCCCCACCTCGATCCTCCCCCGCCAGGGGGGAGGAAGGACGATGCGGTGCAACTGGAAGCCTCAGTGCACATCGCGGGGGTCGTGGATGCGGTCATAGTCCTTGAAGGTCGTGTATTCGGGTTCGAAGAACAGTTCGATCGTGCCGGTCGGGCCATGGCGCTGCTTGCCGATGATGACCTCGGTCTTGTTGTAGATGCGGCCCATCTTTTCCTGCCACTCCTCCATCGCCACCTGGTCGGTCTCGTCGGGCTTGTTCTTCTGCTCGTAATAGGCCTCGCGATAGATGAACATGACCACATCCGCGTCCTGCTCGATGGAGCCGGATTCACGCAGGTCGGAAAGCTGCGGGCGCTTGTCGTCGCGCTGCTCCACCGCGCGGGAGAGCTGCGACAGGGCCAGCACCGGAACTGCCAGTTCCTTGGCCACCGCCTTCAGGCCCTGGGTGATCTCCGTGATCTCCTGCACCCGGTTCTCGGTCCGCTTTGCACCGGAGGGCCGCATGAGCTGGATGTAGTCGACGATGATCATGCCCAGACCATGCTGGCGCTTCAGCCGCCGTGCGCGGGAACGGAGCTGGGAGATCGAGATCGCGGGCGTGTCATCGATGTAGAAGGGCAGGTCCACCAGTTGCTGCGTCGCCGGAACCACGGTGTTGAGATAGGTCTCCCGGTCGATGGTGCCCTTGCGCAGATCGTTGGAGCGGATGCGGGTCTGTTCGGAAACCACGCGCGTGGCGAGCTGCTCGCGCGACATTTCCAGGCTGAAGAAACCGACGACCGCCCCCTCCGTATCCACCACATTGCCCGTATCGTCGCGGATCTGGCGGTAGGCGCGTGCGGCATTGAGCCCGATGGTGACCGCCAGCGAGGTCTTGCCCATGCCCGGTCGGGCCGCCAGCACCAGCATGTCGGTGCGGTGCAGCCCGCCCAGCCAGTTGTCCAGGTCGCGCAGTCCGGTGGTGACGCCGACGAGCTGCCCCACCCGGCGATAGGCGGCCTCGATGCTTTCCAGGCTTTCGGTCACCGCCTGGCGGAACGGGCGCAGGTCGTTCTGCGCCTCCCCGGCCTCGGCCAGTGAATAGAGGCTGGCTTCCGCCGCCTCGATCTGCTTTTCCGCCGTATCGGAAAGGTCGGCGCTGTGGCTGCGCTCCGACATCTCGTCCGACAGCAGGATGATCTGGCGACGCAGATAGAGGTCATAGAGGATACGGGCATATTCCTCGGCCCGGATGGCGTTCACCGCCCGCGCGCTCAGGTCCACCAGATAGCCCGCGCCACCCAGTTCCCGCATCGCCGCATCCTGCTCGAACCGGGTCTTCAGGGTCACCGGGTTGGCCAGTTCGCCGCGATCGACCAGGGTCAGGATCGCGTCATAGATGCGCCCGTGCAGCGGCTGGAAGAAATGCTCCGCCCGCAGGAAATCCAGCAGCCGCGCCGCCGCGTCATTGTTGTAGAGCAGGGCGCCGAGCAGTTGCTGCTCCGCCTCCAGATTGTGCGGCAGTTCCCTTGGCGCGTCCTCCTGCGCGGAGGTCTCGTCCCGGTCGATCAAGCGTGCGTCTATGATGTCAGCCATGATCCGCAGAACCTATCATTCCGGGGGCGGCACCGCAGGCGTCGCACGCCGGACCTGTCCCACTTTCCTGTGGACATATTTATCCACAGGGCAGCGAGAAGCGGGGATAGCCTGAAAATCCGGCTGTTTCGTGGCGGTTTGGCGTCGCGTCAGCCTGTGGCCTATTCATGCTCCTGGATGACGAAGGGCGCACGCATCCGCACCCCCCAGAACTCGTAGATCACGTAATAGCGCCGACCGGTCTCCAGCAGGCTGCGGTGCAGCAGCAGGCTGTTGGTGGCGTAGATCGTCTCCCCCGGTGCCAGCTTCAGCACGGATTCGCTCGGCTCGCAGTCGGTGTCGCCCCGGGTCGCGATCAGGTCATTGTTGGGATAGACGATATGATAGTTGTGCACGTCGCAGATGCTGGGGGCCTTGATCTCCAGGGGCTCCGGGCCCGTGTTCGTGAGTTCGAGGTTCACCGGTATGCGGGCGGCCGCGCCACCCTGCGGCAGCCGGACCCGGCGATCGACGATGATGCGGCCTTGCAGGAACTCATCCGTCACGGCGGTCTTTGCCTCTGCCGGCGCAGAGGTCGCGACGGCGAACATGGCCACGAATGCTGAAGCAAGCAGCGCGAGGCCGGTGACAAGTGCGGGTCGAAGCATTCTCGGTACTCCAGGGAAACTGTCGTTGCCCCAAGTGTGGTGAGCCGGGCCGGTCACCACAACCCTGCAGCCGTCACGTTCTCTGGTCTTCGCCGGCCTCCGCCGGCAGGCCCTGGTCTTCGCCGCTCTCCGCCGTCAGGTCCGTCCAGCCGTCGGGCGTCAGCTGTTCCAGCGGGCGGAAGGCGGACTTGTAGGCCATCTTGCGGCTGCCCGGGATCCAGTAGCCGAGGTAGACGTTTGTCAGTTCCTCCGACAGGGCATGCCAGACATGCCACTGCAGGACATAGACGCCGAGACTGCGCCGTTCGTCCTCCGTATCGAAGAAGCTGTAGACGAGGGAGAATCCGTCCTGCATCCGGTCCGTCAGACAGACCGCGTGCAGTTTCAGGTCGGCATCCCGGAACTCCACCAGGAAGGTATCGACCGGCGTATCCTCCACCATGGCGCGATAGTCACCGAAGCGCATGTCGGCCATCCCGCCCTCCGCATGGCGGGTGGTGAGATACTGGCGGAACAGCATGTAATGCTCCCGCGTCGCCAGTGCGGGCACGATGCGGGCACTCAGATCCTGGTTGCGCCGCCAGTTGCGCCGCTGGGTGCGGTTCGGCCTGAACCGCGCCACCGGCACGCGCACGGGAATGCAGGCGTTGCAATTGTCACAGGCCGGGCGGTAGGCGAGATCCTGGCTGCGCCGGAAACCGGCGGCCGACAGCGCGCTGTGCAGCTGGTCCGGTTCCTCCCCCGACAACAGGGTCACGACCTTCCGCTCCATGCGACCAGGCAGGTACGGGCAGGGGGTTGGCGGCGTGGCAAAGAAGTGCCGCAACGGGATCTGAACGCGCTTCATGGCCGAAAGCGTAATCCAGCCGAACGCGCCGTGCAGCATATTCTTGCAGCCGATTTTCGACCATTTGCCGATATGCCTGAACAAGGGGCGAAAAATGCGGCATTGCCCAACATTCGGGCATTTTTCCGTGCCCGCTGATTCGGCGCCTCGGCAAGCGGCTGATTCCAATGATGAATCCGCAAGGCACTTACTGGCACATGGTTTGCGCTGTGTCAGGACAACAGGCGACTAGGGTTCCGGCGGGCCGCAAGGGCACGTGTCTGGTCCGAGAGTTGCCATCCCGCCGATGACACGGCGGGACACACGGCGGGCCAAAATCCCGGGAGATCTTGCGCGGCGATGCATGCCGGACGCGGTCTTTCCCGACCTCCGAAGTCCGGTGACCAGAGCCAGACAGTGACGATTGAGGAGGGTGTGATGAAACGAATTGCTGCATTGATGACGGGACTGGCGCTGCTGGGCGCGGTCTCCCTTTCCCCGGCGGAGGCCGCGAAGAAGGACAGCTTCCGCGTGGCCTGGTCGATCTATGTCGGCTGGATGCCCTGGGGCTACATGTCCGATTCCGGCATCATGAAGAAGTGGGCCGACAAGTACGGCATCGACGTCGAGATCGTGCAGATCAACGACTATATCGAATCGATCAACCAGTACACTGCGGGGGCCTTCGACGGCGTTTCCGCCACCAACATGGACACGCTGTCCATTCCGTCCGGTGGCGGCATCGACACCACCGCGCTGATCGTCGGCGACTTCTCCAACGGCAATGACGCGGTGCTGGTGAAGGGCGACGGCGGCTTCAAGGCGCTGGCCGGCAAGCCGATCAATCTGGTGGAACTGTCCGTTTCGCATTACCTGCTGGCCCGCGGGCTGGAGAGTGCGGGCATGTCGGAGGCTGATATCAGCGTCGTGAACACTTCCGACGCCGACATGGTCGCCGCCTTCGCCACACCGGACGTGCAGGCCGCCGTGACCTGGAACCCGCTGGTCTCCACCATCATGGAGATGCCGGGTGTCTCGAAGATCTACGACAGTGCCGACATTCCGGGCGAGATCATCGACCTGATGGTGGTGAATACCGAAACGCTGGCCGACAACCCGGCCTTCGGCAAGGCGCTGGTGGGTGCCTGGTACGAGGCCATGCAGGTCATGTCCTCCGACACGCCTGCCGGTATCGCGGCGCGCGAGAGCATGGCCGCCGCATCGGGCACCGATCTGGCAGGCTATGACGCCCAGCTGGCCACCACGCAGATGTTCTACCAGCCTGCCGCCGCCGTGGCCTTCACGCAGGATGCGAAGCTGATCCAGACCATGGATTTCGTCCGCAAGTTCCTGTTCGAGCATGGCATCCTGGGCGAGGGCGCGCAGTCGGTGGATGACATCGGTATCGCCTTTCCCGGCGGCAAGAGCCTGGGTGACAAGGGCAACATCACCTTCCGCTTCGACCCGACCTACATGCAGATGGCCGCCGACGGCGCCCTCTGACCGGGCAGGCCTGACCGCAACCGCCACGCTGGGTGAACCGCATCCGGCGTGGCGCGCGGTCCGGGCCGTGGCCTGAACGGAACAATCTGTCATGCGCTGGATCAACAGACGCCCCGGACGCCCCCTGCTGTTCGTGCTGGCCGCCCTGCCGTTCGTGCTGACCCTGCTGGCCTATGTCGTCGGTTCCGACATCCGCCGTGCGGCCAACCCGAACGACAAGCTGCTGCCGGCGCTGGAGAAGGTGATCGACCGCGCCCAGGCCCTGGCGACCGAGCCGGACCGCCGGTCGGGGGAGATCCTGCTGTGGCAGGACACGGCGGCGAGCCTCCAGCGGCTGGCCATCGGGGTCACCTGTGCCGCGCTCATCGGCGTGGCTTTCGGGCTGCTGATCGGGCTGTTCCCACTGGCACGATCGACATTGGCCTCCTACATCGCCGTGCTGTCGCTGATCCCGCCGCTGGCGCTGCTGCCGGTCCTGTTCCTGGTCTTCGGACTGGGGGAGACGGCGAAGATCGTGCTGATCGCTGTCGGCATCACCCCGTTCCTGATCCGCGACCTGGGCCAGCGGGTGCTGGAGATCCCGCTTGAGCAACTGGTGAAGGCGCAGACGCTCGGGGCCTCGTCCTGGCAGATCATGACCCGTGTGGCCCTGCCCCAGCTTGCCCCGCGCCTGATCCAGGCGGTGCGGCTGTCGCTGGGTCCGGCCTGGCTGTTCCTGATCGCGTCGGAGGCCATCGCCGCGCAGGCCGGTCTCGGCTACCGCATCTTTCTGGTCCGCCGCTACCTCGCCATGGACATCATCATCCCCTACGTCCTCTGGATCACGGTACTGGCCTTCCTGATCGACTGGTCGCTGCGCCTGACCTCGCGCCGCGCCTTCCGCTGGGCGCATGTGGAGGGGGAAAGCCTGTGAGTACCGTGACCGTCCGTGATGTCTTCAAGACCTATGGTGACGCCCCGGTGCTGGAGCGGGTGAACCTGGAGGTGGCGGACGGCGACTTCTGCGCCATCGTCGGCGCATCCGGCTGCGGCAAGTCCACGTTCCTGCGCATGCTGCTGGCGCAGGAACTGCCGACCCGGGGCCGCATCCACATCGGTGACGCGCGGCCCGCCCGTGAACCCGGCCCCGACCGGGGCGTGGTGTTCCAGCGTTACTCCGTCTTTCCGCACCTCAGCGTGCGCGACAACCTGATCCTGCCGGTGTCCTTCCGCGATGCGCCGATCCTGGGACGCCTGTTCGGCTCCGCCCTCCGCAAGGCCGAGGCGGAGGCGAACGCGACGCTGGAACGGGTCGGCCTGGCCCATGTCGCCGATGCCTGGCCAAGCCAGCTCTCCGGCGGCATGCAGCAGCGGCTGGCCATTGCCCAGGCGCTGGTACGCCGCCCGCGCGTGCTGCTGCTGGACGAGCCCTTCGGCGCGCTGGACCCCGGCACGCGGCTGTCCATGCATGACTTCCTGCTCGACCTCTGGCGGGAAAGCGGCATGACCATCTTCATGGTCAGCCACGACCTGTCGGAGGCCTTCAAGCTCGGCACCCGCGTCGTCGTCTTCGACAAGCCGCGCTGGGACCCCCAGGACCCCAGCCGCTACGGCGCGACCATCACTCATGACTTCAGACTTGGCGACAAGAAGGGGGAGACTTCCAATGACCCGACCCATGACTCCGACCGAGAGACGGCAGCAGCGGCAATCCGTGATGCCGATGCGGCAAGGCCCGGCGGAAACCCGGCGGCACCACCATCCTGACCTGACCAAGCTGCTCGGCTGGAAGGCGGCGCGGGCGGAGGCGGAACTGCCCTCCGGCGAATGGGACAAGGAACGCCAGTGGGCGCTGCGCATGGGCCTGACCGCCGCCGACAGCGTGCAGGACCGCTCCATCCCGACCTTCGCGCGGGGCGAACTGCCCCATTATGCCGGCATCAATACCTTCCTGAAGGCACCCTATGCGGAGGACGTGACCGACGTCGGCCATTTCGACGCCACGGTGCTGGGCGCGCCGTTCGACGGCGGCACCACCTACCGCCCCGGCACCCGCTTCGGGCCGCAGGGCATCCGCAAGATCTCCGCGCTCTACACCCCCTACAACTACGAGCTGGGCGTCGACCTGCGCGAACAGATGACCCTGTGTGACGCAGGCGACATCTTCACGATTCCGGCGAATATCGAGAAGACCTTCGACCAGATCTCGCGGGCCTGCTCCCACGTCTTCTCCAGCGGCTCCATGCCGATCATCCTGGGCGGTGACCATTCCATCGGTTTTCCCACCGTGCGCGGCATCGCCGAATGTACCTCCAAGACCATCGGCATCATCCATTTCGACCGCCATGCCGACATTCAGGAGAAGGACCTGGACGAGCGCATGCACACCACGCCCTGGTTCCATGCCACCAACCTGCCGAATGTCCCGGCGAAGAACCTGGTGCAGATCGGCATCGGCGGCTGGCAGGTCCCGCGTGAGGCGGTGGCCGTGGCGCGGGAGCGCAATACCAACATCATCACCATGTCCGACGTGGAACAGCTCGGCCTCGACCGGGTTGCCGACATGGCGCTGGAGATGGCCTGGGATGGCGCGGACATGGTCTACCTGTCCTTCGACATCGACTGCGTCGACTGCGGCTTCGTGCCCGGCACCGGCTGGCCGGAGCCCGGCGGCTTCCTGCCGCGCGAGGTGCTGCATCTGGTCTCCCGCGTCGCGGCGGAGGGACTGTGCGGCATGGAGATCGTGGAGGTATCACCGCCCTACGACACCTCCGACATCACCGCCCTGTTCGGCACGCGGGTGATCGTGGATGTGCTTGGCTCCATGGTGGCGGCGGGCAAGCTTGGCGCGCACAAGGGCCATATCGACAAGCCCGTGACCGTGCCGATGGGCGATTATGACGCCGCCCGCGACGGCCACCGCTGGTCGAACAAGCCGAAGGGAGCCTGAGCCATGCCGCATGACCATCATTCCCACACGCATGGCCACAGTCATGGTCCCGGTCACGGGCACGGCCACACCCACGGGCACCCGCACGGCACCGGCCACAACCACGCGGCGGATGCCCCCATGCACCTGCACTCGCACATGGAGGAGGAGGACGCGGCCACCGAGATCGGCATGCTCTGCGAGCAGTTCATCGAGGGCTTCCGCGACGCCACCGACAAGGCCACCTTCCTGCGTCTCGCCGGTGTCGCCTTCGAGATGCCCGGCACCGCCGGCGACCCGTCACTGAAACTGGTGGACGTGAAGGTGGAGACCGCCTGGCAGGTCGGCGCAGCCTCCCCTGCCTTCGGCAGCGCCGAACTGTCCTACCTGCCGTTCCCCGGCACGATGATCCGCGAGCGCACCAACTGCGCCCTGGTCTATGTCTCGAAGCAGGAACGCCGCGATCTCGACCTGCGGGAATTCATGCAGCAGAAACGGTCGACAATGTAGATCGCCGCGCCCGGGGGCCTGTCCCTCAGGGACCGGTCCCTCAGGGCCGTGTCTCTCAGGGTCGTGTCTCTCAGGCGGCGTCTTCCATCGCGGCTTCCCATTCACCCCGTGCGGCCAGCCAGTTCATGCGGGCGCGGTGCAGGTAGGCGGCCTGGGCGGCGTCGACATTGCCGGTCTGGCCGACCCACGCCTTCAGGGCCGACTGCTGCAGCGCGCGGCCGTAGGAAAAGCTCAGCGCCCAGGGCAGCGGCCCCATGCGGTTCATCGCGTCCAGATGGGCGGTCGCCTCGACCTCGGTCTGGCCACCCGAAAGGAAGACGATGCCCGGAACGGCGGAGGGCACGCAGCGCTTCAGGGTGGCGACGGTGGCGGCGGCGACGGCCTGCACATCGGCACGATCGGCGGCGTCCTGACCGGAAATCACCATGTTCGGCTTCAGCAGGATGCCTTCCAGCTCCACACGCTGGGCGTAGAGCTCGTTGAAGACCGCATCCAGCGTATCCTCGGTGACCTTCTGGCAGCGGGCCAGGTCGTGGTCACCGTCCATCAGCACCTCGGGCTCCACGATCGGCACGATGCCGGCTTCCTGCGACAGCTTCGCGTAGCGGGCCAGCGCATGGGCATTGGTGTCGATGCAATAGGCGGAGGGAATGTCGTTCGTGATCTTGATGACCGCGCGCCACTTGGCGAAGTCGGCACCCAGCTCGCGGTACTCGGCGAAGCGTTCGCGCAGGCCGTCCAGACCCTCGGTCACGGTCTCGCCCTCGGCACCGGCCAGCGGCTTGGCGCCCATGTCCACCTTGATGCCCGGTGCCACGTTCTCCGACCGGATCAGGTCCACCAGGGTGGTACCGTCGGCCGCCTTCTGGCGCAGGGTCTCGTCATACAGGATGACACCGCCGACATGCTTGCCGTGACCCGCCGTGCGGAACATCAGCTCACGATAGTCGCGGCGGTTCTCTTCAGTGTTCTCGACCCCGATGGAATCGAAGCGCTTCTTGATGGTGCCGGTCGATTCGTCGGCGGCAAGCACACCCTTCCCATTCTCGACGATCCCACGGGCAATGGCATTCAGGTCACGGTCAGACATCGGTTCCTCCACACTCACTCACATACGTTCCTGCGACCGCGCCGTACGCGCCGGTCGCCAATCCGGTTCAGTCGTCCTGGTGCATCAGCACGGCAACGCCGGGCAGTTCCTTGCCCTCGATCCATTCCAGGAATGCGCCACCCGCTGTCGATACATAGGAAAAATCGTCTGCCACACCGGCATGGTTCAGCGCCGCAACGGTATCCCCGCCACCTGCCACCGAGCGCAGCTTTCCGGCGCGGGTCTGCTTCGCCGCCGCCTGGGCAACGGTCACGGTCGCCGCATCGAAGGGCGGAAACTCGAACGCGCCCATGGGGCCGTTCCACATCAGCGTGCGGCATTCGCCGATGCGCCGCACCGCCTCCGCCGCGCTTTCCGGGCCGACATCCAGGATCATCCGGTCGGCGCTGACACTGTCGATGGACACGGTCTCCGTCGCCGCGCCCTTCTCCAGCTTCGCTGCCACCACGGCATCGACCGGCAGCAGCACATCGCAGCCATTGGCCTGCGCCTGCTTCAGGATCTTCGCCGCGACGTCCACCAGATCCGGTTCCGCCAGCGAGGCACCCACATCCTTCCCCTGCGCCAGCAGGAAGGTATTGGCCATGGCCCCGCCGATGATCAGCAGATCGACCTTCGCCGTCAGGTTGGTCAGCACGTCCAGCTTGGTCGAAACCTTGGCACCGCCGACCAGCGCCGCCGCGGGCCGCTCCGGATCGCTCAGTGCCGCCTGCAGTGCCTCCAGCTCCGCCTGCATGCAGCGCCCGGCAGCACTCGGCAGCCGCCGCGCCAGCCCCTCCGTCGAGGCATGGGCGCGATGGGCGCAGGAGAAGGCATCGGCGACGAACAGGTCGCCCATGGCCGCCAGCCGGTCGGCGAAGCCCTTGTCGTTCTTCTCCTCACCCGAATGGAAGCGGGTGTTCTCCAGCAGCACGACATCGCCATTGTCCATGGCGGAGATCGCGGTTTCCGCCTTCGCACCGATGCAATCCTCGCCGAATCCGACATCCTGGCCCAGCAGCCGCTGCAGCGCGGCGGCGACCGGGCGCAGCGTCATCTCCGGCACGACCTTGCCCTTGGGCCGGTCGAAATGGGCCAGCAGCACAACCTTCGCACCCCGTTCCGACAGGTCGCGGATCGTGGGCAGAACCCGCTCGATCCGCGTCGTGTCGCCGACGGCACCATCCTTCACCGGTACGTTCAGATCGACCCGTACCAGCACGCGCCGACCCGCGACCTCCAGGTCATCGATGGTCTGGAACGCGGACATCGCCTTCTGGCCCATGCTTTCGCCCAACCCTGCGCCGGTCAGATCAGCGCGGCCATGGCGCGGGCGGTGTCGCCCATGCGGTTGGAGAAGCCCCATTCATTGTCGTACCAGCTCAGCACCCGCACGAAGGTACCGTCGATGACCTGGGTCTGGGTCAGGTCGAAGGTGGAGCTGGCCGGGCAATGGTTGAAGTCGATGGAGACCAGCGGCGCGTCATTCACGTCCAGCACACCCTTCAGGCGACCCTCGGCGGCCTTGATCATGGCCTCGTTGATCTCCTCCGCCGTGGTCTCGCGACCGGCGTTGAAGGTCAGGTCGATCAGGGAGACATTGTTGGTCGGGACGCGGACGGAGGTGCCGTCCAGCTTGCCCGCCAGTTCCGGCAGCACCAGGCCGACGGCCTTCGCGGCACCGGTGGTGGTCGGGATCAGCGACGACGCCGCGGCACGGGCGCGACGCATGTCGCTGTGCAGGGTGTCGACGGTGCGCTGGTCGCCGGTATAGGCGTGGATGGTGGTCATGAAGCCCTGCTGGATACCCACCAGGTCGTTCAGCACCTGCGCCACGGGGGCCAGGCAGTTGGTGGTGCAGGACGCGTTGGAGACAACGGTGTGGTCAGCCGTGAGCTGGTCATGGTTGACGCCATAGACCACGGTCAGGTCGGCATTGCTGGCCGGGGCCGAAACCAGGACGCGCTTGGCACCCGCGTCCAGATGCATCGCGGCCTTGTCGCGGCTGGCGAAGATGCCGGTGCATTCGAAGGCGATATCGACGCCCAGCTCGCCCCAGGGCAGCTTCGCCGGGTCACGCTCCGACGTCACCCGCACATCGCCCGCGCCATAGTTCATGCTGTCGGCGGTGGTGGTGATCTTCGTCGGAAACCGGCCATGGACGGTATCGTACTGCAGCAGGTGGGCATTGGCCTCGACCGAGCCGAGGTCGTTGATCGCCACGATCTCGATGTCGTCACGACCCGACTCGGCAATGGCGCGCAGCACCAGCCGACCGATACGTCCAAACCCGTTGATTGCAACACGTACTGTCATGGTTCTCGTCTCCCTCAGGAAAGGCTGTCCTTTACGGCGGCCGCAACGTGGGCTGCCGTGATACCGAAATGTTCGTAGAGTTCAGGTGCCGGGGCGGAGGCACCGAAGCTGTCCATGGCGATGATGACGCCATCCGTGCCGACATAACGCTCCCAGCCCCAGGCTGCGGCGGCCTCGACCGCGACCTTCAGCGTGTCGGTGCCCAGGATCTCGTCGCGATAGTCGCGGCCCTGGGCGTCGAACAGCTCCGTGCAGGGCATGGACACGACGCGGGTCGGAATGGACTCGGCCTGCAGCAGCTTGCGGGCGTCCAGCGCGGTCTGCACCTCGGTGCCGGTGCCGATGATGGTCACCTGCGCGGCCCCGCCGGTGGCCTCTTCCATGATGTAGCCGCCGCGCGCGGTCAGATTCTCGTTCACCCGGGTGCGCAGCGTCGGCGTGCCCTGACGCGACAGCGCCAGCAGGGACGGACCGTCGCGATGCTCCACCGCCAGCTTCCAGGCCTCCGAGGTCTCCACCGCGTCGGCGGGGCGGAAGACCCGCAGGCCGGGCATGGCGCGCAGCGAGGCCAGATGCTCCACCGGCTGATGCGTCGGGCCGTCTTCGCCGAGACCGATCGAATCATGGGTCATGACATAGATCACCTGCTGCCCCATCAGGGCGGACAGGCGGATCGACGGGCGGCAATAGTCGGTGAAGACCATGAAGGTGCCGCCGAAGGGCAGGATGCCGCCATGCAGCGCCATGCCGTTCATGATCGCGGCCATGCCATGCTCGCGCACGCCATAGAAGACATAGGATCCGCCGAAGTCCGATGCCTCCACCGGGGTCATGCCGCCGGTGCGGGTCAGGTTCGACCCGGTCAGGTCGGCGGAACCGCCGACCATCTCCGGCAGGTGCGGCTGGATCGCGGCGATCGCGTCCTGGGAGGCCTTGCGCGTGGCAACCTTCGGCTTCTCCGCCACCAGATGCTCCAGATGCGTGATCAGGGCCTTGTCCCAGCCTTCCGGCAGCTTGCCCGCCAGCACGCGCATCAGTTCGTCGCGACGGTCGCGATCCATGCCGGCCACGGTCTCTTCCCAGGCGGCGGAACGGGCACCGCCACGGGCACCGACCAGACGCCAGGCGTCCAGCACCGCATCCGGAATCACGAAGGGCTCGGCGTTCCAGCCCAGGCGCGTGCGGGTGGCCGCGATCTCGTCGGCGCCCAGCGGTGCGCCATGGGTGGCCGCAGTGCCTTCCTTGTTGGGGGAGCCGTAGCCGATGGTGGTGCGGCAGGCGACCAGCGACGGGCGCGGGTCATTGCGCGCGGCCCCGATGGCCTCCTCAATCGCCTTCGGGTCATGACCGTCGCAGTCCAGAACATGCCAGCCGGAGGCGGCGAAGCGCGCGAGCTGGTCGTCGGACACGGACAGGTCGGTCGGCCCGTCGATGGAGATGTGATTGTCGTCGAACAGCACCACCAGCTTGCCCAGCTTCAGGTGCCCGGCCAGGCTCGCCGCCTCGTGGCTGATGCCTTCCATCAGGCAGCCGTCACCGGCGATGCAATAGGTGTAATGGTCGATGACCTTCTGCCCGAAGCGGGCGGACAGGATGCGCTCCGCAAGCGCGAAACCGACGGCATTGGCAATGCCCTGACCCAGCGGCCCGGTGGTGGTCTCGATCCCGCTGGCGTGGCCGAACTCCGGATGGCCGGCCGTCTTCGCGCCCAGCTGGCGGAAATTCCGCAGCTCGTCCATCGTCATGTCGGGATAGCCCGTCAGATGCAGCAGCGAATAGAGCAGCATAGACCCGTGGCCCGCGCTCAGCACGAAGCGGTCGCGGTTGGCCCAGTCGGGGCGGCGGGGATCGAAGTGCAGGAACTTCGAGAACAGCACGGTCGCCACATCGGCCATGCCCATCGGCATGCCGGGATGACCCGAGTTTGCCTGCTGGACAGCATCCATCGACAGGGCGCGGATGGCATTGGCCATGGCGCTGTGATCAACTTTCATGACGGGCCTCTGGATATTCTGGATGCCGGATGCGTCGGGCGGGCTGACGTTAGGACACCGCCGGACCGAAGCCCGACCGTGTCGCGGCGTGGTGTACTGCTTTCCTGTCGCGGGCGCAAATATTCGCCACACTGCCCACGGGTTCACCGGCAAATCGGGCAGGGGGTGAGGGCGGGCACCGAATTTGGCCCCTTCGGTGTTGTTGACGCTTCGCCCGCGCTGTTTCTATAGTTACCCGTCAACGACGTGATCTAACTGCATGACAGGCAACCAGCTTTTGACTCCGGTTTCTGAAGATGACGAGGACGGAAAACTGCTCGCCCGGATCGAGGCGGCGCTGGACCGGCTCGACCGGTTGACGGACGCCGAAGCCTTGCGGCGAACAGCCGCAGAGGCTGATGCAAATGGCAGTGATTCCATGGGCTTGCAGGCGGAGAACGCCGACCTGAAACAGCGGCTGGAGATGCTGGAAGGTCGGGAAGCCTCCCGCCGCGCGACCATCAGTGACGTCACCGCGCGGGTGGATCGTGCCATCGGCAATCTCGACACCGTCCTGAAAGGCTGACCGGTCATGGCGACAACAGTCACGGTTTCCGTCGGCGGACAGAACCACACCATCGGCTGCGGCCCGGGGGAGGAAGCGCGGGTCACCGAGCTTGCCGAATATCTGGATTCACGCGCCGCCGAACTGACCGCCAGCGGTGCACAGCCGTCCTACAACCGGCTGCTGCTGATGACCGCGCTGATGATTGCCGACGACCTGGCCAATGCCCTGGATGATGTCGACCGGGCCCGCGAGCAGGCGGCGGCGGAGACTGCCGGGACCGCACCGGCCGCCGCACCGCCGGTGGACCGCGCCCGTCTGGCCAGCATCGCGGAGCGGCTGGAAGCCTATGCCGACCGGCTGGAGTCCGACTGAGACGCCTCGCCAGCCCCCGCAGACCTGCCCCCTGACAGGCGCGCGTGGACAGCCATGTCCGACACATCATTTCCTTATGGGCCGCGCATCGCTATATACGTCGCTCGGGCGGGTTCTGTAGGGTACGACAGGCACGCATAGCCCCTGGGCCAATATCGCTCTCTCGGGAGCTGTCCCTCGCTGGAACCCTGGTTCCGATGACACGGCACCCACCTGGTAACCCAGGTCCAAGAGGCGCTTTCAAGCCACCGGCCTGAATGGTCCCGCCCGAGCCAGCCCCCCCAAAGAGTCACGCCTGGCGAATGCCTCCCCCCCGCATCGCGCGAACAGATGGCAACCCGCGTCGGAAATCGGCTATCCTGTTGATCTGTCGGCAAATGCGTGCGGGGGCGAGGGAAGGCCATGCATGAAGGTTCTGACCTTCTTCGTGAGGTGCTGGTGTTCCTGGCGGCCGCCGGTGTGGTCGTGCCGATCCTGCAGCGGCTGCGCGTCAGCCCCGTCCTCGGCTTCCTGATCGTCGGCATCATCGTCGGGCCGTTCGGGCTGGCCCGTTTCTCCGAATCCGCGCCCTGGCTGCACCATGTCTCCATCGGTGATCCGGAATCCGTGCGCTCCATCGCGGAACTGGGCGTGGTCTTCCTGCTGTTCATGATCGGGCTGGAGCTCTCGCTGGAGCGGCTGCGGGCGATGCGGCGGCTGGTCTTCGGACTGGGTGGCGCGCAGGTGCTGGTCACCGGCACGGTGATCGGCCTGATCGCGTCCTGGTTCGGCAACAGCCCGGCCACCTCCATCGTGCTGGGTGCCGCCTTCGCGCTCTCCTCCACCGCCGTGGTGATGCAGTTGCTGTCGGAGGGCGGGCGCATGGCGTCCCCCACCGGTCGTACCGGCTTCGCGATCCTGCTGTTTCAGGACCTGGCCGTGCTGCCGATCCTGTTCCTGGTGGTGGCGCTGGCGGCGCAGGGTGACGGTTCCCCCGTGCTGGCCTTCGCGCTCGCCATGGGGCAGGCGCTGGTTGCGGTCGTTGTCATTCTGGTCGTCGGGCGGTTCGTCATCCGGCCCGTGTTCCGGGTGCTGGGGCGGGAAGCCGGGCCGGAGATGTTCCTGGCACTGGTGCTGCTGCTGATCATCGGCATCGCGGTGGCAACGGAAATGGCCGGGCTTTCCATGGCCCTCGGGGCCTTCCTGGCCGGGCTGCTGATGGCGGAGACCGACTACAGGCATCAGATCGAGGTGGATATCGAACCCTTCAAGGGCCTGTTGCTGGGCCTGTTCTTCGTCTCCGTCGGCATGAGCATCGACATCGCCAGCCTGGCCAACCGGCCCGAATGGCTGCTCGCCTCCGTCCTGGGGCTGGTGATCATCAAGGCCCCGATCATCCTGGTGCTCGCCCGCGCCTTCGGCCAGCCGCTGCCGGTGGCGGTGGAGACCGGCATCCTGCTGTTCCAGGGCGGTGAATTCGCCTTCCTGGTCGTGGCCATGGCGCTGGACGTCGGCCTGATGCCCGAGGAGACGGCGCAGTTCATGCTGATCGTCGCCAGCCTGAGCATGATGGTCACACCCCTGCTGGCCAATCTGGGAATGCGGCTGGCACTGGAGCTGGAGGACCGCTCGGCCAAGCGCGGCGTGACGGGCATGGAATCCACCGATGATCTGACGGATCATGTCATCGTCGTCGGCTACGGCCGGGTCGGGCGCTCGGTCGCCGGTACCCTGTCCTCGCAGGAGATCGACCACATCAGCATCGATATCGATGCCGCCCGCGTCGCCCGCTATCGCCGGGAAGGCCGGGGCGTGGTCTTCGGCGATGCCAGCCATCCGGAGATGCTGAAACGGCTGGGGGCGGGCAGGGCCCTGGCGCTGGTCGTGACCCTGGACCGGCAGACGGATGCCGAACGGATCGTCGAGGTTGCCTCACACAACTGGCCGGACCTGGTCATCCATGCCCGCGCCCGTGACAATGCCCACGCCACGCGCCTGACCACCCGCGGCGCGGATCGCGTGGTGCCGGAGGCGCTGGAGGCCGGGCTGCATCTGGCGGAAGGTCTGCTGATCGACATCGGCATGCCCCAGACCGCCGCCCGCCAGGCCGTCGAGGCCCGCCGCCAGCTTGCACAGGCCGACCTGCAGGAACGCCTCGACAAGGCGAGCCACCAGAATCCTGCCTGAGGCGGTCGATCCTCTATCGACCCTGCTTCGACGACCCCTCAGGCCGCGAAGGCCCGGGCGGCGCCGACCAGCGCGGCGTCAGTGCCTGCACCGCCCATCAGTGACAGACCGACCGGCGCGCCATCCGACAGGCCCGCAGGCATGCTGACCTGTGGCAGACCGGCGTGACCGGCCAGACAGGTCAGCGCGATGATGCGGTAGCGGAAGGCGTCGAGCAGTGCCGGGTCCCAGTTCATCACCGGCGCGGGACCGGGCGCGGTGGGCATGACCAGCACGGTGCCGTCGGCCAGCAGATCCGTCAGACGCTGGCGCAGCGCGTTTCGTACCGGCTGCATCTCCGCCACCTCCGCATCCGTGATTGCCGCCGCCATGCGGAACCGGTCCACGACACCGGGGCCGAAAACGGGCTGCACCTCTGTCACCCAGTCGCCATGCACCTCCCAGATCTCCCGCGCCTGCAGGATGCGGAAGGCCTCCTTGAAGCGTTCCGCATCGAAGCCGATGTCGACGCTTTCAACCGGCATGCCCAGGGCATCCACCGCCCGGTTCAGGGTTCCGGCGGTGGCCGGGTCGCACAGGGCGAACAGCGCCGGATCGGTCACCAGCCGCTTTGGCCGCGATGGTGTCACAGGCCGGTCGAGCAGCACCGTGCCGACCTTCGCGAAGGTCTCCGCATCCCGCGCGAACCAGCCGCAGGTGTCGAAGCTGGGGGCCAGCGGCATGCAGCGGTCCAGCGGAATGGCCCCGAAGGTCGTGCGGATGCCGTAGAGACCACAGTAGGTCGCCGGAATGCGGACGGAGCCGCCGGTGTCGGAACCGATGGCGAAATCCACCAGACCCGCCGCCGTGACACTGGCGGAGCCGGAGGAGGAGCCGCCGGGAATCCGGCCCGGTGCCGCCGGATTGACCGGCGTGCCGTAGTGCGCGTTCTCCCCGTTCAGGCTGTAGGCCAGCTCGTCGGTGTGGGTGATGCCGGTCAGCCGCGCACCGGCGTCCAGCAGGCGGGCCAGCACCGAACAGTCGGATTCCGCCGCAGGATGGGTGCGTTGCCAGTCCGGGTTGCCGCAGCCGGCGACGCGTCCGGCCACGTCATAGAGATCCTTCAGCCCGAAGCCGAGGTCGTCCAGCGGACCGGAACCTGTCGGCGCACGGTCCAGCCGCTCGATGAACCCTTCGACCGGCGCGGCACTCACTCTGCGGCCGCCCGTGCCCGGGCCAGGTCGCGCAGGCAGTCGTCATCCAGCGGTTCGATGGGGGTGAAGTCGCGGTGGGCGATCCATTCCTCCCGCTTGAACTGGCGGATGTGGTTGTCCACGTGGCAGAGCGACAGATAGACGATGGTCCGCCCCCACGGCCCGATGTTGGGCGAACTGGCGTGCACCAGGTTGGAGTGGAACATCAGCACCGACCCGGCCTTGCCCTTGGCGGAGAACATGCCGTGCCGGTTCGCCAGCTCGGCGACGCTGGCCTTGTCCAGGGTCCAGAGCGGGTAGGAGGTGGTGGCCAGATCGTGCCCGGCCTCCAGCACGCCCTGCTTGTGACTGCCCGGAATGACCCAGAGCGGGCCGTTGAATTCCGTCACGTCGTCGATGAACAGGGCGATGTTCATGGCCCGGGGTTCCGGCATCTGGTCGTCGCGCGCCCAGGTGCCATAGTCCTGATGCCACTGCCAGACATCGCCGTCGAAGGCGGCCTTGGCGTTGATCTTGTACTGGTGGATGTAGACGTCCCCGTCCAGCAGCTGCTGCACCGGGCCGATCAGGCGCGGATGCGCGCCGATGCAGCGGAATGGTTCGCTGTAGCGGTGGGCGGCGAAGGCGGTCCGCACCACGCCCGTGCTTTCCCGCCAGACCTCCGGCCGGTCCATGGCGTAGATGCGCGGCAGTTCCTCCTGCAGGACGCCGACCTCCGCAGGGTCGAAGACATCCTGCAGCATCACGTATCCCAGTTCGTCGAACTGTTGCAGCTGTTCCGCTGTCAGTTTCATGGCCTGTCCTCCCCTGGCGTCCGCCGGACGCTTGCTGCGTTCTGTCGGCGGTCACTATAGACCCGATCCGGCGGAGACATAAATGCCGTCGCAGCCTATCCTGTCCGCCCAGCTTCACCTGAACGGAGGGTTTCCGATGCGTATCCTATCCCTGTTCGCCGCGTCCCTGTTCCTTCTGGGCGGCACCGCCCTGGCCCAGTCTCCTGCGCCGGACGGCGCACGGGCCTACATCATCAGCCCTGCCGATGGTGCCACCGTCACCTCTCCGGTCACCGTGCGGTTCGGCCTCTCCGGCATGGGTGTCGCACCCGCCGGCATCGACAAGGCCAATACCGGTCACCATCACCTGCTGATCGACCGCCCGCTGCCGACGGGGGAGGACCTGGAGTTCTCCCTGCCCGCGGAGGACGGCCTGCGCCACTTCGGTGGCGGCCAGACGGAGGTGACCCTGGAGCTGCCGAAGGGCCGGCACACCCTGCAGATGCTGCTCGGCGACCACAATCACGTGCCGCATGTGCCGCCCGTGGCCTCCGAAGTCGTCACGATCACCGTTGAATAGGCGCGCGGCCCGCCTGCAGTCATGAGTGCTGGTCCCCGCCTCTATCTCGCCGGGCCGGATGTGTTCGCGCCGGACGCGCTGGCGCGCGGTGCACGGATGCGGGAGATCTGTGCCGGGCTGGGGGCCGTCGGCCTGTTCCCGCTGGACAATGACCCGCCGCCGCCCGACCTGGATCCGGCCCGAATGGCGCATCACATCTACCGGGCGAATATCGCGCTGATGCACGGTGCCGACGGCTGTGTCGCCAACCTGTCGCCCTTTCGCGGACCCAATGCCGACGACGGCACGGCGTTCGAGCTGGGCTGGATGATCGCCGCGGGCAAGCCGGTCTTCGGCCATGTCGGCGACCCGCGCCCGCTGACCGCACGCAGCGCCCTTGCCGGGGCAACGGATGCACAGGGCCGCGCGGTCGATGCGGATGGCTGGTGGGTGGAGGATTTCGGCTGGCCGGTGAACCTGATGCTGGTGGCGGGGGCGGAGCAGAACGGCGGCAAGGTCTTCGTGCAGTCCCCCGATGACGCCCCGATGGCCGCATTCCGCCGCGCCGTGAAGGCGGCGGTACGGCTGTTTCAGGAACAGCAGCGGTTCCGCGATGATCCGTGAGACGTCAGCGAAGGGGCAGCGCCCTCAGCCTGCCGCTTCCTCCGGCGTCAGGGTTTCGAGGGCCAGGGCATGGACACGTTCATCCATCTCCGCCCTCAGCAGCTTGTAGACGTTCCGCTGGCGATTGACGCGGCTCTGACCGGCGAAGGCCGCCGAGACGATACGGACGTGGAAATGGGTCTCCCCCTCCGGCCGGGCACCGACATGGCCCTTGTGCAGGTGGGACTGGTCCTCGATCTCCAGCGTTTCCGGTGACAGGGCCTCCGTCAGGCGTTGCTGGATGCGTTCGGCATAGGTCATTCTGGTTCCCGCAGGGTTGGTTGATGGGCCTTTCAGCGGCCCGACCGTGAGACTCTATTGTCGCGCCTGTCAAGCTTGCCCGTGCCAGTCCGCCTCACCATAATCCCGCGCATGGCAAGGACGCAGCAGAAACGCCGGACCCGCTACGGGGGCCGCATCCATTTCGAGGAAGCCAACGCCAGGCCCTGCGAGAAGGCAGGCTGTCTGGAGCTGGGGGAGTTCCGTGCGCCGAAATCCCGCGACGGGGCCGACGGCTATCACCTGTTCTGCCTGGAGCATGTGCGGGAGTACAACAAGGCCTACAATTATTTCGCCGACATGCCGGCGGAGGAAGCGGCCTCGTTCCAGCACTCCGCCGCCTATGGCCACCGCCAGACCTGGCCGATGGGCCATCGCACCGCCACCATGCGGGCCAATGCCAGCTTCACCGACCCCTTCGGTTTCGCCGATGAGCGGGCGGAACGGCAGGCCGCGAAGGAAGCCGAGAAACGCCGCCAGAGGCGTCAGTACACGCCCGAGCAGAGGGATGCGTTCCGAACACTGGACATAGACCCGACCGATGACTTGCACGCGCTCAAGAGACACTATAAGCAACTGGTCAAAAGGTTTCATCCGGATGCCAATGGCGGCGATCGCCGCGCCGAGGACCGGCTGAAGAACATCAACCAGGCCTTCAGCGTGCTCAACGCCGGTCTTTCCTGACGACCCTCGCGGTCGGGGCGTGTTCCCCGGATGCGGTCAGCGGTCCCTTACACCATTCAGGGGAAACGAATGTCTCACTCGGATTATGACGATCTGCCGAGCCTGCCGTCCGGCGCACCGGACATGATGCTTTCGGTGCGCAAGGTCTTCGGGATCGACAGCGACATGGAAGTGCCCGCCTTTTCGGAATCGACGGACCGCGTGCCGCCGACCGATCCGGCGTACCTGTTCGACAAGGAGACCACGCTGGCCATCCTTGCCGGGTTCAAGCACAACCGCCGCGTCATGATCCAGGGCTTCCACGGCACCGGCAAGTCGACCCATGTCGAACAGATCGCCGCGCGGCTGAACTGGCCCTGCGTGCGCGTCAACCTGGACAGCCACATCAGCCGTATCGACCTGGTCGGCAAGGACGCCATCGTCCTGCGCGACGGCCAGCAGGTGACGGAATTCAAGGACGGCATCCTGCCCTGGGCGCTGCAGAACCCGGTCGCCATGGTGTTCGACGAATATGACGCCGGTCGCCCGGACGTGATGTTCGTGATCCAGCGCGTGCTGGAGCATGACGGCAAGCTGACCCTGCTGGACCAGAACCGCGTGCTGCATCCGCATGCGTGCTTCCGTCTGTTCTCCACCACCAACACCATCGGTCTGGGTGACACGACGGGCCTCTATCACGGCACGCAGCAGATCAACCAGGGCCAGATGGACCGCTGGAACATCGTCACCACGCTGAACTATCTGGACCATGATGCGGAGGCCGGGATCGTGCTGGCCAAGGCCCCGTCCTATGACACGCCGGAAGGCAAGAAGCTGCTCAGCGCCATGGTCAATGTCGCCGACCTGACCCGCGCCGGTTTCGTCTCCGGCGATATCTCCACCGTCATGTCGCCGCGTACCGTGATCACCTGGGCGGAGAACACGGAGATCTTCGGCGATGTCGGCTTCGCGTTCCGCGTCACCTTCCTGAACAAGTGTGACGAGACCGAACGCAGCATCGTTGCCGAGTATTTCCAGCGCAGCCTGGGCATGGATCTGCCCGAGTCCGCCGCCAGCGTGACGGTGAACTAGGGGCACGATTGGTCGTCTGACCGCTCCACCCCTCTCCCCCTCCCGGCTACCCATTTCAGGATACTTGCGTGGGTGACCGGGAGGGGGAGAGGGGTGGAGCGGTCCACAACAAGAGGATACCGCCGACGTGAGCAAGGGTGCGGAGGGACCGACAGAACCGTTCAAGCGCGCCGTTGCGGCAGCGATGCGGGCCATGTCGGGGGAGAAGGATCTGGAGGTCAGCTATGGCCCCGAGACTCCGACCCTGCGTGGCAAGCGCGCGCGCCTGCCGGTGCCCGGACGTGCCATGGACAAGGCGGAGCTGGCACAGGTACGCGGCACCTCCGACGCCTTCGCGCTGCGGCTGAAGCATCACGATCGCGGCGTCCACCTGCGCAACATGCCCCAGGGCGGCACCGCCCGGGCGATCTTCGAATCCATCGAGCAGGCGCGGGTGGAGGCCATCGGCTCCCGCCGGATGCAGGGTGTTTCCGACAATCTGCATGCGGCGCTGGAGGAACGCTGCCGCGTGCGTGGCTATGGCCGCCTGCGCGACCAGTCGGAGGCCCCGCTGTCGGAGGCAGTGGGCATGCTGATGCGGGAGGCCCTGTCCGACCGGGAACTGCCGGAGGACGGGCGCAACCTGCTGAACCTCTGGCGCGACGACCTGGTGGAGAAGGCGGGCGGCGATCTGGACAGCCTGCTGTCCAACCTTGACGACCAGGCCGCCTTTGCCAGGGCCGCACGGCAGCTCATCCGCGACCTCGGCTACATGGAAGACGAGCAGACCGACGGCGACGAGGATGAGGACGAGGAGTCCGAGGAGAGCAGCGAGCAGCAGCAGCAGGGCGAGGAAGAGGGCCAGGACGGCAGCCAGGATGCCGCCGAACCGCAATCGGCCGAAGCCGGTGACGGGGAGGATGCCGCCGACCAGCAGGGCGAGCAGGTCCAGTCCTCCGGCGAGGACGAGATGGAAGGGGAGGGTGACGAGGCCGGCAAGGGCCGCCGCCCGCTCTATCCGGACGACTTCTCCAACGAGCCGCCGCGCCCGGCCTATCGCCCCTTCACCACCGACTTCGACGAGGTCGTGGAGGCCGGCGATCTCTGCGACAACGAGGAGCTGACCCGTCTGCGCGGACAGCTCGACCAGCAGCTGCATCACATGCAGTCCGTCGTCAGCAAGCTGGCCAACCGGCTGCAGCGCCGCCTGATGGCGAAGCAGAACCGGTCCTGGGACTTCGACCTGGAAGACGGCTATCTGGATACCGCCCGGCTGGCCCGCGTCGTCGCCAATCCGTCGCTGCCGCTGTCCTACAAGATGGAGCGCGACACCGATTTCCGCGACACGGTCGTCACCCTGCTGGTGGACAATTCAGGCTCCATGCGCGGTCGGCCCATCACCGTCGCGGCCATGTGCGGCGACATCCTGGCCCGCACGCTGGAGCGTTGTGCGGTGAAGGTGGAGATCCTGGGCTTCACGACCCGCGCCTGGAAGGGCGGGCAGTCGCGCGAACGCTGGCTGGCGGCCGGCAAGCCGCTCAATCCCGGCCGTCTGAACGACCTGCGCCACATCGTCTACAAGCCGGCGGACATGCCCTGGCGCCGGGCGCGCAAGAACCTCGGCCTGATGCTGCGCGAAGGGCTGCTGAAGGAGAACATCGACGGCGAGGCCCTGCTCTGGGCCCACGACCGCGTGATCGGCCGCCCCGAGCAACGCCGTATTCTGATGGTCATCTCCGACGGGGCACCGGTGGATGATTCGACCCTGTCGGTGAACACCGGCAACTACCTGGACCGCCACCTGCGCGAAGTCATCGAGCATATCGAGACCCGCAGCCCCGTGGAGCTGATCGCCATCGGCATCGGCCATGACGTCACCCGCTACTATCGCCGCGCCGTCACCATCGTCGACGCGGAACAGCTCGGCGGTGTCATGATGGACAAGCTCGCCGAACTCTTCGACGACGATCCGGGCGCGAAGCGGCACTGAGGACGGGTCGCGCGGATCCCGGCAGGGAGACTCCATCCGACAGGCCCAGTTCGACAGCATCCGGTTTGACGCAATGCCGAGAGCTGGGCTCGCGGATCAGGTCCGCGAGCGGCGTGGTGGGAGGGGGAAGCATTGCTGCTCATCGCTCCCCACCCCACTGACGCTGTGCCCGGGCTTGACCCGGGTACCCAGCGTGCCGCAGCGATTTCAGCAAGTGGACAGGTGTGCTCCTGCCGCCGCTCTCACCCCGCCCTGGCGTGGGTGTCCGGTTCTTCCAGGTCGATCTCGGCCAGGCATCCGGCGCGTTTCAGTTCGGGTTGCAGGCGGTCGGCGAGCCACATGAAGAACATGCGGAAGTCGCTGATCAGGGACCAGAAGGGATAGCGGAAGGTGGCGGGGCGGTTCTTCTCCACGAAGAAATGCGCGAACCAGGCCGGGGCGTAGCCGCAGACGGCGGCACCCAGCAGGTACCAGGCATCCCAGTTGGCCACGGCCATGATGATGCCGATGATCGCAAGGCCGGTGCCGAAATAGTGGATGCGCCGGGTCAGGATGCGGGAATGCTCGCGCAGGTAATAGGGCCAGAACTGACGGAAATTCGTGGGCTGGCTGGACATGCACGGCTTCCGCTATCGCTATTGCGGGAAAAGAGACGGCCCGCCACTTGACGTTTACGTCAACGTAACCTAACTACGCTGGTAACCGGCGCAGCACCTGCGTCATCCATCGGACGGCCAGAGAATACAACATCATGAGCGAAACGAAAACCTACTCGATCCGTGACCTGTCGCTGGAGTACGACATCACCCCGCGCACGCTGCGTTTCTACGAGGACAAGGGCCTGTTGAGCCCGCTGCGCAAGGGTACCCAGCGCATCTATGACCGCCGCGACAAGGGGCGTCTGGCGCTGATCCTGCGCGGCAAGCGTCTCGGCTTCAGCCTGGCGGAGATCCGCGACTGGCTGGAGCTCTACGAACTGCGCGACGGCCAGGTTGCCCAGGCCCGCATGCTGCTCGACGCCTCGGAGGACCGCATGGCGAGCCTGCTGCAGCAGCGCGTCGAACTGGATGAGACCATCGAGGAACTGAAGGCGCAGATGCGCCAGGTGGAAGGCTGGCTGGACGCACAGGGCCTCGCCGCCGAAGCCGCCGACTGATCCGAGTCTGACTGTCTGACCGACCGTTCCTCCCCTCTCCCCCTCCCGGCCACGCACGCAAGTATCCTGAAACGGGCGGCCTGGAGGGGGAGAGGGGAGGAACGGTCCACAAACAAGCACGCTACACCTGCGAGGGAGCACCCCCGACATGACCAACGTGGTAATCGCTGGATACCAGCGCTCACCCTTCACCTTTGCCCACAAGGGCGCGCTGGCGAAGGTTCGCCCCGACGAGATCACCGCCCAGGTGGTCCGGGCCCTGGTCGAGAAGACCGGCGTCGAGACGGCGGATCTGGAAGACCTGATCGTCGGCTGCGCCTTTCCCGAGGGCGAGCAGGGCCTGAATGTCGCCCGCCTGATCGCCTTCCTGGCCGACCTGCCGCTGACCATCGCCGGTACCACGGTGAACCGTTTCTGCGGGTCCTCCATGACCTCCATCCACATGGCGGCCGGTGCGATTTCCATGGGTGCGGGCCAGGCCTTCATCTGTGCCGGTATCGAGAGCATGAGCCGCGTGCCGATGGCCGGCTTCAACCCCGCCCCGCATCCGGCGCTGTACCAGCGCTATCCGGAGGCCTATGTCGGCATGGGTGTCACCGCCGAGAACCTGGCGAAGAAGTACGACATCCCCCGCGCCGACCAGGAAGCGGTCGCCGTGGAGAGCCATGCCCGTGCCGCGAAGGCGCAGGCCGAGGGCAAGCTGGCCGACGAGATCGTCGCCATCGTCGACGGCAACATCCGCGTCGAGGAAGACGGCTGCATCCGCCCCGGCACCACCGCCGCGGACCTTTCCGGCCTGAAGCCGGCCTTCGACCAGAACGGTTCGGTGACGGCCGGTACCTCCTCCCCGCTGACCGACGGTGCCTCCGCGGTGCTGGTCTGCTCCGAGGAATATGCCGATGCGCACGGGCTGGAGAAGCTGGCCCGCATCCGCTCCACCGCCGTTGCAGGCTGCGCGCCGGAGATCATGGGCATCGGCCCGGTCCCGGCCACGGAGAAGGCACTGGCGCGGGCCGGAATCACGGTCGCCGACCTGGACATCATCGAGCTGAACGAGGCCTTTGCGGCCCAGGCCCTGTCGGTGATGAAGGAAACCGGCATCAGCTTCGACAATACCAACATCGACGGCGGCGCGCTGGCGCTGGGTCATCCGCTGGGGGCCACCGGCGCCCGGATCACCGGCAAGGCCGCGGCGCTGCTGAAGCGTGAGGGCAAGGGTCTGGCGCTGGCCACCCAGTGCATCGGTGGCGGTCAGGGCATCGCCACGGTCCTGGAGGCCTGCTGATATGGCCGAGATCAGGAAGGTAGCGGTCATCGGCGCAGGCGTGATGGGGGCCGGCATTGCCGCCCACATCGCCAATGCCGGTGTCCCGGTGGTGCTGCTCGACATCGTGCCGAAAGGCGCGAACGACCGCTCCACCATCGCAAAGGGCGCGGTCGCCAAGATGCTGAAGACCAACCCCGCCCCGTTCATGCACAAGCGCAATGCGAAGCTGATCGAGACCGGGAACCTGGAAGACGATCTGGGCGCGCTGTCCGATTGCGACTGGATCTGCGAGGCGATCATCGAGAACCCGCAGATCAAGCGCGACCTCTACAAGCGCCTGAACGAGGTCCGCAAGCCCGGCTCCATCGTCACCTCCAATACCTCCACCATTCCGCTGAACGTGCTGACGGAAGGGCTGGGGGAGGATTTCGCGGGCGATTTCGCCATCACGCATTTCTTCAATCCGCCGCGCTACATGCGGCTGCTGGAAGTGGTGAAGGGGCAGAAGACCCGCGACGATGCCTTCCAGGCGCTGAAGCAGTTCGGTGACGTGAAGCTGGGCAAGGAAGTGGTCGACTGCAAGGACACGCCGGGCTTCATCGGCAACCGCATCGGCATCTTCTGGTCCACCGTCGCCACCCGGTCCGCCTATGACCTGGGCCTGACGGTCGAGGAAGCGGATTCCATCGTCGGCAAGCCCACGGGTGTGCCGAAGACCGGCATCTTCGGCCTCGGCGACCTGACCGGTATCGACCTCGGCCCGCACGTCATTGCCTCGATGATCGACCTTGTCCCGGCGGACGATCCGCTGCGCGATTTCGTCGATCCCGATCACCCGCTGACGAAGCTGACGCAGAAGATGATCGCCGACGGCTACACCGGCCGGAAGGGCAAGGGCGGCTTCTATCGCCGCACCAAGATCGACGGCAAGACGGTCAAGCAGGCCATCGACCTGAAGACCGGCCAATATCGTGCCGAGCAGCGTTCCACGCTGGCCAGTGCCCGCGCCGCGAAGAAGGGGCTGCGCGCCTTGGTGACGCATGAGGACAAGGGCGGCCAGTACGCCTGGACCGTGCTGAGCCACGTGCTGAGCTATTCCGCTGACCTGGTGCCTGAGATCTCCGACGATATCCGCGGTGTCGATCTGGCCATGAAGACGGGTTACGCCTGGAAGTGGGGCCCGTTCGAGATGATCGACATGCTGGGTGCCGACTGGCTGGCCGACAGGCTGGCGGCGGAAGGCCGCCCGGTCCCGGCCCTGCTGGAAACGGCGCGGGGCAAGACCTTCTACAAGGAAGAGGGCGAGAAGGCCTATATCCTGACCACTGCGGGCGACTATGCCGAGATCGCGGTGTCGGAGGACGCCTGGACCCTGGCCGACAAGAAGCGCGGCAAGCAGCCGATCAGGTCCAATGCCTCCGCCTCGCTGTGGGACGTGGGTGACGGTGTCGCCTGCCTGGAATTCCATTCCAAGATGAACAGTCTGGACGAGAATTCCATTGCCATGATCGTGGCCGCGTCGAAGATCGACAAGCTGGGCTTCAAGGCGCTGATCATCGGCTCCGACGCGGACAATTTCTCCGTCGGTGCCAATGTCGGCGTGGCCCTGTTCGGGGCCAATGCCGCCATGTGGCCGGTGATCGAGAATGGCGTCGCGACCGGCCAGAAGGCCATGCAGGGCCTGAAGAACAGCCCGTTCCCCGTCGTCGCGGCACCCGCCGGCATGGCGCTGGGCGGCGGCTGCGAGGTCTGCCTGCATTCCAACGCCATCCAGGCCCACGCCGAAAGCTACATGGGTCTGGTGGAGGTCGGTGTCGGCCTGCTGCCCGGCTGGGGTGGCTGCAAGGAACTGACGATCCGCAACCTGGCCAACAAGCGGCGCCCGCAGGGCCCGATGCCGGCCCTGTCGGCGGCGTTCGAGGCGATTTCGACGGCCAAGGTGGCGACCAGTGCGCAGGAAGCGCGCGACATGCAGATCCTGCGCGAAGGCGACGGCATCTCCATGAACCGCCGCCGGGTGCTGGCCGATGCCAAGAAGAAGGCGCTGTCGATGGTGGAAGGCTACGCCAGGCCGGAACCGATCGAGGTCAACCTGCCGGGTCCGACCGCGGCCACCGCGTTCCGGATGGCAGTGGAAGGCTTCGCCCTGCAGGGCAAGGCCACGGCCTATGACGTGGAAGTGGCGGCCCAGGTGGGACGCGTGCTTTCCGGCGGCGACACCGACATCACGGAAGTGGTGACGGAGAAGCAGCTGCTGGCGCTGGAACTCGAAGGCTTCATGCATCTGATCCGACAGGAAAAGACGCTGCAGCGGATCGAACACATGCTGACCAAGGGCCGCCCGCTGCGTAACTGACGCTGCACTGGATTGTCTGAGGGCTGCTCCGTCCCTCTCCCCCTACCGGCCACCCACGCAAGTATCCTGAAAGGGGTGGCCGGTAGGGGGAGAGGGACGGGACAGGCCACGAAAAACCCACAGGAGAAACGCGAATGCCCGCGACCTATCAGGCCCCTGTACAGGACTTCAAGTTCCTGCTGCACGAGTTCATCGACCTGCAGCGCTATTCCAACCTGCCCGGCTTTGCCGATGCGACCCCCGATCTGGTGGACGCGATCCTGGAGGAGGGCGCGAAGTTCTTCGAGAACGAGCTGGCGCCGCTGAACGCCGTCGGCGACACCGAAGGCTGCACCCGCCATGATGACGGCAGCGTCACCACACCGACCGGTTTCAAGGAAGCCTACCAGTCCTATATCGAGGGCGGCTGGGGCGGTCTGACCGCAGACCCCGAATATGGCGGGCAGGGCCTGCCGCATGTGCTGGGTTTCGCGGTCTCGGAGATGGCATCGTCGGCCAACATGGCCTTCGCCATGTATCCGGGCCTGACCCATGGCGCCTATGAGGCGATCCACCACTGGGGTGACGATGCGCAGAAGCAGGCGTACCTGCCGAAGATGGTCACCGGCGAATGGACCGGTACCATGAACCTGACGGAGCCGCATTGCGGTACCGACCTGGGCCTCATGCGCACGAAGGCCGAGCCGCAGGACGACGGCAGCTATCTGGTCACCGGGCAGAAGATCTTCATCTCCGCCGGTGAGCACGACATGTCCGAGAACATCATCCATCTGGTGCTGGCCAAGATCCCCGGCGGGCCGGAGGGCATCAAGGGTGTCAGCCTGTTCGTGGTGCCGAAGTTCATCCTGGACGAGAACGGCGAACCGGGGGAGCGCAACAGCCTGCAGTGCGGTGCCATCGAGCACAAGATGGGCATCCACGGCAATTCCACCTGCGTCATGAACTATGACGGGGCGAAGGGCTGGCTGCTGGGCGCGCCGCACAAGGGCATGCGGGCCATGTTCACCATGATGAACGCCGCCCGCCTGGGCGTCGGCATCCAGGGTCTCAGCCAGGCCTCCGCCGCCTACCAGAACGCCGTGACCTACGCCAAGGACCGCGTGCAGGGCCGCTCCCTGACCGGTGTGAAGGCCAAGGACAGGCCCGCCGACCCGATCATCGTGCACCCGGACGTGCGCCGCATGCTGATGAAGCAGAAGGCCTTCGTGGAGGGCGCGCGGGCGCTGGCGCTCTGGACCGGCCTGATGATCGACTTCGCCTCCAAGCACCCGGACCCGGACGAGCGGCAGCAGGCCGACGACTTCGCCGCCTTCATCACCCCGGTCGTGAAGGCCTATCTGACTGACATGGGCTTCGAATGCACCGTCGATGCCATGCAGGTCTATGGCGGCCATGGGTTCATCCACGAGTGGGGCATGGAGCAGTACGTCCGCGACGCCCGCATCACCATGATCTACGAGGGCGCGAACGGCATCCAGGCGCTGGACCTGGTGGGACGGAAACTGCCCGACGGCATGGGCCGGCTGATGCGCCGGTTCTACCACCCGGTGGATGCCTTCATTCAGGCCAACATGACGAAGCCGGAGATGAAGGATTTCGTCATGCCGCTGGCCAAGGCCTTTGCCCGGCTGCAGTCCGTGACCGCCGACATCGGCCCGAAGATGATGGCCAACCCGGACGAGGCGGGTGCCGCCTCTACCGATTACCTGCGCTGCGTGGCGCTGGTCGCCATCGGTTTCATGTGGGCGCAGATCGCAGAAAAGGCACAGGCGAAGCTGGCCGCCGGTGAGGGCGAGAGTGCCTTCTACGAGACCAAGCTGGCCACGGCGCGTTTCTTCATGGAACGCATGCTGCCTGACATGCATGCCCATGCCGCCAAGGCCATGTCCGGCGGGGCCACCCTGATGGCCCTGTCGGAGGACGCCTTCTGAGCCTGAACTGACCGCGCGGTCACGACCGCCAAACCTGTCAGCCGCCCGCCCGGACCCGGTCCGGCGGGCGGTTTCGTTTCGGGAATATCCACAGGAATCAGTCGCTTTGCGCCCCGGCTGGTGGCTGTCAGACCGGTTATCCACAATATATTGGACGAATCAGGCCATTCCTGCTTGGTCTGGATTCCCTGATCCCGTATCTTGTTAGCCCTGAGCTGGTATTAACCAGATATAGCGCGGGAGACGGATCATGTCGGCAGGCTGGACGGAAGAGCGGGTTTCACGACTCAAGGAGCTCTGGGGTACGGGCATGACCGCTGCCCAGATCGCGGAACAGCTTGGCAATGTCACGCGCAACGCCGTGATCGGCAAGGCGAACCGGCTTGGCCTGTCGAAGCCCGGCCGTCCCCGTGTCGCCAAGGCCCGGCCCGCAGCGCAGCAGCAGCGCCCCCGTTTCACCCGCCCGGCCCCGAAGCCGGAGCCGGAGGAAGTCATTCCCCAGGCACCCGCCGTCGCGCCGCCGCCGCCGGGCGCCCTGCCGCAGCATCGCCGTTGCCAGTTCCCCGTCGGACATCCGGGGGAGAGCGACTTCCACTTCTGCGATCACGAGACGCTGACCGGCAAGCCGTACTGCGACTATCACTGCTCCATCGCCTATCGCCAGAAGGTTGCGTGAGCGGGCCCGTTCCCAGCTTCCGGCCCGCGACTGCCGCTGACGTTGCCGCCATCGTCGGCCTGCTGGCCGATGACCAGCTCGGTGCCGCGCGGGAAGACGCCTCCCTGCCCCTCGACGAACGCTACATCCGGGCCTTCGATGCCATCGACCGCGATCCGAACCAGATGCAGGTCGTGGCCGATCTGGAGGGCCAGGTTGTCGGCTGCCTGCAGCTCAGTTTCATCCCCGGCCTGTCCTTCATCGGCACCTGGCGCGGCCAGATCGAGAGCGTCCGCATCCACAGCAGCATGCGCGGCAGCGGCCTGGGTCAGCAGATGATCACCTGGGCGGTCGGCGTCTGCCGCGAACGCGGCTGCGGCCTCGTCCAGCTCAGCACCCACCAGAGCCGCGAAGACGCCGTCCGCTTCTACGAGAAGCTTGGCTTCACCAACAGCCACTTCGGCATGAAACTGTCACTGGACACCTGACCCCGGGTACCCAGCGTGCCGCACCGGCATCGGCGATGACCTTCGGTCGCGCATCGTGGCGATCCCGGGGATGCCGTGCCGAGACCTGGGCTCGCGGATCAAGTCCGCGAGCTACGTGGGAGAGAGGTGAAGCGTTTGGTGCTCATCGCTCCCACCCCACCGACGTCGTACCCGGGCTTGACCCGGGTACCCAGCGTGCCGCACCGGCATCGGCGATGACCTTCAGTTGCGCGTCGGTGCGAGCCGGGTGACGCAGTGCCGAGACCTGGGCTCGCGGATCAAGTCCGCGAGCAACGCGGTGGAAGGGGTGAAACGGTTTGTGCTCATCGCTCCCACCCCACCGACGCCGTGCCCGGGCTTGACCCGGGTACCCAGCGTGCCGCACCGTGAGCTCCTGATCGTCAACAGCCCGGTCACCGGCCATCTCCCGCTACTACGTCTATATCCTCGCCAGCAGGCGCAATGGCACTCTCTACATTGGTGTCAGCCGTGACCTGCGGCGGCGTCTCGGTGAGCATCGGACGGGATGGTCACAGTTCACCGACCGCTACCAGATCCACCGGCTGGTCTGGTTCGAAACCCACGAGAGCGTGGTCATCGCCCGACAGCGCGAACGGACGCTGAAGCACTGGAAACGGGACTGGAAACTTCAACTGATCGAGGCGCGGAACCCCGACTGGCGCGATCTCGCAGGGGAGATCCCGTTCGATTGAGGACGGTTGGTGACAGATGGATCAACGCAGCGCCGAGACCTGGGCTCGCGGATCGAGTCCGCGAGCAACGTGGTGGGAGGGAAGGAATTGCTGCTCACCGCCCGGACCCCAAAAAACGTCGTACCCGGGCTTGACCCGGGTACCCAGCGTGCCGCGCCGACATCTACGATGACACTCCAGGGTGGATCGGTACGCGCCGGGTGACGCAGTGTGGGGACCTGGGCTCGCGGATCAGGTCCGCGAGCGGCGTGGGGATGGGGGTTGGGCTACCGGAACTCACCGCCACCCCCCACTGCCGCCGTACCCGGCTTGCCCGAGCTGCGATCCTCAGGTCTGGGTGAAGGTGCGGTCAACGTAGGCGGAGACGCGGGCGACGCTTTCCTCGACGGACAGGTCCGAGGTATCGACGGTCAGTTCCGCAGCCTCCGGCGCCTCATAGGGGGCCGAGATGCCGGTGAAGTCCTTGATCTCGCCCGCCCGCGCCTTCTTGTAGAGGCCCTTCGGATCGCGGCTCTCGCAGGTGGCCACGTCGGCGTCGATGTGGATCTCGTGGAAATCCTCTCCCGCCGCCGCCCGCGCCCGGTCACGGTCGGAGCGGTAGGGGGAGATGAAGGCGGTGACGACAATGAAACCGGCCTTGGCCATCAGGGCCGCGACCTCGCCCACACGGCGGATGTTCTCCGCCCGGTCCTCCGGGCTGAAGCCCAGGTCGGCGTTGAGGCCAAAGCGCACGTTGTCGCCGTCCAGCACGAAGACCTGGTAGCCCTTGTCGAACAGCCGCCGCTCCGTCGCCACGGCAATGGTCGACTTGCCGGCGCCGGACAGGCCGGTGAACCAGAGCACGCCGCCCTTGTGGCCATTGCGCTTGTGACGCTCCTCCGGCCCGATGGCGGCCTCGACCTTGGTCACGTTGGTGGCGCGGACGGTGATCAGGCTGCGCTGGTCGGCATAGCCTTCCATGGAGATGATGCCGCCGCCCGCAATGTCGAAACCATCCACCAGCACGAAACGCCCGGTCTTCTGGTTGTTGCGGAATTCATCCAGCGCCAGCATCTGGCGGGAGCGGATGGTGACCTCCGCCACCGCGTTCCGCTCCACCCGATCGGACTGTACATGGCTCAGGTCGCCGGTATCGATGACCCGGTCGATGGACTGCACGGTCACCCGCGCCTCCGCATTCGCCAGCTTCATCTTGTAGGTCTTGCCGGTGACCAGCGCGTCGTCGCCCAGCCAGAAGACATGGGCGCGAAAGACATCGGTCTCGACCGGCGGCTGGTTCTCGTGACTGGCGATATGGCCACGCTCGATGAACAGCTGCTCGTCCAGCGTGATGCCCACCGACTGTCCGGCAGAGGCCTTCATGGGCAGCTGATCGACGTTCCAGGCCTCGATGGTGCGGACCTTCGCGGTCTTGTTGATGGGCGAGAACAGCAGCGTGTCGCCGACCCGGATGGTGCCGCTTTCGATCCGGCCGGCAATGATGCGGCGCTCATCGAACTTGTAGACGTCCTGCACCGGAAACCGCAGTGGCTGGTCCGTGGCCGGCAGCGGCACGCGGAACCCGTCCAGCGCCTCGGTGAGGCTGGGCCCCAGGTACCAGGGCATGCGCTTCGACGGGCCGGTGATCAGGTCGCCCTCACGCCCCGAAACCGGAATGACGTGGTTGGGCGCCACACCGATGCTGGTCAGATAGGCGCGGAATTCCTGCTCGATCGCCTCGAAGCGGCTCTGGGAATAGTCCACCAGGTCCATCTTGTTGACGCAGACCGTGACCTGGCCGATGCCCATCAGATGCAGCAGATAGCCGTGGCGGCGGGACTGTTCCTGCACGCCCTCGTTGGCGTCGATCACCAGGATGGCGGCGTCCGCCGCCGCCGCGCCGGTGATCATGTTCTTCAGGAATTCCTTGTGGCCCGGCGCGTCGATGATGACGTAGTCGCGCTTGGCCGTCTTGAACCAGATCTGCGAGGTGTCGATGGTGATGCCCTGGTCCCGCTCCGCCTGCAGCGCGTCCATCAGGAAGGCATATTCGAACGGCATGCCGCGCCGCTCGCACATCTTGCGGATTTCCTCCACCCGGCCGTCGGGCAGCGAGTCGGTGTCATGGAACAGGCGCCCGACCAGGGTGGACTTGCCGTGGTCCACATGGCCGACGAAGACGGTCTTCAGGGATTCGCGATGGTTGCTCATGGTCCGGACCCCTTACATGTAGCCGTCGGCACGCAGACGCTCGAACGCGTCCTCGGCCTCGTGATCCATGGCCCGGCCGGACCGTTCGGAGACCCTGGTGGTCCGCAGCTCCTCGATGATCTCGTCCAGTGTCTCGGCGTTGGAGTCCACCGGGTTGGTGATGTCCTTGTCCCCCAGGGAGCGGTACCGCTTCCCGTTCTTGGCGAAATAGAGGTCGATGACGGGAATCTTCTCCCGCTTCGTGTAGAGCCAGATGTCCATCTCGGTCCAGTGCAGCAGCGGGTGGATGCGCACATGGGTACCGGGGGGAAAATCGGTATTGAACTGGTCCCAGAACTCGGGTGGCTGATCGCGGAAGTTCCAGGCACCGGTGGCCCCGCGCGGGCTGAACACCCGTTCCTTGGCGCGGGTCGCCTGCTCGTCGCGGCGGATGCCGGCGAAGATGCCGTCAAAGGGATTGGCGGCCAGGAAGTTCTTCAGCCCCTCGGTCTTGCGGGCGGCGGAGCGTGCGGCGGGCGGCAGGCTGGGATCCATCTCCTCGATCGGCGGGCATTTGCCGCTGAGGAAGTTCAGGTTCCATTCCTTGATGTAGCGGTCCCGGAACTCGTACATCTCCGGGAACTTCTTCTCCGTATCGACATGCATCACGGGGAACGGCACATGGCCCAGGAAGGCCTTGCGCGCCAGCCAGATCATGACGTTGGAATCCTTGCCCAGCGACCAGAGCATGCCGACACGACCGAGGCGGTTGAACGCCTCCCTGAAGATATAGACGCTCTGGCTTTCCAGCCGGTCGAGATGATCCATGGCAGACTTCCGTGTCAATCTGTTACTGCGGCGCGCAGGCGCATCCGGTCATCAACTATGCGAGGATAAGCCGGGGGGCAAGGGACGGATAAGCGCAACCGTCTCAACAGTCACGTTTCGCGTGTCCATTCATGTGCAGCGTGATGCCTGACGCCCGGGCGTCAGAACTGGATGCGGGTGCCCAGGAAGATCAGCGCGTCGCGGTTGGCCTCGCTGTCCAGACCGGCGGACGAGCCCTGATCCCAGAACTGGATGCCGCCCACCAGGCCGATGGAGCCGTTGAGCTGCCAGGCGCCGCCGATCTCCAGCGCGTCGGCTGTATCGGGGATCTGCTGTTCGCGCTCCGACAGGCTGCGGACATATTTCAGGCCGACCTGCCAGTTGGTCCCGGCATAGCTCATGCCCAGGCGGTAGTCGGTCAGCAGGCGACCGAGCTTCAGGTCATCGCCCTGCGCCAGGTCGGCCCCGAAGGAAAAGCCGTCATAGCCAATGCGGCCACCGACCTGCCAGGCGTTGCCACGCTCCGGGTCGAAGGTCGGATCGACCGATGCGGCCGAAAGCGCGAAACGGGCCACCGGCTCGGCCGGGGCCAGAGAGGAGACGCCATAGCGCTGCGCCGTGTCGCCGACGCTGCCGAACAGGGTGAAATCGACACCAAGGGCCCTGTCGGTGAAGTCGACGCCCACGCGGGGGGTCCCTGTCTGCGTTTCCGAAGGTTCGACCGAAAGGTTCAGGCCACCGCCGATCTGCCTGCCATCCCGCGGGGTCAGGGTCAGCAGATCAACCAGTGCAGGCGCGACGGAGCCGCGGATGCGCCCGACCGAGGGAACCGACTGTTCGGAAGGGGTCACGAGCTGAAGCGTACCGCCAGCCTTCAGATCCGGGCCGGCAAGCGCGCTGCCGCCCCCAAGCGTGACAAGCACGGCAATGGTGCCGCACAGACGGCGGAGCCATTCGCGATCAGGACCTGTCGATGCAACTGCACTGGGCATGGGGCGCACGATTTCAGCAAACTATGAAGACGCGGTTACTCGAAAAGTGAACTACACACTCACCTGCCGTGAATCAATCCCGCCGCGCGCGGTGACAGCGCCTGTTGTGGTCTCGCGGAACGTCGGATAGAACCGGAACGAGCATGTTCAGAACATCGGAATTGCAGACATGAAAGCACGTTTCGGCGGGGCCAGGGTGCTCCTGATCCTCGCCACGCTGACCCTTGGCGCGTGCGCGTCGCTCAATCCCTTCAGCGACAGCGATGGGGAATCCGTTGAGAGTCAGCGCGTTGCGGCACGTGAGCAGCAGCAGGCCGTATCCGCACGCTCTGTCGTCAACCCGTTCCTGTGGACGGCATCGCTGGAGACACTCGGCTTCCTGCCCATCACAGAGGCTTCGGAAAGCGAAGGCCGGATCCGGACCGAATGGTATGTCCCCGCCGCCGCACCGACGGAGCGTTTCCGTGTGAATGTGACATTTACCTCACGGTCCCTGTCACCGGATGCCTTCTCTGTTGGTCTTGTCCGACAGGAGCTGCGTGGCACCGGCCAGTGGATCGATCTGCCCGCCACCGAGAAGGTGCGCACGAACCTGGAGGAGACGATCCTGTTCCGCGCCCTGCAGCTCCGCCAGGAATCCGGCCTGCTATGATCGGGGACGGGTCACGCGCCATCCGGCTGCCGTGACGCGCCCCCCGCCCAAGGACTGACCCGCACGCCAGGCCGCCGCGCGCGAATCGGCTGACCGGGCCCCGCCATGATCCGATTTCCCATCGCCGACAGATGACAGCCGCCATGACCGACATGAACGAACGCTACAACCCCGCCGAGACCGAGCCGAAGTGGCAGGCGGTCTGGGACGAACGCCAGAGCTTCCGCGCCGAGGCCGAACCCGGCCGCGAGAAATACTATGTGCTGGAGATGTTCCCCTATCCGTCGGGACGCATCCACATGGGTCACGTGCGCAACTACACGCTGGGGGACGTGGTCGCCCGCTACAAGCGCGCCCGCGGCTTCAACGTGCTGCACCCGATGGGCTGGGATGCCTTCGGCCTGCCCGCGGAGAATGCGGCGCGCGACAAGAAGGTGCATCCGGCGGAATGGACCTGGGCCAACATCGACAACATGCGGGCCGAGCTGAAGTCCATGGGACTCAGCCTCGACTGGTCGCGCGAGTTCGCGACCTGCGATGTCAGCTACTACCAGCATCAGCAGCGCCTGTTCCTCGACATGCTGGAACAGGACCTGGTCTACCGCCGGGAGAGCTGGGTGAACTGGGATCCGGTGGACCATACCGTGCTGGCCAACGAACAGGTCATCGACGGGCGTGGCTGGCGTTCCGGCGCGGTGGTGGAGAAGCGCAAGCTGACCCAGTGGTTCTTCCGCATCACGGCCTTCTCCGACGAACTGCTGTCATCCCTCGGCACCATGGATCGCTGGCCCGACCGGGTGCGCGCCATGCAGACCCAGTGGATCGGCCGGTCCGAGGGTCTGCGCATGACCTTCGCCTTCGACGGCACGGTGCCGGGGCACGAGGACGGTCTGACCATCTATACCACCCGGCCCGACACCCTGTTCGGTGCCAGTTTCATGGCCATCTCCGCGGAGCATCCGCTGGCCCAGCAGATCGCTGCCGACAATCCCGGCGCGCAGGCCTTCGTCGAGGAGTGCCGCCAGATGGGCACCTCGGAGGAGGCGCTGGAGCGCGCGGAAAAGAAGGGTTTCGACACCGGACTGCGCGTGCGTCATCCCCTGGATGACAGCATCACCCTGCCCGTCTACATCGCCAACTTCGTGCTGATGGAATACGGCACGGGTGCCATCTTCGGCTGCCCGGCGCACGACCAGCGCGACCTGGACTTCGCCCGCAAGTACGGGCTGGACGTGACCCCTGTCGTCTGCCCGTCGGACAGCGATGCGGCGTCGTTTACAGTCGGCGACACCGCGTACACGGGCGACGGGCTGCTGATCAACTCGCGCTTCCTCGACGGTATGACCGTGCCGGATGCGAAGGCGGAGATCATCGACCGGATCGAGAGTGCGAAGACCGGGGAGCGCACCGTGAACTTCCGGCTGCGCGACTGGGGCCTCAGCCGTCAGCGCTACTGGGGCTGTCCGATCCCGGTCATACATTGCGACAGCTGCGGTGTGGTACCGGTTCCGGCCGCCGATCTGCCGGTGGCCCTGCCGATGGACGTGACCTTCGACAGGCCCGGCAACGCGCTGGACCATCATCCGACCTGGCGCGACGTGGCATGCCCGAAATGCGGTGCCGATGCCCGGCGCGAGACCGACACGATGGATACCTTCGTCGATTCATCCTGGTATTTCGCGCGCTTCGCCAGCGCCGACGCGGCGGATGCGCCGGTACGGCCGGAGGAGTTCGACTACTGGCTGCCGGTCGATCAGTACATCGGCGGCATCGAGCATGCGATCCTGCACCTGCTCTATTCCCGCTTCTTCATGCGGGCGATGAGGCAGAGCGGATACGGCGCGCTGGACGAACCGTTCGACGGGCTGTTCACCCAGGGCATGGTGACCCACCGGACCTATCACGCCGGCCGCGATGCCAACGGCGGCGACATCTGGGTCTATCCACAGGAGGTCGAGAAGGCCGCCGACGGCAGCCTGATCCAGGCCGGCACCGGTGCCGCAGTGGTCGAGGGGCCGCTGGAGAAGATGAGCAAGTCGAAGAACAATACCGTCGATCCCGGCGCGATCATCGGCAAGTACGGCGCGGATACCGCGCGCTGGTTCATGCTCTCCGACAGCCCGCCGGAGCGCGATCTGGAGTGGTCGGACGAGGGCGTCAACGGGGCCTGGCGGTTCCTGCAGCGGGCCTGGCGCGCCGTGCGCCAGACAGTGCAGGACGGTGCGGCAGCCGATGGCGCAGCCGCGCCCGAGGCAGGCTCCGCCGCGGATGAGCTTCTGCGCACCGCCCATCGCACCATTGCCGGGTTCACCGATGATCTGGAGCGGTTCCACTTCAACAAGGCGGTGGCGCGGCTGCATCAGCTGACCAATGCCATCGAGAAGCTGCGTGGCGATTCCGCGGCTGACAGGTCCGTCCGGCGCTTCGCCGTCGAGACCCTGGTCCGCCTGATGGCACCGCTGACCCCGCACATGGCGGAGGAAGCCTGGGAGATGCTGGACGGTTCCGGCCTGCTGGTCGATGCGCCGTGGCCGGAGGCCGATCCGGCGCTGGTGGCGGAGGATGTGGTCAGCATCGCCGTCCAGGTACTCGGCAAGAAGCGGGCGGTGATCGAGATCGCGAAGGACAGCGATGAGGCGACCGTGCGCGCCGCCGCGCTGGAGGCACCGAACGTCGTGCGCGCCATTGACGGCAAGCCCGTGCGCAAGGTCATCGTTGTGCCCAACCGGATCGTCAATATTGTGGTCTGATGCCGGATAGCGAACGCACATGGGGAATCGGACGACAGGCAGGCCGCGCGCGTGCCGGTGCCGGAGGTCTCTCCGCGCTGCTGCGCACGGGCCTCCTGGGTCTGGTGCTGGTGTGCGCCGCCTGCGGGTTCGAACCGGTCTATGCCCCGGGCGGCGGATCTGTCGCCGACAGCCTGCGCACGGTCAGTGTGGACCAGCCCCCGGGCCGGATCGGCCAGGCCATGCGGCTGGCGATACTGTACGGTATCGGCGACCGACAGAGCGGCATCCAGCCGAAGTACCGGCTGCGGTCCCAGATGAGGACCGATACCGAACGGGTTGCCATTCAGGCTGACGAGTCAGCCGCGCGGGTGAATGTCATCGTCAATGTGAGCTGGCAGCTGCAGGATGCCGCCGGCCTGACCACCTACGAGACCGGCCAGGTCCGGCGCACCGTGGCCTACAATGTCGTCGCCGATACCTTCGCAACGCTGGTCGGCCAGCGCGATGCCGAACGGCTGGCCGGGAAACAGGTGGGCGAGGCCATCCGCACGCGGCTGCTTCTGGCACTGCGGGACAGATAGTCCTATGGAGTGGAAGGGACGGGACGCCGACAGCAAGCTGGGCCGCATCCATCCCGACATTCGCCTCTATCTCTTCTACGGACCGGATACGGGTCTCGCCGCCGAACGGGCCATGGCGGTGGCGCGCATGCGTCTGGGCGAGCGCGCCGGGGCCGACGACATCCTGCGGATCGAAGGCGATACCCTGGCGGAGGATCCCGCACGGCTTTCGGACGAGGCGGCCCAGGTCAGCATGTTTGGCGGGGAGCGCGTCATCCGCGTGGTCAACGCCAGCGGGGCCGGGGCCTCCCGTGCGGTGGAGTCCTGGCTGGACAATCCAGTGGGCTCCCTTGTGACGGTCGAACTGGGCGATGTGCGCCCTAACCAGAAACTGCGCAGTCGGGTCGCTTCTGCCAAGGTTATCAACGCAGTAGCCATTGGTTGCTACCCCGATGACGCCGGTACGATGGACCGTCTCGTCGACGAAATCCTGCGTGAGGAGGATTTTCGCATTCTCGGCGACGCCAGACAGGCTCTTCTGGCCCGTCTGGGGCCGGATCGGCGCATGAATCGCGAGACCATCCGCATGCTGACCCTCTACGTCGGCGACCCGAAGCAGGAAATCACGGTGGCCGATGTGGAGGCGGCACTGGGGGACAGTTCAGCCGTCGGCTTCGAGACCATTGCCTTTGCCTGCCTCGGCGGGGACACGGCGCAGGCCCTGCGCCTGTTCGACAAGAGCATGGCCGAGAAGACCCACCCGATCATCACCATCACATCCCTGCTGACCCAGTTCGACCGTTTCGATGCGCTCGATGCCGCACGCCAGGCCGGCAGGCCGGTCGATACCGCCCTGAAGGGCCTGCGGATCTTTCCCCACTCCCGCCAGGACGCGTTCCGGCGCATGGCGGACTACTGGCCCTCCGACCGTAGGGCCACGGCCCGACGTCTGATCGTGGAGGCGGACATCCGTGGACGATCCGGTCAGCTTTCGGAGAATCTGGTCTATCGGGATCTGCTGCTCCGGCTCGGTACCGCAGCCCAGGGTATGGCAAAGCGCAGTCGCAGGTTCTAGTCAGGCATACCGAACCCGGCCCGGATAGAGGGTCCTACCGGTGACAGGCACTACGCCTTCGATTCCAACCGGTCAGGTCCGTGTGAGCCGCTGGCAGACCTCGTCCAGCTGCTCCAGTGTGCGATAGGCAATGCGCACTTCACCCTTCGTGCCCTTGTGCCGGATCTCCACCTTCAGCCCCAGGGCATCGGCCAGGCTCTGCTCAAGAGCCGCGGTATCCGCGTCCTTGCGGGACTCAGGCTTCGGCCTGCTCTCGCTTCCCTGCTTGAACTGACGCCGGATCGCCTCGACGTCGCGAACGTTCAGACCACGCTCCACCACTTCCCGCGCAAGGCTCGCCGGGTCGTCGGCGGTGATCACCGCCCGCGCCGCACCTGCCGTCAGTTCGCCCGACCGGACGTAGGACTTGACGTCATCCGGTAGGGACAGCAGACGCACTGCGTTGGCCACGTGACTGCGGCTCTTGCCGACCGCTTCGGCAATGTCCGCAGCGGAATGGCCGAACTCCCGCATCAGCCGCTGGTAGCCCTCCGCCTCTTCCATCGGGTTCAGATCCTGGCGCTGGATGTTCTCGATCAGCGCGATCTGCAGCGTCTCCGTGTCGCTCAGTTCGCGGATGATCACCGGAACTTCGTGCAGCTGTGCGATCTGTGCCGCGCGCCAGCGCCGCTCACCCGCGACGATCTCGTAGTTCTCCTCTTCCCCCGGCAGACGCCGGACGATGAGCGGCTGCAGAATGCCCTGGCGGTTGATCGACTGCACCAGGGTCGCAAGCTCGTCCTCGTCGAAGGCCTGGCGGGGCTGGAACTTGCCGGGGCGCAGGTAGGCCACGGGAACCTGTTTCAGGCCACGGGCGCGGTCGAGGACCCGATCATTCTCGCCGACCTCCTCCCCCAGCAGGGCGGAAAGGCCGCGACCGAGACCGCGGGAGGACGGGTTGCGACCGCTGTTCACCGCATCCGGCCTGGGTCGCTGCTGATCACCGGAATCGTCGTTGAAGGTCATTTCTCTGCTGGCTCCCTGAACCGCATCGTCGGTCCTATCGACCGGTCCTGCCCGCGCCCGGGCGGACAACTCCTTGAAACAGGACGGAAATCGGCCTGGCGGGGGTCCACCCCGGCGATACCCGCCTGACCGCCTGCGGAGCCACCAGACATGTCGCCCGTCAGGCCGCCGTCCGCTGCCGCTCCCGTCGCAGCATCTCACCGGCAAGCTGGATATAGGCCTGGCTGCCGGCACAGCGGTGATCATACAACAGGGCGGGGCGTCCATGCGAGGGCGCTTCCGATACCCGGACATTGCGCGGAATGATCGTGTCATAGACCTTGGCGCCCAGATGGGCGCGGACATCATCGGCCACCTGTTCCGACAGCCGGTTGCGCCGGTCGAACATGGTCAGCACGATCCCCTGCACTTCCAGCTTCGGATTCAGGGTGCGCCGGACCCGATCGACGGTGGAGAGCAGTTGCGACAGGCCCTCCAGCGCAAAGAACTCGCACTGCAGGGGCACCAGCACCGCATCCGCCGCGACCATGGCGTTGACCGTCACCAGATTCAGGGAGGGCGGGCAGTCGATCAGGATGAAGTCATAATCGCGCATCACCGGTCGCAGGGCTTCATCAAGCTGGCGCTGCGGCGGGTTCAGTTCTACCAGTTCCAGCTCCGCACCGGACAGTTCTACCGAGGCCGGAATGATGTCCAGATTGGGTATGGCGGACGGTACGATGGTCGCCCCTACCGTCGAGGCCCGGACCAACAGATGGTAGGAAGTGCGGTCGCGTTTCGCCCGGTCGATCCCCAGTCCGGTGGAGGCGTTGCCCTGCGCGTCCAGATCGACCAGCAGCACCTTGCGTCCGACCGCCGCCAGGGCGGTTCCGAGATTGATCGCGGTGGTCGTCTTGCCGACGCCGCCCTTCTGGTTCACGACGGCCAGTTTGCGGGCGAGTCTGCTACCGGTTGGCATTTCCATGGTGTTCAAGCCCCCGAACCAGGAGTACGGAGCCAGCCCCGTCACTGAGGCTCTGATGACGCTCCCAGGAGAATTTCCAACATTTCGTGGCCGCGGTCAACTCACTCTCAATATCTTGACCCTTCAGAAAGGCACCAACGCTGTCCGTCTGCATGAAGGGTTCGATCCATTCGAACAGCTTCGGCAGGGGCGCCAGGGCACGGGCACTGACCACATCGGCCCTGAGATCCGTCACCGTTTCGATCCGGCTTGTGACCACGGTGATGTCGAGGCCCATGGTCCGCGCGGCTTCCCGCAGGAAGGCACACTTGCGGGCATCGGACTCGATCAGGGTCACATGCGCGGAATGGGTTGCAGCCACCACAAGTCCGGGAAATCCGCCCCCGCTGCCCAGATCGATCCAGCTTCGGGCCGCAGCCGGAACCAGCGGCACGAGCTGCCAGGAATCTAGGACATGGCGGGACCAGAACTGGTTCAGGGTGGAGCGTGCGACCAGATTGATGCGCGGGTTCCAGCGGTTCAGGAGGGTTTCGAGAGCCTGCAGGCGGGTCACTGTTTCACGTGAAACACCACTCCGCTTCCTGAACCCCTCCGCATCCATGGCGTCAGCCTGCGGGTGTACGGGCAACACCGACGCCACGCCGCACATGGGCCAGCAACAGGGTCAATGCAGCCGGAGTAACACCCGGGATCCGTCCGGCCTGGCCAAGCGTGGCCGGGCGCGCGCGCTGCAGCTTCTCAACCATCTCGTTGGACAGGCCACTGATCACAGAGAAATCGAGGTCGGCCGGCAATACCAGCGACTCATCCTTGCGGAAGGCGACGATGTCCGCCTGCTGCCGTTCCAGATAGCCGGCGTAGACCGCGTCGATCTCCAACTGTTCCCGCACGTCGGCATCATAGGCGGACAACTGCGGCCAGACGCGGATCAGGTCAGACAGGTCGATCCCGGGGTAGCGCAACAGGTCGGCGGCTGTACGACGGGCGCCATCCAGGTTGACCTGCAGGCCGTGGCGGCGGGCTTCCTGGGGCGTCAGGTTCAGTCCGGCCACCATGTCACGGGCGGCCGCCAAGGTCTCAGCCTTGGCATTGTAGTCACGCGCCCGCGCCTGTCCGACACAGCCCATCGCCACACCACGGGCTGTCAGACGCTGGTCCGCATTGTCGGCCCGCAGCGACAGGCGGTACTCTGCGCGGGAGGTAAACATGCGATAGGGCTCCGCCGTACCCCGGGTGACGAGATCATCGATCATGACCCCGATATAGGCTTCGGCCCGATCGAGAATACAGGGTGTCAGACCCCCTGCATCGCGGGCCGCATTCAGGCCGGCGACCAGACCCTGGGCCGCAGCCTCCTCGTATCCGGTGGTTCCATTGATCTGACCCGCGAGATAGAGACCACCGATCCGCCGCGTCTCCAGACTGTGATGCAGCTCTCGCGGATCGACGTAGTCATATTCAATGGCGTAGCCGGGACGGATGATACGGGCGTTGGTCAGACCAGGCATGTGGCGCAGCAGGTCGTGCTGCACGTCTTCCGGGAGGCTGGTGGAGATCCCGTTGGGATAGACCGTGTCGTCGTCGAGCCCCTCCGGTTCCAGGAACACCTGATGCCGTGTCCGGTCCGCGAACCGCACCACCTTGTCCTCGATGGAGGGGCAATAGCGCGGCCCGGTGGATTCGATCTGGCCCGAGTACATGGGCGAGCGGGAGAGATTGGCCCGGATGATGTCATGCACCGCCGGGTTGGTCTCCGTGATGTGGCAGGAGATCTGCGGCGTGGTGATTGCCTTCGTCAGAAAGGAAAACGGCACGGGTGGTTCATCACCCTTCTGTTCGTCGAGGGCCGACCAGTCGATGGTGCGGCCATCCAGTCGCGGCGGCGTTCCCGTCTTCAGACGTCCGAGAGCAAAGCCGGCACGTTCCAGGGTCAGGGCCAGGCCGGTCGCCGGAGCTTCCCCTGCCCGCCCGGCCGGGATGCGTTTTTCACCGATATGGATCAGGCCGCGCAGGAAGGTGCCGGTGGTCAGGACCACCCGACCGGCGGGTAGGACTTCACCATCGGAGGTGACCACACCGGTCACACGCGGGTGGTCCCCCGACCGGTCAATGACCAGGTCTTCGGCGGCGGCACCCTTCAGGGTCAGACCACCCTGTTCCGCCAGTATGGCCTGCATGGCAGTGCGATAGAGCTTGCGGTCGGACTGCGCCCGTGGCCCGCGAACGGCAGGGCCGCGGGACCGGTTGAGCAGACGGAACTGGATTCCGGCCGCATCGGCGACGCGCCCCATCACCCCGTCCAGCGCATCGATCTCCCTCACCAGATGGCCCTTGCCCAGTCCGCCGATGGCCGGGTTGCAGGACATCTCGCCAATGGTGTCCAGGCGGTGGGTCAGCAGCAGCGTCCGTGCGCCGGTGCGGGCCGCCGCCGCTGCGGCTTCACAGCCCGCGTGGCCACCACCGATGACGATGACATCCCAGAATGTGCCGTTGTCGCTGTTCATGGGCCTGCTTCTACTCCTGATGCCGCGCGAGTCAATGCGGTGCGGGCCTGACAAGGGTCGCGGATGTGCTGTTTCACGTGAAACAGGTGTGCGCCGGTCACTTGCCGATGCAGAAATCCCGGAAGATCACATCCAGCAGATCCTCCACATCCACCTTGCCCGTGATCCGGCCGAGCGCGCGGATCGCCATGCGCAGATCCTCCCCCACCAGCTCCAGCGGCAGCCCGTTGCTCAGGCCCTCCTGCGCGCGGTCCAGCGCCGCCACCGTGTGGGCCAGGCTTTCGCGATGGCGCCAGCGTGTCGGGGGCACCGAGCCCCCGGTTTCAGTCAGGTCACGTGCCATGTCCGTCAGTCGGCGCAGCAGGACCGGTAGGCCCTCACCGCTCATGACCGAGAGGTCGATGACAGATGATGACACCATATCTTGGGGTTCCGGATCGTGTGGGAGGTCCACCTTGCTGCGCACGGAAATGACCGGCGGCGCAGGCTCACCCGGTGCAGCGCGAGCCAGTTCCAGCGGTGCGGAATGAGTCCCGGCCGCCACCAGATGGACCACCACATCCGCACTACCGGCCCGTTCCCGCGCCCGTCGGATCCCCTCCCGCTCGACGGCATTCTCCGTTTCCCTGAGACCCGCCGTATCCAGCAGGGTGACGGCGTGGCCGCCGAGGTCGAGCTGCACCTCCAGCACGTCCCGCGTCGTGCCCGGCTCCGCCGTGACGATGGCGACGTCCCGTTGTGCCAGGGCGTTCAGCAGAGTCGACTTTCCCGCGTTCGGCGCGCCGACAATGGCGACCTGAAGCCCTGTCCGCACCCTTTCCCCCTGCCGCGCCTCCGCCAGGTGTCCGGCAATATGGCCGCGCAGCGCCGCCAGCCGGGCCGTGGTTTCGGGCACCAGACTGTCCGGCAGATCCTCGTCGGGGAAATCCAGCCAGGCCTCCATCCAGGCCAGGACGGCCACCAGATCGGCGCTCCAGCCCTGGTAGAGGTCGGCCAGGTGACCATCCGCCTGCCGCAGGGCCTGCCGCCGCTGCGCCGCGGTTTCGGCGGCAATCAGGTCACCGATGCCCTCCGCCGCCGTCAGGTCGAGCTTGCCGTTTGCCACCGCGCGGCGGGTGAACTCCCCCGCCTCCGCCGTGCGCAGGCCGGGCTGTGCCGCCAGCGCCCGGAAAAGGCCGTCCAGCACCGCCCGTCCACCATGCACGTGCAGCTCGGCCAGATCCTCCCCCGTGTAGCTGTTGGGCGCCGGGAACCACAGCACCAGCCCCCGGTCCAGCACCTCCCCCGTCGCGGGATCATTCAGCGTCCGCAGCGCGGCACGGCGGGGAGACGGCAGATCCCCGGCAAACGCGATCAGCGCGGCACGGGTTGCCGGCCCGGACAGGCGCACGACTGCAACACCGGCGGGGCCCGGCGCACTGGACAGCGCATGGATGGTATCGGCGGAGCTGATGGCGCGATCCCCCGAAAGGTCAGGTTGCGGGCGGGGTCCGGGAATTCCGGGCGGTCATTCCGTCGGCTTCTTGCCCGCGTTCATCATGGTGGACCACATGGCCTTCTGGATGTTCTCCATGCCCTGCATGCCCAGCGGCAGCCACTTGTTCATCAGCGCCTCCGGTTCCATGTCCCGCACGTTCTGGCGCAGCCGCTCCTCCAGTTCGGTCAGCAGACGCTGCTGCATCGGCTGCACATCGGGCAGGCCCATGAAGGTCCTGGCTTCCTCAGGCGTGCAGTCTATGTCGATGGTGACTTTCATGATGGCCGTCCTATGGTCAGGAAGAGACAGACCATATGACCCCATTCCGCCCCCTCGCGGCAATGGTGGCCATCGCCAACAGGTTCCGGGAGCAGCCAGCGCATGACCCTCGATTTCGCCCGCAACAACCTCGACCGGGAAACCAGCCCCTATCTGGTGCAGCACGCGGACAATCCGGTGCACTGGCAGGGCTGGTCCCAGGCGGCACTGGACGAGGCGGCGCGCACTGGCAAGCCCGTGCTGCTCTCCGTCGGCTATGCGGCCTGCCACTGGTGCCACGTCATGGCGCACGAAAGCTTCGAGAACCCGGCGGTCGCGGCGCTGATGAACGAGCTGTTCGTGAACATCAAGGTGGATCGGGAGGAGCGACCGGACATCGACACCATCTACCAGACGGCGCTGGCCATGCTGGGGGAACAGGGCGGCTGGCCGCTGACCATGTTCCTGACGCCGGAGGGCAAGCCGTTCTGGGGCGGCACCTATTTCCCGCCAGAGACACGCTATGGCCGCCCCGGCTTCCCCGCGGTGCTGGAGCGGGTGCGGGAGGTCTATGAGACCGACCGCGACACCATCGTGAAGAATGTCGAGGCCCTGACCAACGGCCTGCAGCAGAACGCGAAGCTGCCGGATGCGGAAAGCCGCCCGCAGATCACGGTGGATGTACTGGATCGCGCGGCGGAGCGGCTGCTGCAGGAGTTCGATCCGACCCATGGCGGCATCGGCCAGGCCCCGAAGTTCCCGCAGGTGCCGATTCTGGAGATGGTCTGGCGCGCCCACCTGCGCACCGCCAACCCGCAGATGCGCCACGCGGTGATGAACACCCTGATCCGCATGGCGCAGGGCGGCATCTATGACCATCTGGGCGGCGGGTTCGCGCGCTATTCGGTCGATGCGGAGTGGCTGGCGCCGCATTTCGAGAAGATGCTCTACGACAATTCCGCCCTGCTGATGCTGATGACCCAGGTCTGGCGGCGGGAGCGCCATCCCCTGCTGGAACAGCGCATCCGGGAGACGGCGGAGTGGGTGCTGCGCGAGATGGTGGCGGAGAACGGGGCCTTCGCCGCCACCCTGGACGCGGATTCGGAGGGCGTCGAGGGCAAGTTCTACGTCTGGGACGAGGCCGAGGTGGATGCCGTCCTGGGCGTCGATGCGGCCCTGTTCAAGAGCCATTACGACGTCACCCCCGACGGCAATTTCGAAGGCCACAACATCCTCAACCGCCGCCTGCAGCCGGACCTGATGGATGCGGAGACGGAGGCCATGCTGGCCGACTGCCGCACCCGACTGCTGGCCCACCGCGCCGGGCGGGTCCGGCCGGGCTGGGACGACAAGGTGCTGGCCGACTGGAACGGCATGATGATCGCGGCGCTGGTGGAGGCCGGCACCACCTTCGCCGAGCCGACCTGGATCGACGCCGCGCGCCAGGCCTTCGACGCCGTGGTCCGCGATATGAGCGACGGTGAGGGCCGCCTGCACCACAGCTTTCGCAAGGGGGAGGCGCGGATCTCCGGCATGCTGGACGATCATGCCGGCATGATCTGCGGCGCGCTGGCGCTGCACGAGGTCTCCGGCGATGCGCGCTATCTGGATCTCGCCACCACCTGGACCGAAACCCTGGAGCGGCATTTCCTGGAGCCGGGCAGCGGTGCCTATCACTTCACCGCCGACGATGCGGAGGCGCTGATCGTGCGCAGCCTGGGCCTGGGCGACAATGCCACCCCCAACGGCAATGGCGTGATGATCGGGAACCTGTCGCGGCTCTGGCGCCTGACCGGCAAGCCCGCCTGGCGGCAGCGGCTGCAGGCCCTGACCGACGTGGTGGCCGATCAGGTGACGCGGAACTTCTTCCCCATCGCCACCGCCCTGAACGCGGTCGCCTTCGACATGGCGGCGCAGGATGTGGTGGTGGTCGGCCCGCCGGACAGCATGGAGACCGATGCCCTGCTGCGCGCCGTGGCGACCAGCGCCGGGCCGGACCGCCTGCTGTCCCGCATTGCTCCGGACGCCAGCCTGCCCGATCACCACCCCGCAAGTGGCAAGACCATGGCGCAGGGCACGCCAACCGCGTATCTTTGTCGGCAGATGGTCTGCGGCCTGCCCATCACGGACCCGGAACAGCTGGCGCAGGCCCTGACGGAGGCAAGCTGACGGGAGCCGCAGGGACGGGGGAGACAGGCCGATGCTGACAACCATCCTGGACAGCCCGCTGGGGCCGATCCGGCTGCGCATCGATGATGACGCCATCACCGAACTGCGCTGGAAGGTGGAGGAGCCCGACGATGAGGTCACTCCCACCGAGATCGCCCTGAAACACCCGCTGATCGCGGAGACCGACCGGCAGCTCCGCGCCTATTTCGCGGGCGAGCTGGACGCCTTCGACCTGTCCGTCCGCCCGGAAGGCACCACCTTCCAGCGCCTGGTCTGGCACATCATGCAACGCATCCCGAAGGGCCACGTCCGCACCTATGGCGGCGTCGCCGAGGAACTCGGCGCCTCCGCCCGCGCCGTCGGCACCGCCTGCGGCCACAACCCCATCCCCATCATCATCCCCTGCCACCGCATCGTCGCCGCCAACGGCAAGATGGGCGGTTTCTCGGCAGCCGGTGGGGTGGAGGACAAGGTGTGGCTGCTGAGGCATGAGGGGGCGTTGTTGTAGGAAAGACGAAATCGCCAAAGATCGTCTGTTCAATTGAGGAACATAAATAATGGTAAAGAAAACAGAATTTGCATCCGCAGCCGAATTATCAGTTCAGAACGTCATTCGACATGGCGACACGGACATATTCCCTTTTCCGTTCGAGAACCACGCATTCTTCGACAAGCAACCAGAATTAATATCATTGATCAAGAAATATGATGAAAATTTCGAAGAATATTTGATCCAATATCCCCCCAAGAACGTCAGTTCATTGACACCGGCAACCTATTCTGGCTTTCGTTGGGCTACGCAGATCGACCCTATTTGGAACATGCATTTCCTTGCGTCAGTTATAAGTATTGGCACTAAAATTGAAGAAGCGAGAATTGGCCAAGATCATGAGACAATTTTTTCATATCGTTTTAATCCTAACAAAGAAACTGGCGACATTTTTGATCGCGATACCGGCTGGTTACAATTTATGAGGAGGTCTCTAAAGCTTGCAGAGATTCATCCATTCACAGTTATATGTGACATATCGGAATTCTATCCTAGACTTGGTCATCACCGGCTCGAGAATGCGCTTAGACAAGTCGCTGGCGATACTCCATATCCGAAAAAAATTATGAGCTTTCTTTCCAATTTTTCAAACACCAACTCTTTTGGTTTGCCTATCGGAGGACCTGCTGCTCGCCTCTTGTCCGAAATCACGATAAATCAAGTAGACAAGTTGCTAAATTCTAAGGGTATTGTGTTCACAAGATTTGCGGATGACTACCATCTTTTTTCACAGTCCAAGGAAGACGCATATAGGTTTTTAATTTATTTATCGGAGAAATTGTTTATAAACCAAGGACTAACTCTACAAAAATCAAAAACTAGAATTATGAGTTCTGCTGAATTCAAAGCTACGAATCCAATCAAAGGTGAGCAAGAAACTGGGGGCAATCAGATCGTCGATCCGCCAGCAGACCATACTCGCAACACCTTGATGCGCTTTTCACTTAGGTTCGACCCATACTCGCCGACAGCCGATGACGACTACGAAGCGCTAAAGGCAGAAGTTAAAAAATTTGATATAATTGGTTTGCTAAAGCAAGAACTGGCCAAGAGCCGGGTTCATACTTCTCTCGCTCGCAAAATTATATCTGCAATCAAATTTCTTGAAGGAAGTACAAAGCAAGATGCAGTCTTGTCTGTTTTGGAAAATTGTGATGTTCTCTATCCCATATTTTCATCCGTATTGATGATGATCGATGACCAATTTGATGATCTAGAAATTGACACTCAAACTTCGGTAATAGATAGGATTCAGCAGCTTATCAACCAAGATTCGCACGTTTTTCGCGTAGACATACATCTAAGTTTTGCGATTCGTGTCCTATCTCACAGGAACACTTCAGAAACTCAACTGCTTCTCCAGAAACTTTTTGATACACGGCCATCAGAACTCGTTCGTAGAGACATAATTTTGGTCATGGCCAGGTGGGGCGAATGGTATTGGCTGTCTGACCTCAAAAACCGATACAGAGAATTAAGCGCGCCAGAGAGGCGCGCCTTTATTGCCTCTTCCTTCATCCTGAGAGATGAGGGAAAACATTGGCGAGATCATATGAAAAAGGAATTTGATCCATTTGAGGAATTCATTCTTCAATGGGCAAGTGAAAAGAAAGGTTTACAACAAGAATGGAGCGTCCCATTGTGATTGACGCTGCAACTTTCTCATCATCCTATAACGCCTTTTGGGCTGAGGTTGCTCCGATGTTGGAGCATTTCACGCGTAGGCTCAATTTGGAGTATATTGAAAGGTTTGATGTTCCTATGGCTTCGGATAAAGAGGGTCGAAAGGCTCTCATAGCAGAACTCGCATTCTCTTTGATGGTGGAGAGACACCAGAGTAAGGGAAGAAGAAGGGGTAGGAGCCATCTTTTTGCAGAATCGTGGAATGAGGCCACTCGTAGACTTCGCCCATTCGTCGGGCGCGGAGTTGACCTGGAGCTTCCCCTGCAGAAAGACGAGAAGAATGAAGTTCTTGAAATTGAAAAGAGACTTATGGATTTTTTCAATGGAGCAAATTTACCGGTCAGAACCCGCCCTTTGTTCAAAGGTTGCGGTTTCGTAGATGCTTCCGAAGGCGATATTTTGACAAGGACCACGCTGTTTGAAGTTAAGACAGTCGATCGATCATTTCGAAGTGCAGATCTTAGACAACTCTTAACATATGCCGCGCTGAATGCTGCGGCTGGTGAAGTTGAAATACCAATGATGGGCTTGGTAAATCCAAGGAGAGGGGTATCGTTTGAGATACCAGTTGGTGAGCTTTGTAGTGATATTTCTGGACGCACAGCACAGGATCTGTTTGCCCTAATTATTCAGGTTTTCTCAAGCGGTGAACTGTCACGTTAGTTTGATCAAAGCGCCGTTTGGCAATCACATTCTGTACACAACGCTCAATAAGATTTCATGCACCGATAGTTATCGGACCCTGACATCACCAACCTTTCCTCCCCTTGCCCAGACCCCGCCCCCTGCCTACCATCCCGTCACACATTTCAGGCGTGGACCTCGTTTCACGTGAAACAGGCGGGAGGAGAGCATCATGGGGCTCAATACGACGATCACCACGAAGGCGGGTGAGGAATTCGGGGGTTATCTGGCGATGCCGGCGTCCGGTACCGGGCCGGGGGTTGTGGTCATCCAGGAGATCTTTGGCGTCAATGACGTCATGCGGGCAACCGCCGACTGGCTGGCCTCGGAAGGGTTCGTGGCGCTCTGCCCCGACCTGTTCTGGCGCATCGAGCCGGGGATCGAACTGACCGACAAGACGGAGGCCGACTGGGGCCGCGCCTTCGAGTGCTTCAAGGCCTTCGACGTGCCCAAGGGCATGGAGGACGTGCAGGCCACCATCGACGCGCTGCGCAAGGTGGACGGCTGCACCGGCAAGGTCGGCGCCACCGGCTACTGCCTGGGCGGGCTGCTGGCGTACCTCACCATGACGCGGACGGATGCGGACGCGGCGTCGGGCTATTACGGCGTCGGCATCGCCGACATGCTGGACGAGGCGCAGAGCATCACCGGGCCGCTGATCCTGCATGTGCCGACAGCGGACGGATTCGTGCCGCCGGAGCAGCAGCAGGCGATGCACTCGGCGCTGGACGGGCATGACCATGTGACGCTCTACGACTACGAGGGCCAGGATCACGCCTTCGCCCGCCAGGGCGGCGAGCATTTCGACCAGGCCTCCGCCGATCTGGCCAACAGCCGCACGCTGGACCTGTTCCGCAAGGCGCTCGGCTGAGGGGAGCGGGTTCGGTACGTCAGCCCGCTCGTCGGCATTTGTGCGGCACTGCTGGGTACCCGGGTCAAGCCCGGGCACGTCGGGTTGGGGTGGGGCGGTGGTTCCCAACTTCCCCCCTTTCACGAAGCTCGCGGACTTGATCCGCGAGCCCAGTCTCCAGCGTCCGCGCAGCATTGCAGAGTATCCGGGGCAAGCCCGGGCACGGCGGGTTGGGGTGGGGCGGCATGTAAACCACCGGCAACGCCCCCTCACCACGGCTCTCGCGGACTTGATCCGCGAGTCCTCTCCCCGGCGTTCGCGCGGCACTGATGCGTCCCCGAACTGAGCCCGGGCACGGTGCGGTTGGCGGTGGCGAGCAGCGGGCCATGCGGCTAGGCTGCGGCACGATGGGTCAACGGTCGTTCGGCTGCGCCCACTCACCCCCTTCCCGACCTTCCCCCATCGAGGGGGAAGGAGTGATGCCTGCGCTCTCCGGGCGCTCATGACGTAAAGAACCAAAGGACACAGAGAAAATGGTCAAGGCAATCCGCGTTCACGAGGTGGGCGGTCCCGAGCAGATGCGTTTCGAGGATGTCGAGGTCGGCGATCCCGGCCCGGGCGAGATCCGCATCCGGCATACGGTCATCGGGCTGAACTACATCGATGTCTACTTCCGCACCGGGCTCTATCCGGCCCCGTCGATGCCCATGGGGATCGGCATGGAGGCCGCCGGGATCGTGGAGGCCGTGGGCGAAGGCGTGACGCACCTGGCCGCCGGGGACCGGGTGGCCTATGCCGGGGGTCCGATCGGGTCCTATGCGGAGGTGCGGCTGTTCCCGGCGGACAAGGCGGTGAAGGTGCCGGACACGGTCAGCGACGAGCAGGCCGCGGCCATGATGCTGAAGGGCATGACCACCGAATATCTGGTGCATCGCACCTACGAATGCCGCTCCGGCGACACGGTGCTGTTCCATGCCGCCGCCGGGGGCGTCGGCCTGATCGCGGGCCAGTGGCTGAAGGCGCTGGGGGTCCGGGCCATCGGCACCGCCGGCGGGCCGGAGAAATGCGCCCAGGCGAAGCAGTACGGCTATGACGAGGTCATCGACTACAATGCGGAGGACTTCCAGGCCCGCCTGATGGAGCTGACCGACGGCAAGGGCGTGCCGGTGGTCTATGACTCGGTGGGGGCCACGGTGTGGGAGAAGTCGCTGGACTGCCTGCAACCGCGCGGTCTCTACGTCAATTTCGGCAATGCCTCCGGCCCCGTGCCACCGTTCGCGCCGGGGATTCTCTCGGGCAAGGGCTCGCTCTACATGACCCGCCCGACGCTGATGACCTATACCGCCACCCGCGCCGACCTGGAGCTGTCCTCCAGCCGCCTGTTCGACATGGTGGGATCCGGCAAGGTGAGCATCGAGATCAACCAGCGCTACGCCCTCTCCGATGCGGCACAGGCCCATGCGGACCTGGAGGGACGCCGGACCAGCGGCAGCACGGTGCTTCTCCCGTAGCAGGGGCACGGAGACTGGCGCGTCTGCGGCCACCGGCGCGCCGTCTCCCCTTCTCCCTTGCGCTGCCAGACATGGTTAACCCCATGTTTACCCCACCGGTTCACTCTCCTCGGCATGAACAGTCGTGAGAGGAGGCACCCGATGGCGCCGGAACGGATTGATTTCTTCATCGCAGGCTCGGAGCGCAGCGGCACCACGGTGACCTGCGCCATGCTGGACCAGTACCCCGAGATCTGTGCCATGCAGGGGACCACGATCCTCACGCGGCTGGCCAACTTCCAGGACCTGATGCGCCATGTGGTCAGCCAGGACGGCGATGTGGACGGGCTGAAGCTGGAGGAATGCGAGACCCTGGTGGACTTCGTGACCAAGGCGAAGGTGACGCCATTCCTGCACAAGTCGATCTATCACGCGACCTATTACGAGAACATGGTGAACTCGGCCCGCTCCGACGTCACCAAGGACCGTTTCGCACACAAGACCTACCTGCAGAACATGCAGTTCGACCGCTACATGGCGCGCTATGACCCGGAGAACCCGACCTGGGCCAACACGATCACCGCGCTCTATGCCGAGTTCGTGCATTCCGTTGGAGCGAAGGGACACATCTACGGCGAGCAGACGCCCGACAACGCCATGCGCATCGACGCGATCCTGAAGATGTACCCGGCGGCCAAGATCATCTTCATGGTGCGGCACCCGATCACCGGCATTGCCTCCCTGCTGGAGCGCTACGGCGATATTCCGCGCGCCATCAACCAGTACCGCAAGCCGTTCGAGCTCTATCCCTTCGATGATCCGGACGTGGTCAACCGCACCCTGTTCGTGAAGTTCGAGGATCTGATCGACAACCGCCAGCCGGTCCTGGCCTCCATCGCCGAATTCCTGGGCGTGATGGAGCCAGGTGCGGCGCCCGACACCAGCCATGAATCCGCTGTCTTCGCCAAATATGTAGGCAAGAGCCTGACGGCGGAACGCTATTTCCGCTCCATCCAGAAGCACCCGGCGGTGGAGCGTACGGCGCTGTACCAGAAGAACACCGACATCGCCGACGTCTTCTATTCGCTGGAGGAAACCATGGCGATCATCGGCCATGGCGAGGAACGGGCCGAAACCGTGACAGAAAACGCAACCGCCGCCGCCTGATCCCGTGTCATGATGGGCGCATGAGAGATGTCATCAATCACGGCGTGGTGCTGTTCTGCGCCGACTATGAAGGCTGCGTCCGCTTCTACCGCGATCTGCTGGAACTGCCGGTCTGGTACGAGAAGCCGACGCTGACCTGTTTCCGCTTCGGTGACAGCTACCTGATGGTCGAACGCGACGGCCAGGTCGGGCAGACGCGCGGCATCATGCTGCGCTTCAACGTCATGAACGTGCCGGAGCGCGCGCGGGAGCTGGAGGCGAAGGGCATCGCCGTCGAGGTCCAGACCCACGACTGGGGCATCACCGCCCGGTTCCGCGACCCGGACGGCAACCTGTGCCAGCTCAAGGACGCGGAAGATCCTTATTTCAGTTGAGGGTCCGGCGCTGGCCCCGCTTCTGACGGCTGCGGCAGCGCAGTCAAAGCCCTCAGTCACAGCCCTCCACCAGCACCAGCTTGCTGTCGGTGGTGCGCAGGCGCACGTCCTTAAGGGTCCGGAACTCCGGATCGGCCAGAAAATCCTCCGCATGCCGACTACTGGGAAACTCCAGGATCACCATGCGCTCCGGTGACCAGTCCCCCTCCATCACCTTCGGCACGACACCCTTCACGATGTAGCGCCCGCCGTGTTTCGCCAGGAAGGCGGGGACATTGTCGGCATATTCCATGAAGCCACGCAGGTCATGGATGGCGAAGTCGAGAACCAGATAGGCGCTCATGGGTGCAGGGTCTCCGTCGAGCTTCAGCGGCGGCGCTTCTTGGTGTCGCGCAGGTCGTGCACACCCTCCGCCGCACGGGGATCCGTATCCTTGGGGAAGATCTCCTGCTTCTGCACCTTCTGGGTGCCGGTGACCGGCAGCGCATCGAGGAAATACAGCCAGCCAGGCGCCTTGTAATAGGCGATCTTCTCCAGGCACCATTCCTGGATTTCCCTTGCGAATTCAGCAGTTGGCGCGATCCCGGCCATGGGCACGACGCAGGCCATCACCTCCTCGTCACGCATCTCGTCGGTCACGGGCATGACGGCCACCTGGGCCACCTTGTCCATGGCCTGAATCGTTGCCTCGATCTCGGCGGCGGCGATGTTCTCGCCCGAGCGGCGGATGATGTTCTTCTTGCGATCGACGAAGAACAGCATGCCGCTCTCGTCCTGGCGCACCGCATCGCCGGTGTGGAACCAGCCGCCCTTCCAGGCCTCCGCCGTCGCCTCCGGATTCTTCAGGTAGCCGGAGAAGAACCCGTGCCGTGGCCCTTCCGGCCCGCCCCAGCGCACCAGCAGTTCGCCTTCCGCGCCGCGCGGAACTTCATTGTCGTCATCATCGACGACCTTCGCCTCCAGCCCGCCAAAGGGCCGCCCGAAGGCGCGGGTGGTGATCTGCCGTGGATCATGGCAATCGCCGAAGATCCGGCCCGTCTCGGTCATGCCCCAGACTTCCACCAGCCTGGTGCCGAACCGTTCCTCGAACAGGGGATGCATCTCCGGTTCCATCCCCGCCCCCAGGGCAAAGCGGCAATTGTGCTGCTTCTCCTCCGGGCACTCCGGCTGCTTCAGCAGCACCGGCGCGACGATGCCCAGGTAATGGAAGGCCGTGGCCCGCAGGTCCACCAGGTCCTTCCACCAGCGGGTCGGATGAAACCGGTCCGGCACCATCAGGCAGTTGCGGCCCAGCATCATGCAGACGAAGGTCACCGCGCCGCAGTTCATGTGGAAGACCGGCAGCGGGTTGTAGAGCCGCTCCACCCCCCGCTCCATCGTGAAGTGGCCACCCATGTTCCAGTACCACTCCCCGGCGTTCAGGAAGTAGAAATTGGTGATGACGCAGCCCTTGGGGCGCCCCGTGGTGCCGGAGGTATAGAACAGCGCCACCTCCGTCTCCGGGCCCGGTTCGCCCGGCGCCGCGCTGGTGGTGGGCCCGGGCAGGGCCGCCGGCAGGTCGTCGGCATTGACCACATGCAGCACCTTCTCCGGCCGGTCGGCGGCAACCGCCTGCATCCGTTCCACCCGATCTGCGATCACCACCGCCAGATCCGCATCCGAATGCTGCATCTGATAAAGGGTTTCATCGTGGGTATAGTCCGGGTTCACCGGCACGCAGGATGCGCCGACCGCGTTCAGCGCCAGCAGGTGAAAGAAATGCTCCGGCCGGTTCTCCATCAGCAGCGCCACCCGGTGACCCAGGCCATAGCCCGCATCCCGGTAGAGCGCCGTCAGCCGTGCGACCGCATCCCGGACCTGACCATAGGTGAACTCGACGCCGTCAGGATGATAGGCGCGCCCCGGATAGGCCGGACAGGCGAGAAAGGCATTGTCCGGCGAATCCGCCGCAGCCTCCTGAAACAGGGCATGGACGGTCTGATGCATTGTCGTGATCCCTCCCCAGGGCGTGAAACCTGCCGAAGCCTATCCCATTCCCGCCAGGGATCACCAGTGCGTCAGAAGGGTTTCAGGATCACCATGAAGACGATGATGATCATCAGCAGCGTCGGAACCTCGTTCAGGATGCGGAAATAGCGCGTCGAGCGCGTATTCTGGTCCGCCTCGAACTCCCGGCGTCGCTTGCTCAGCACCCCGTGCGCCCCCGCCAGCAGGACCACAGCCAGCAGCTTGGTATGCAGCCAGCCGTCCGCCATGGTGAAGATCCCCAGGTCGAAGCCGATCCACAGCATCAGCCCGCCGAAGATGAAACTGGCGATCATCGCCGGGTTGATGATCGCCTTCATCAGCCGCCGTTCCATGACCTTGAAGGTCTCCGAGGTGTCGGAACCCGGCGCCGCATCCACGTGATAGACGAACAGCCGCGGCAGATAGAGCATGCCCACCATCCAGGAGATGACGCTGATGATGTGCAGCGCCTTGAACAGGTCGTAATATTCACTCATCCGTCTGGCTCCGATGATCCCAATGGAACGGTCAGTCGATGGGTCGCCCTCAGACTGCCTTCAGCATCTCCGACAGCTCGGCCACATGTTCCGGCGGTGTTTCCGGCACGAACCCGTGGCCCAGGTTGAAGATGAAGTTGCGGTGACCGAAGCAGTCCAGGATGTGCCGGGTGGCCTGGCGCATCGGCTCGCCGCCGACCATCACCAGACGCGGGTCCAGGTTGCCCTGCACCACCCGGTGCGGCTGCACGTTGGCCGCAACCCATTGCGGGTCCATGCTCCAGTCCACGCTCAGTCCGGCGATCCCCGGAATCCGCGCCGCGTGGGCCAGCGAGGTACCGACACCCCGCGGAAAGCCGATCACCGGAATATCCGGATAGTCGGCATGGATCAGTGCCGCGATCTGCTGCAGCGGCTGGAACACCAGCGGTTCCAGGTATGCATGCGGCAAGGCACCCGCCCAGGTATCGAAAAGCTGCACGGCCTCCGCCCCGGCCGCGATCTGCGCCTTCAGATAGGCCGCCGTGCCCTGCACCAGCAGATCCATCAGCTTCCCGAACCCCTCCGGGTCGCTGAAGGCCCATTGCTTGATGGTCGGATGATCGCGGCTGCCCGATCCCTCCACCATGTAGGTTGCGACAGTCCAGGGCGCACCGGCAAAGCCGATCAGCGCGGTCTCGGCAGGCAGGGAGCGGCTGAGACGGCTGACGGTCTCATAGACCGGTCCCAGGCCCTCGTGCAGGCGGTCCATGTCCAGGGCGGGAATGTCCGCCGTCCGTCGGATCGGTTCCAGCACCGGACCCTCACCGACCCTGAACTCCAGATGCTGGCCCAGCGCCTGGGGCAGCAGCAGGATGTCCGCGAACAGGATCGCCGCATCCATGCCGAAGCGCCGGATCGGCTGCAGGGTGACTTCCTCAGCCAGATCCGGCCGATAGCACAGGTCCAGAAAGTCCCCGGCCTCCGCCCGCGTGGCCCGGTATTCCGGCAGATAGCGTCCGGCCTGGCGCATGAACCAGAAGGGCGGCCGATCAACGGGTTTGCCGTTCAGTGCCGCAAGAAACCGCTTCTCAGTCATCAGATCTCCTGGTGGTGATGCTTGTTGCTGACCCCGGCCAGCACGGTCCGCCGAAAAAGCCGCCAACCCGCTCAGACAGGTTCCAGAGGCACCGTCAGCCGTGTTCCGTCAACCAGGATTCCGCCCCGGTCGCCGATCATGGTGGAGCCATAGCGCTCCGCATAGACATCTGGCAAGGGACGTGCCCCCGGAATTGCCAGCCAGAGCCGCAACAGGTGCCGCTTGCGCTCCGGCTCCGGCCAGTCCTCATAGGCCAGCCGATCGTGCAGGATGGTGTGATTGTGCACGAACTGGATGTCGCCGGGCCGGAACTCCATCTTCAGATGCATCGCCGGATCATTGGCAAGCGCGTCGAAGCGGTCCAGCGCCGCGACCTCCAGGTCCAAAAGGCGGCGCGGCCCCTCCAGCCGGGCGGAGGAGGTGATGTAGCGCCGGGCATAGATCACCGACAGATAGCCTGCGTGATGATTGAACACGGGAATGTCGAACCAGGCCTTCTTGCCCGGGGGAATCTCGCCCCGCCGGTCGGTCGGAAAGCTGCTGAACAAGGCCCGAAGCAGTTCCGGGCAGTCCCGGTGCATTTCATTGTAGATCTGCATCGAGCTGACGATCGCCGACTCTCCGCCTGTCCTGGATGTCCTGAGACAGAGCAGCCCCACCACGTCACAGGAATCCGTATGGAACGTCTGACGCTCCGTGGTCTGGTAGATCCTGACCTTCGGATCGTCCGTCGACAGCCCCAGGTCCCTGACGTGACCCAGCAGGTGCCCCTGCGCATTCTGACTGCGGGGCACGCCCATCAGCAGGCCAAGCCCGTACCACACCGCCGCTGTCTTCTGCATGTCCCAGTCATGGATCGGCAGTCCCCGCGCCAGCACGAACCCCCTTCCAGACAAAAGGGTGTCGCACCAGTCACTGGTCCTGGCGGTCAGCACCGGGTGGTCCAGATCACTCCGCTCCATCCCTGCCAGTGGCTTTCCGCTTGCCAGAAAATCATCGACCCTCTCCGAAAGTGCCGTGATGAAGGGCTTGTCCAGCAGATCGATCCAGCTTTCGGGATGCGGTTGCAGGTCCGCGCCACGCCAGGCGGATGCGCCCGTGATCGGTTCCGGCAGGGCCAGGGTCGCTGTCTCGTTCATGGTCTTCTCTCGGTGATGGAATCCACGCACAGGGTCCTCTCTCTTACTCTTATCTTATAGATAAGAATCTGGAGGTTGTAGCTGGTCGCTGGATAGCGGGGATTGTTTTGTCTCCCGCGGTTGCGCACAGGCTGTTGCCGGATCTTCGGTTTCATCCCCGTATTGCCCGGAATGCCGGCTCCCGGATTCCCGGCCGTTGTCAGCAGATGTCCACAGGCCGGTCGGGAACCTTCATGGTTTCACCCGTTGTTCACCCCGTCCACTGCTTCCCTGACCCGTTGCCCGTTTCCTGTGGGGGCAAACAGGCGGTGCGTTTGCGAAACTGCCCTTCTCTTCCCTCGCATCCGATTCCCCCCGACTGTACATTCCCCTGTGGATCATCTGATCCGGCGGACGGCAGATCGCCCCTCCCGCCCCTATTCCAGCAACGGACGCCAGCACCATGAACAGCTTTCACCTGCATCTGGTCTCCGATTCCACAGGTGAGACCCTGACCGGAATCCTCAATGCCGCGCTGGTGCAGTTTGCCGATGCCAATGCGGTGAAACACCTCTGGCCGATGATCCGCAACCGGGCGCAGATGGAGCTGGTGATTCGCAGCATCCAGGAATCCCCGGGCATCGTGATCTTCACCGTGGTCGATCCCGACCTGCGCCTGTTGCTGGAAGAGGCCTGCCGTCGGCTTGGCGTGCGCAGTGTGGCGGCGCTGGACCCGGTCATGACGGCGCTGGGCAGCTTCCTCGGCGGGGAAACGCGCGGCCGTCCCGGCATCCAGCACGAGATGAACAACGAATATTTCGACCGGATCGAGGCGATGCACTTCACCCTGATCCATGACGACGGCCAGCATGTGGAGGATCTGGATCGTGCGGACGTTGTCCTGGTCGGCGTTTCCCGCACATCGAAGACCCCGACCTGCATGTACCTGGCAAATCGCGGGCTGAAGGCGGCCAATGTCCCCTTCGTGCCGTCCGTTCCCCTGCCCGAGCAGCTGCTGAAACTGCGCAAGCCCCTGGTCGTGGGCCTGACCACATCCTCCGAACGGTTGAGCCAGATCCGGCGCAACCGCCTGCTCAGCCTGCGGGAATCCGGTGACAGCGACTATTCCGACCCGGAGGTCGTCGCCGATGAACTGGCGGAGGCCAAGCGTGTCTTTGCGCGCAATCGCTGGCCCACGATCGATGTGACCCGCAAGTCGATCGAGGAATCCGCCGCGGCGATCCTGTCGCTGTATCACCGCCGCATGAAAGAACAGGCGGTATGACTTCAACGGGACCTACCGGGCTTGTTCTGGCGTCGGGAAGTATGACCCGGCGCCGCCTGCTCGCCGGAACGGGGCTTGCGTTCCAGGTCATCCCGGCGGATGTTGACGAGGCCTCGATCAAGGTGGCCGCGCAGCGGGAGGGCCAGTCGCCGGACCTGATCGCCCGGGCCCTTGCACGCGAAAAAGCGAATGTGATCAATACTCTGCATCCGGAACAGCTTGTCCTGGCGGCGGATCAGGTTCTGGTGGCAGGGGACAGCCTGCTGGACAAACCAGTAGGGCGGGAGGGGTTGAAATCCCATATTACACTGCTGAGTGGCCGGGTTCATTTTCTGATCAATGGCGTCATCCTGATGCGTGCGGGCTCGGTCATGTGGTCCTACTCCGACCGGTGCGAAATGGAAATGCGGCCCCTGTCGGCGGACGAACAGGCCCTCTATGTATCAAACGCACCGGATGCGGTCATGTCGTCGGTTGGCGGTTACAGGATCGAGGCGGAGGGGATACACCTGTTTCAGCGCATGACAGGCGACTGGTCCTCGATCCTGGGCCTGCCTCTGCTGCCCGTGCTGGCGGCACTGCGCCAGGCCGGTATCGCATGGCGCGGGGGAGGCGGGGAGACGGAATGAGACATGTCTGACGATCACATGCGGACGACCGTGCCGGAAGCCGTCGCGGCAGTGCTTGGCTGGCCTGTGGCACACAGCCTGTCGCCGCGCCTGCACGGGTTCTGGTTGCGGGAGCAGGGAATTGCGGGAACCTACCTCGGTCTGCCTGTGACGCCCGAGAATTTCGGGACGGCAGTACATGGGCTGGCCGCCGCGGGGTTCCGGGGCGCCAATGTGACGGTGCCGCACAAGCTGGCGGCGCTGCGGCTGGCGGATGATGTGGATGATGCCGCCCGGGCCATCGGTGCGGTGAACACGCTGGTGTTTCAGCCCGACGGGCGGATCCTGGGACGCAACACGGATGCCTATGGCTTCATGGCCAACCTGCAGCAGGCCGGAGTGGATCCGAAAGTAGGTCCGGGGCTGGTGATCGGGGCCGGCGGGGCCGCGCGTGCCGCTGTCCATGCCCTGCTGGTGGCCGGTTGCCCGCGAATCTATCTGACCAACCGGACCGAGGCCACCGGGTATGCCCTGGCCGAGAGTATGGCTGATGACCGAATTGCGGTCTTGCCCTTCAACTGTCTGAAAAAACTGCCTGATGACATTGTATTGCTCGGCAATACCACCAGCCTTGGTATGGCGGGCAAGGGCGTACTTGATGTGGATCTGGCCGGTCTGGCGGAGACAGCCTGGGTGCATGATATCGTCTATGTGCCGCTGGAAACCCCCTTGTTGCGGTCTGCGCGTCAGCGGGGTCTGAGAACGGTTGACGGGCTGGGCATGCTGTTGCATCAGGCCGTACCGGCGTTCCGCGCCTTCTTCGGGCGTGACGTCGCGGTGACGGACAGCCTGCGGGCGCATGTTCTGGGGGGGAAGTGATGGCATATGTTGTGGCTCTGACCGGGTCCATCGGCATGGGGAAATCCGCGACGGCGGAAATGTTTCGCGCGGCCGGGGTGCCCGTGTGGGATGCCGATGCGGCGGTGCACGAGATCTACGCGAAGGGCGGCCCGGCGGTGGAGCCGGTGCGGGCGCGCTTTCCCGATGCGGTCGTGGACGGTGCCGTTGATCGCGAGCGGCTGAGCGCGGAGGTCGTGGGCAACGATGCCGCCATCCGTGACCTGGAGAAGATCGTGCACCCGCTGGTGGGCGAACACCGGGCGGCCTTCCGGGCGCAGGCGGATGCCGATGGCGCCGACATTGTCGTGGTCGATGTACCGCTGCTGTTCGAGACCGGCGGCGAGAAGAAGGTGGATGCGGTTGTGGTCGTCAGCGCCTCTGCCGAACAGCAGCGCGAGCGGGTGCTGGCACGACCGGGCATGTCAGTGGCCAAGTTCGAGGCGATCCTGGCCCGCCAGACACCGGATGCGGAGAAGCGCGCCCGTGCCGACCACGTGGTCGACACCAGCGTCAGCCTGGCGGAAACGGAGGCGCAGGTCCGGGCGCTGGTGGCTGAGATGCGTGCGAAGCTGGCTGCGCAGGGCTGACAGAAGTCGCGCCGATATGGTAGGTTCCGCGCTGTTGAACACCAGATGATGGGGTCCCCTGATGCGTGAGATCGTTCTGGATACGGAAACCACGGGACTGGATCCGAAGGACGGTCACCGCATCGTCGAGATCGGCTGTCTGGAACTGATCGACCGGGTCTGGAGCGGCGCGACCTACCACCAGTACATCAATCCCGAACGGATGATGGACGAGGGCGCATTCAAGGTGCACGGCATCTCCGACGAGATGCTGCAGGACAAGCCGGTCTTTGCCGACATTGCTGAGGGTTTCATCCGCTTCATCGGTGATGATCCGCTGGTCATCCACAATGCGGCCTTCGACATGAAGTTCCTGAACTGGGAACTGAAGGCCGCCGGGCACAAGGTGCTGCCGATGGACCAGGCCATCGACACGCTGGCCATTGCGCGCAGGAAGTTCCCCGGCTCCCCCGCCAGCCTCGACGCCCTCTGTCGCCGCTTCGACGTCGATACCTCGTCGCGTAACCTGCATGGGGCGCTGATCGACTCCCGCCTGCTCGCCGACGTCTATTATCACCTGGTCAGCGCCACCCAGGCCGGGCTGACCTTCGGCTCTTCGGGTTCCGACAGCGAGGGCGGCACCGTGCGCCGCATTGCACGGGAACCGCGGCCTCACCCGCCCCTGCCGCCGGCGGAGGAGGAAGCGCACCGGGCCTTTCTGCATGCGGCGGTCAAGGAGCCGATCTGGCAGCGCTGAGACCGCTGTCCGCGCCGGAACGGCCCGCGCAAGGGCCTCGCCCGCGTCATTTTCCGTTTGCAGCCCTGCCCGAACGGTGTATGGAAAAGGCAGTTACGGCCCTGCCGTGACACCATCCCTTTCCGGAACCCGACACGCGCCGGCCCTTTGCCAGGCGATCCCGGACTTCCGACATCCGCTGATGAACAGATACCGGGCCCGAATGCGGTCCCGGACCCTGACCCCTTCCAGATTTGATGGTTGCAATGAATCTAGGTGTACTGAAGGCCAAGACTCCCACGGAACTGCTCTCCATGGCCGAAGAGCTGGAGATCGAGAACGCGTCCACCATGCGCAAGCAGGACATGCTGTTCGCGATCCTGAAACAGCTTGCCGAGGACGGTGAGGAAATCACCGGTGTGGGCGTGCTGGAGATCCTTTCCGACGGTTTCGGCTTCCTCCGCTCGCCGGAGGCCAATTACCTGCCCGGTTCCGACGACATCTATGTCAGCCCTACGCAGATCCGCCGTTTCTCGCTGCGCACCGGTGACACGGTCGAGGGCGAGATCCGCGCGCCGAAGGACGGGGAGCGCTATTTCGCGCTGATGAAGGTCTCCCTGATCAATTTCGAGGATCTGGAAGCCGCCCGCCACAAGGTTGCCTTCGACAATCTGACCCCGCTCTACCCGGACGAGCGGCTGCACATGGAGCATGATGATCCGACCAAGAAGGATCGTTCCTCCCGCGTCATCGACCTGGTTGCCCCCATCGGCAAGGGCCAGCGCGGTCTGATCGTCGCGCCGCCGCGTACCGGCAAGACGGTGCTGCTGCAGAACATCGCCCATGCCATCTCCGCCAATCACCCCGACTGCTACCTGATCGTGCTGCTGATCGACGAGCGGCCGGAGGAAGTGACCGACATGCAGCGGTCGGTGAACGGTGAGGTGGTCAGCTCCACCTTCGACGAACCGGCGCAGCGCCATGTGCAGGTCGCCGAGATGGTCATCGAAAAGGCCAAGCGCCTGGTCGAGCACAAGCGTGACGTGGTCATCCTGCTGGATTCCATCACCCGCCTGGCCCGTGCCTACAACACCGTGGTGCCGTCCTCGGGCAAGGTGCTGACCGGTGGTGTCGATGCCAACGCCCTGCAGCGCCCGAAGCGTTTCTTCGGTGCCGCCCGCAACATCGAGGAAGGCGGCTCCCTGACCATCGTCGCCACGGCGCTGATCGATACCGGCAGCCGCATGGACGAGGTCATCTTCGAGGAGTTCAAGGGCACCGGCAACTCGGAGCTGATCCTGGACCGCAAGCTGGCCGACAAGCGCACCTTCCCCGCCATCGACATCACCAAGTCCGGCACCCGCAAGGAAGAGCTGCTGGTGGACAAGGCGGCCCTGACAAAGATGTGGGTCCTGCGCCGCATCCTCGCCCCCATGGGCACCACCGATGCGATGGAATTCCTGCTGTCGAAGCTGAAGGACAGCAAGAACAACGCGGATTTCTTCGATTCCATGAACACCTGACGGTAACGTCCGGTTCCGGTCTTCTCTTGCTTCCCCCCTTGCGGGGGAAGTGGCCGCGTAGCGGTCGATGGGGGGTGGAGCCGAAGGCTGTTGCACCGCGGTGAGATCATGGCGGTTCGGCTTCGCTGATTCACCCCCATCCCGGCCTTCCCCCGTCCAGGGGGAAGGGGTTCAGGCCCGTGTTGCCCTATCCCAGAGCGATACCCTTGGGCAGACCTTCGCCCTGCGGGGTTGCCTGGAAAGGTTCAGTTGCGGCCAGCCGGTCCGAGAGGGCGGTCAGTTTCGGGCAGTCCATGCGGGCAAAGAAGTTGGGGCGCTTCTCGACCCCGAACTGCCAGAACACGGCGACTGTCAGGTCTGCCTGGGTCATGCGGTTCCCCATGAACCAGTCCCCCTGCAACTGCTGCTCCAGCCACCGGAAGCCGTCCACGGTCTGCCGGTCGCACATCTTCGCCCAGGGCCGATGCACCATTTCCGGCGGACGCAGGTGATGTTCGTAGAGGGATGAGACCAGCTTGTCGGTGGCACCGGACGCAACGGCCAGAAGGTTCAGCACCCTGCGCCGTTCCGCTCCCGAAGGCGGTGTCAGCGCCCGCTCCGGACCCGCGAGATCGTCGAGACAGTCGATGATCGTGCTGCTTTCCACGATGGTCTCGCCATCGTCGAGGATCAGAGCAGGGATGCGGCCCAGCGGATTGAAAATCCTCGTGTCGGTGGTTCGATTCCGCCCCTGGGCACCACTTTTAACAATAAAATCGATGGCTTAGCCGAGCGCAATGCGCGCTAAAGTTGTGTAATTCAAAAACACACGTTAAACACACTTTTTGCCGTGTTGCTGACTATTTTGACTGCGGACTCGCTCTGTTGGACACTGTGAAGCTGCTCTGTGCTGTGTTGTCGCAAAAACTTGGAACACTGTGTTGCCCGCTATGTTACCAACACTGTGTTCGCAGTTTGTGGTTCAAACACTGTGTTGGCGGAGTTTTGGGCGGACAGGATTGTGGACATTTATAAGTTGATTGACGACTTTTGGCACATAGCGGGTATTCGCCGCCGATGCGGCTAAGATCAGCTTAAAGCCCAAATTTTCTACGGATCTAGATGCAGCTAATAGCTGGTATCTTGCCTGGCGCTCCACTTCATTCAGAACAAATGCCCGCTTTCACGTAGTCTTCGCCTTGGAAGGCGGATTTATCTGCTTAGATATGAAGAACAGGAGTGTTGCTAACGCAAGCACAGCAACCGAGGCAATTGGCAAAGCAACCGGGCCATAAGCTTCGTAAACAGCGCCACCGCCCGCTGCGCCCAGCCCCTGACCTCCGAAAAACGCAGATGCGTTGAGAGCTAGGGCCAGTTGGGCACGTGCGCCCGCTGTCTCCATCAGCCGCGCCTGCAACGGAGCCAAGCAAAGGGCCCAGCCGACACCAAAGAAAATAAACGCCGGGTATGACAGCCAGTAGAAGTGGGGTGCCGCCCAGAGGATCTGAAAACAAACTGCCGTGAAAGCGAGGCCACCAAGGATTGTACCATCGCGCCCAAGCAAACGCACCAAATGGGAGGAAAAGGCATTGCCAATCACTGAAGCGATACCGGCTGCCAATAGGGCCGTTGTCAGCGCTGTGCGTGGTGCCTCCCCCACCTCGATAAGCCAGAATGCGATCATTGCGTAGGTGATGAAGCCGCCGCAGATCAACAAAAGCGTGGTGGCGATGGTCAGTGATGTGGCACGGTCAGCCAGGACCGCAAGCATAGCCGTAAATGAGGCTCGAGTGCCGCGTACGCCACCAGAAACGCCAATCACCACGCCAAATGCGGCAACAAAAGCTGCACCTCCTGCCACGAACCAGGCAGCGCGCCAGCCAGCTGCCTCGGCCACAGCACTGGAGATTGGCAGGGCCACCACTAATGATGTTGTGAGCCCGCCAAAAACCACAGACATAGCGGCCGGGCGCTGCGCCTCTGTCACCAGTGATGCCGCAATGACTGAGGCCGTGGGCATCACTGAAGCGGCACCTAGGGCCATAGCTACCCGAGCTGCCATTGCCTGCTCCCAGTTTTGCGCAAATCCAAGTGCCATGCCGCCGCAACCTAGCAAGACAAGTGAGACAAATAGCACTGCGCGGCGCTCCCAATGGCCGATCAGAACCTGCGCGACCAAGGCCCCAACCGCAAGCGAGAATGAAAAGGCCCATACCAGCGCGGCGACATCCTCTGCCGATACCCCCAGGCCGGATCGCATCTCAACCTGTACCGCGATAATGGCAAGCGAGCCCCAGCTTGCGCAGAACTGACAGAACCCGAGCAGGATGAGAATTGGCCAAGCACGTCCCATAGTTTTTGATCCCTTCGATCGCTACGCGCATGCTGAAGTCTAGTTTTCTCTTGCCGAAAGTCGCTGCACGTTGTTGCTAATTTTATACTATAGCGTATTTTAATGCCCATGCAAGCTTAAAATACTAACGGGTATTTATTTATGAACACAAAAGGAAACAAACCCGCCCGCGGGCGCCCGAAAACCATGAGCCGGGATCATGTGCTTAAAATCGCGGTGGAAAGCTATTGGGCAGATGGGCCGACGGGCGTTTCGATAAACGAGATTAGCCGCCGCGCTGGTGTGTCCAAGCCTGGCATTTATCGGGAGTTCGGTAACGAAGATGGGCTGAAACAGGCCGCCCTGATAGCATATCAGGCGACCATCCTGGCGCCATTGGTAGATGTTCTCACGGATGATGTTCCCTTTGGTCAAGCCTTGCAAGCGCTCACTGATTTCGTCCTTTTGGACCACAAGGCGCACGGTTTGCCGGATGGCTGCCTTCAGGTTACAATGTGCCGCAGCAAAGATGATCTTGGAATGCTCGCGCGGCAAAGTGCCGACAAGTTCCGGGAACAGACCTTGTGTGGCCTTGAACAGTGGATCGAAAGGGCGAAGTCAAAAGGACAGTTCGCCTCAAACATACCCTCAAGGACGGCAGCCCTTTATATTGATGCTCAGATCGCTAGTGCGATGGAGCTACAGAAACAGGGCGCGGCTCAGGATGAATTAGAGCATGTCTTCAAACTTGCCCTGTCAGTATTTTCCTGAAAAATGGCACCCCTATTCTCGGCCATAGCTGTATTGATTTCTCGAACCAGTCTGGCGAACTTGCCATTGGTGCGCGGGCGAAGAATGACGGTTTCGTTCACAAATAGAAATTACATCTCAGGCTGTCTGAAAATATTTGGAATTTTATTAAAAATGCGTACTACCCCTTTATAGGGGTAGCACTGACATTCATTGACTTCATCGTATCAATCAAATTAAGTAAGTGGAGTGGCTCCAGTCTCCATGCGAATAATCTGTTGGTTTAATTATTGGATTTCATTAAGAGAGTGAGGCGCCACAACTTCTCGACAAGTCAAAGAACCAAGCCCACATAGAGCAGAGCGGTGCATACGAAGGCCGTTACCCAAGCAGCGGTTCGGAACCAAACGATCCCGAGCGCGTAGAGTGCAACATATGCAATTCGAGCGAGCAGAAACGTCAGCATCAGTTGATCAGCCAAATTGTTGGCGGCATCGGACAGGTGGGTCATCAAAACTGCAGGTGCTACCAAAGCGAGCGCAAGCAGCGAGTTATTCGCGGCGCGTTCCATTCGCCCAGCAAGGCCTGTCAGAACGAGATTTTCTCGATTGCCGGCAAGCGTCGATAGCCCGACCTGCTGGGCCGCTACCAAGACTTGGGCCAAGATTACAATAACGACAATCAACCCGTAAATTGCCAGATAGAGCACAAAGTCTTGCATATGTTCGTCCTCCAAACGGTAGGTCTTTGCTATTGTTAACCGACATTCCCCATATGGTTTGCCTTCCGCTACGGTAAGGCCACTGAATGCAACTTTCCAAGCAATTTTCTCCTCTGGCCCTCGTGGGATGCGGCGTGCCGGCCGCGAAGAGCGGCTGAGCAGGTCGATCCAATCGCTTGAGGCTTCGTTCCGCCCGGTTTCGGGCATACCTATCCCGCCGCCACCGAAGCGACTTGCGGTTCTGAGGTCGCCGCCGATCATACTGACACCGTTGCGACCGGCGGGTCGCGCAGGCCGTTGATCAGGCAGAGGATGCCCGCAAAAGTTGCCCGAGGCAGCGCCGCCTCGGCAAACTGGAACACGGCATAGCGGGCGTGGCTCACGAGACGGGCGCCGGTCTTGATCAGTCTCTCGCGCAGCGAGGTCAGAGACCAAGCTCCAATCTCATCGGGTGTCGCCAGCGTGCGCAGGAAGTTGGCGAGGTTGTAGGCCAGCGCGTGAAGCTGCAGCCTGACGGCGTTGGCCGCGAAACGCATGCAAGAGAGCCGCGCCTCCGCCGAATATCGCACCAGCACAGGCTTGAGCACATCTTCCCAGCCATCGGCGCTGTGGACATTGCCCGGCCTCAGAGCGCACCGCTCCAGATCGCCGAACTGGTTGAACACAAACAGCGGGTGCAGGCACTTCTTCTGGAAGTGGCCGTTCCAGACAGCGCCTTCCTGATCGCCATGCGCAGGGCTTTCGGAACTGTCCATGTCGAGGGTGATGCTCTTCAGTGGCCGCCGTTCATGCACCGCGTCGATCCAGCGCCCCGGCAAGTCGACCAGGCTGGCGAGGTTCTCCGGCCGCGTCAGCATCTCCGTCTCGAACCGGCCCATGGCGCTGGCCGACGCCGCACCGCGCTTGACCGCCCGCCCACCGACAAGCTGGCGCATCACTGGATCGCGGCAAAGCCGGTCGGCATCGTTGACGTCCTCGTACCCGGCGAGTCGAGAGAAGACGGACTGGCGCAGGAGGCCGTCGAGGCGATGCCGCCCGTTTCTGCCTGTGCGTGGATCGGCGACCAACTCCGCCGCCAGGACGGTCAGACCGAGGGCGTCATCAAGTTCGCGATGGAGCAGCAGCCCGCCGTCGGAACTGATAGAGGAACTCCGAAACCCCACCTTCACCGAGCGGTCAAATTGCAGCCGCAGAGGCCCCGATCCCGCTTCACCCGTCGCGTCCACCGCCAAATCCGCCCCCAATCACGTTTAACCTATTGTAGAGGCGAGGTTATCACGCTTCAGACGGCGGTGGAAATGGCATCCATCTGGGGAATGCGGGATAAGGATAATCCCGTGGGTGGTCGGGAGGGGGAGAGGGGTGGCCGGGGACCGCAAACAATTCCCGAGAGGGGTGGCACGGTCAGCGAACAAGTCCCCTCAGCGCCAGACCCGCACGGGGAAGGTGGTCATGCCGCGCGAGACGTAGGAATCCGACCAGGTCTGTACCGGTTTCACCGCCTCGATCCGGCTGAAGCGGTTCAGCAGGATGGGGAAGGCGACTTCCGCTTCCAGCTTTGCCAGCGGCGCCCCGATGCAGAAGTGGATGCCGAAGCCGAAGGTGACATGCCGATCGGCGTTGCTGCGGCGCAGGTCCAGCCGGTCGGGATCAGGGAAAACGGTCTCGTCGCGATTGGCGGCGCAGTTCCACAGCCAGATCCGCTGTCCCTTGCGGATCGTCTGGCCGTGCAGTTCCACGTCCTCTGCAGCGATGCGCGGGGATGTCAGGCTGGGCCCGTCGAAGCGCAGCAGTTCCTCCACAGCGTTGCGGGTGAAGCCGATATCGCCGCCATTGGCGCGGAAATCGGCCAACTGGTCGGGATGGTGCAGCAGGGAATGCAGCCCGTTGGCCAGCAACTGTGTCGTGGTTTCATGCCCGGCGAACAGCAGCAGGATGCAACTGGCCACCAGTTCGTCCGCCGTCAGCCGGTCGCCTTCATCGCTGGCGTCGATCATGCCGTCGGTCACCAGCTCACCGGGGTTGGCGCGGCGGTCGTCCAGGAAGCCCTCGAAATAGCTGTTCATCTCCGCCAGCGCCGCCGCCGCGACCTTGTACTTGTCCGGGTTGGTCTTCGACGTCAGGACGAACTGCGCCAGGGCGTCGGACCAGCGTTTCAGGTGCTCCACATCCGGTTGCGGCACGCCGAGCAACAGCGCGATCACGGTCGCGGGCAGGGGATAGGCGAAGGCCTGGTGGAAGTCGATTTCCTCCCCGTCCTTCCAGTCGGCGATCAGCCCCTCCACCATCTCCGCCACCTGTCCGCGCAGGCTCTCGACCCGGCGGCTGGTGAAGGCCTTGTTCATCAGGCCGCGCAGATGGCCGTGGCGCGGCGGATCGTTGAACACGGCCCAATGGCCGATGTGATCGCCGAGAAAGCCGATCTCCTCCCCGTCCGGGCCGTTGCGCATTGCCTCGACAAAGGGGCGGATGCGGTCCGCCGACATGCGCTTGTCGCGGAACCCGTCCCGGACGTCGCCGTAGCGGGTGATGTACCAGGCCCGGCTGACCGGGCTCCAGTGCAGTGGTTCCTGCGCCCGCAGGCCGGCAAGCCCCGGATAGGGATCGACGATGGACTCGGGTGCGTTTGGATCGAAGATGATGCTCATGATGGTCCTCCCCGGCCTGGCAACCCTCCCCGGCTGCCTGCCTCACCAAGCTCTACCGAAATTCCGCCGTTTGTGCCAGTACAGGAACGGCAGGGCGCGCGGCCTGGCGCGGGACGGAGGCAACGGGCGGGCATGATGAAGAAACCCGAAATCGGTATCGGCGCCGTGATCTTTCGCGGTAACGAGGTGTTGATGATCCGGCGCGGCAAGGCGCCACGCAAGGGCGAATGGGCGATTCCGGGCGGGCGTCAGGAGCTCGGCGAGACGGTGGCGGAAGGGGCCATGCGGGAGGTGCTGGAGGAAACCGGCGTCACTTGCCGCATCGCCGGACTGATCGACGTGGTGGACGGGATCAGCCGCCATGAGGACGGGTCACTGATCTATCACTACACCCTGATCGACATGTGGGGCGAATGGCAGGCCGGCGAGGCGGTCGCGGCCAGTGACGCCATGGCGGCCTGCTTCATGCCGCTGAGCGACGTGGCAACGCTGAATCTCTGGCCGGAGACCAGCCGAATCATTGCCATGGCGCAGGATCTGCGGGCCGGAGGAGGTCTGACGCGCTGAGTGCGTCGAGATGTTTGTGGGCCGCACCACCCCTCTCCCCCTCCCGACCACCCACGGGAGTATCCTGAATGGGTGGTCGGGAGGGGGAGAGGGGAGGTCCGGTCGATCGACAGACCGGTGCCACCCACCGGGAACCCGGTTGTGATCCGTGTCACTTGGGTTCCGGGACCAACACCCCATCTATCAGACACACAGGCATTACAGGAAAGACGCACTCCTCCGCCTGAGACGAACAGGACGCCGCCGGTCCCTCCCCGGCGGCGTTTTCGTGTGCGCCGCCCATCTCCGGCATTGACCTGATGGCCTGAAATTCGCATCAATGATGGCCGAAACCAACCAGCACAGATGGCGGAGCGTTCACTTGATCCAGTTGCCCGAGGCGAAGTTCAGGATTGGCGACATCGTGCGTCACCGCCTCTTTCCGTTCCGGGGCGTGATCTACGACGTTGATCCCCAGTTCAACAATACGGAGGAATGGTGGGAATCCATTCCGGCCGACGTGCGGCCGCGCAAGGACCAGCCGTTCTATCATCTGCTGGCGGAGAACGACGAGACCACCTACATCGCCTATGTCTCGGAACAGAACCTGCTCTGGGATGAATCCGGCGACCCGGTGGAACATCCGCAGGTGAACGAGTTCTTCGACAGCATTGAAGACGGACGCTACGTCCCCTTCAGCTCCCGCGCCAACTGAACCGACGCGGCCAGCACCGCCGGGTCAGCGCCTTCCCGGGCTGCGGCCATGCAGCCGGAAGCGGACGAAGGCTGCGCCGTCGATCGCGACCAACCCTTCCTCGACGAAGCCCAGGCGCAGGATCGCTCTCCGGTTCGACCGGTCCGGGGGCAGCAGGGCGGTGATGCTGTCGAGACCCATGGATCCGAAGGCCGCGTCACGAAACAGCCGGAAGATGCGCAGGCCCGCGCCCCAGTGATCCGGGTGCAGCACCAGCGCGAAGTCCGCTTCCCCGTCCTGCGGCTGCAACCCGCCCCAGCCCGCGAACCGGCCGTCGATCAGGATGGCGTGGGGGCCGAACCCGTGACGATCCCACATGGCCTGCTTCGCGGCACGGAAGGCCCGGCAGTCCGGCGCCGAGAACCCGGCAGCCAGCAGGGGCATGTGCCGCCCCACCGCCGGGTCGTTCATCAGGTCGATGATGGCATCTTCGTCGATGTCGGAAAGTCGGGTCAGGCTGATGTCAGCCATCTGCCTCACCTCTCTCAGGCCGCGTCGGCTTCCTGCTGCGCCTGTTCCAGTGCTTCCTCCGCCATCATCCAGGCGGCTTCGGCATTGGCCAGGGCACGTTCGCCATCGGCCTTGGCGCGGGTCAGGCGGGCGACCTCTTCCTGCGGTCCGGCATAGATTTCCGGATCGCGCAGCCGCACCTCGACGCGGGCCAGCATGGCGGAGATCTTCTCCATCTCCTGCTCCGCCGCCTTGACCGCCTTGCGATAGGGCACCAGCCGCTTGCGGGCGTCCGCCGCGGCCTTGCGGGCTTCCTTGCGGTCCGACTTGGATTCGGTCGGGGCGGCCTCGGTCCCCTTGCGGGATTTCCGCTCCTCCGCCGCGTCGCCCAGCGCCTTGCGGCGATAGTCGCTCATGTCGCCGTCGAACGCGGTGACGGTGCCGCCATCCACCAGCCAGAGCCGGTCGGCCACCGCCTCCACCAGATGCGCGTCATGGCTGACCAGGATCACCGCGCCGGGAAAGTCGTTCAGCGACTGGACCAGCGCCTCCCGGCTGTCGATATCCAGATGGTTGGTCGGCTCGTCGAGGATCAGCATGTGCGGTTCGCTCTGCGCCATCAGGCAAAGCGCCAGCCGGGACTTCTCGCCGCCCGAGAGTTCCCCCGCCGGGGTATCCACCCGCTTGGCGTCCAGCCCGAAGCTGTCCAGCCGGGTGCGCAGCCGCTGCTCGGGGTCGTGGGGCCGCACGTCGCGCATGTGCGCCAGGGCGGAGCGGTCGGGCGACAGATCCTCGATCTGATGCTGGGCGAAGAAGCCGATCTTCAGTTTCGACGACCGGCGCACCTCTCCCGATTCCGCCTGCAGCCGTCCGGCGATCAGCTTCGACAGGGTGGACTTGCCGTTGCCATTGGCCCCCAGCAGACCGATGCGGTCATCCTCGTCGATCCTGAGACCCAGACGGCGCAGTACGGGCTTGCCGGGCTCATAGCCGACCGCGGCCCCGTCCATATGCACCACCGGCGGCGACAGTTTCGTCGGTTCCGCGAAGGGAAAACGCGGTGCGCGGTTCTCCATCATGGCGGCCACCGGCTGCATCTTGGCCAGCATCTTCAGGCGGCTCTGTGCCTGCCGCGCCTTGGAGGCCTTGTAGCGGAAGCGGTCGACGAAGGCCTGGATGCGCTCGCGCTCCGCCGACTGGCGGTTGGCCAGCGCCACCTGATGGCGCTGCGCCATGCGGCGGCGTTCCTCGAAGGTGTCATAGCCGCCGGGATAGAGGGTCAGCTTCTGATCGTCCAGGTGCAGGATGTCGGTGACGGCGCGGTTCAGCAGGTCACGGTCATGGCTGACGATGACGATGGTGTGGGGATAGCTCGCCAGGAACCCCTCCAGCCACAGCGCCGCCTCCAGATCCAGATGGTTCGTCGGTTCGTCCAGCAGCAGGATTTCCGGCTCCGAGAACAGGGCTGCCGCCAGCGCGACACGCATCCGCCAGCCGCCGGAGAAGGAATTGCAGGGCAGGTTCTGGCGATCCTCCAGGATGCCGAGACCGGCCAGGATCGTTGCTGCCTTGGCCGGGGCGGCATAGGCACCGATGTCGGCCAGCCGGGTCTGGATCTCCGCGATCCGGTGACCGTCCGTTGCCGTTTCCGCTTCCTGCAGCAGGGTATGGCGCTCGGTATCGGCGGCCAGCACCGCATCGATGGCCGGCAGGTTGCCGCCCGGTGCCTCCTGCGCCACAGCCCCGATGCGCGACCCGCGCGGCACCTCGATCGCGCCACCTTCCAGCCCGATCTCCCCCAGTATCGCGCGCAGCAGGGTGGTCTTGCCGGTGCCGTTGGGTCCGACCAGCCCGACCCGATGCCCGGTGGGCAGCCGCACGCTGGCATTCTGCAGCAGGGTGCGCCCGGCAATACGGATGGTGATGTCGTCCAGGATCAGCATGAAGGGGCTCTCGGGATCGGGTGTGTGTGTGGGAGTCGCTCGCGGGCCGTTCCACCCCTCTTCCCCTCCCGGCCACCCATTTCAGGATACTTGCGTGGGGGGCCGGGAGGGGAAGAGGTGTGGAACGGTCCACAGCCGGACTCCACCGATAGTGCCTCGCGTTATAAGGGCTCAGGCCTGCTGTGCAAGGCGCTCCGCGACAATGGGTGTCACAGGGGGACCCTGCAGGATGGTTGCAGTATCCCCGGGGCCAAGCTATGCAGCGGCGAATCTTCGGAACGGCGCGTCCTGCGCCTTCACCCATCAGACGCAAGGACCAGCACAATGGCTCTGGAACGCACCTTCTCGATCATCAAGCCCGACGCGACCCGCCGCAACCTGACCGGCAAGATCAATGCCCTGATCGAGGATGCCGGCCTGCGCATCGTCGCCCAGCGCCGCATGCAGCTCACCCGCGCCCAGGCGGAAGGCTTCTACGCCGTCCATGCCGAGCGTCCGTTCTTCGGTTCGCTGTGCGAATTCATGACCTCCGGCCCCGTCGTCGTGCAGGTTCTGGAAGGCGAGAATGCCATTGCGAAGTACCGCGAAGTCATGGGCGCAACCAACCCGGAGAATGCCGACGCCGGTACCATCCGCAAGGAATTCGCCGAGTCCATCGAGGCCAACTCCGCGCACGGCTCCGACAGCCCGGAGAACGCCGCCATCGAGATCGCCTACTTCTTCTCGGCCCTCGACATCGTTGGCTGATGAGGCGTTTGTCTGACTGACCGTTCCGCCCCTCTCCCCCTCCCGACCACCCACGGGATTATCCTATTGGGTGGTCGGGAGGGGGAGAGGGGCGGAACGGTCGACAGATCAGCCGGGAGGCAACCATGGTCAAACCCATCGAATATGCGGACGCCAATGCTGAGGTCCGCGCCGTGTTCGACGAGATCATGGCCGCCCGTGGCGTCCAGGACGTCAACAACTTCTGGAAATACCTGGCGCATGACCCGGTGGAGCTGCGCTCCGTCTGGGACACGCTGCGCGATGTGATGGCCGATGGTGCGCTCAGCCCGGAGGTGAAGGAGCTGATCTACGTCGCCGTCTCCATCGCCAACGGCTGCGACTATTGCGTCGCCAGCCACTCCGCCGTCGCCGCGGCCAAGGGCGCGACACCGGACATGCTGAACGAGATGCGCCGCATCGTCGCCATGGCCTCCCGCACCAACGCCCTCGCCGTCGGCCTGCGCGTCCCCGTGGACCCGCAGTTCGAGGGTTGAGGCGTCTTATTTGTTGACCGGACCTCCCCTCTCCCCCTCCCGACCACCCATAAGGATAATCCCGTGGGTGGTCGGGAGGGGGAGAGGGGAGGTCCGGCCCACAGACAATCCTGTTTGTGCCCCACTGAACCCTCCCACCGTGCGCCTGCGC